>NZ_BAOL01000167.1 GCF_000350145.1 Ilumatobacter nonamiensis YM16-303 | reverse complement strand
TAGCCGATGGGCGGCATCGGATGCCGGTTCCGGCTATCGGGTCCTGCCCGTCTCCGGACCCCTCACGAGCCCTCCTGGTAGGCGGACTCTCCCTGTTCCGGATCGATGTGCCGGCCGTGGCGGGCAGCCTGCGTGGCCTCGCCGTCGGAACGTCGTTCGAACTCCGCTGCCGGGTCGTCCACGTCGGGGTCGTCCACGAGCTCGTCCGCCAGTTCGGTGTCGCGTTGAACCGACTGGCCGTGCCAGTCCTCGACGCGACTGTCGGTCCCTCGTTCGGGCGACTGTGGATCGGCGGCACTCTTGTCGTCAGCCGTTGGATCGTTCTCGGTCATGTCGTACTCCTCAGAATCGTGGAGCGGGCAGGTACCCGCGATGGGTGTGAGCGATTCGCGTCGGCGACATCTTCCGGTCGGACGAATGGAACATCCATCCCTGGGTAGGAAAACGAGATCCATCACGCGCGTCGGACACCTGGCGACCTGCGCGCGGATCGACACCGAGAAGCACATGCGGCCAACCACACCCCTGCCCGTCGCGATCGTGACCGTCGCCCGTCACCGACGCGCGCATCTCACGCGGCAACGCGAATGGGTGCAGCGGAATGCACGGGGAGCCGCCCACGTCATCGTCGACATGGGTGGCGATCGCGTCGACGACGGTCCGGAGGTCGTGGTTCGCCACGTCGTGGCCGACGACGACCCGTTGCCCATCGCCGCGGCTCGGAACCTCGGCGCGCGCAGCGTCGATGCCGACGTGATCATCTTTCTCGATGTCGACTGTTTGCCCTCGCCGCGTCTGGTCCCCACCTATGTCCACCGGGTCACGCGGTACGGCGGTGTGTGGTCGGGCCCCGTCGGCTACCTGCCGCCCGAGACGGACATCGATGATTGGTCGGTCGACTCGCTGACACGGGTCGGTCATTTCCACGACGGTCGTCCTCGACCGGCGCAGCCGATGGAGACGCTGTCGACGCCCGATCTCTTCTGGTCGCTGTCGTTTGCGATCCGGCGCCAGGACTGGGACGAGGTCGGCGGATTCGACGAGCGGTACCGGGGCTACGGAGGCGAGGACACCGACTTCGCCCACACGCTGGCCGAACACGGCATTCGGCTCTGGGCCGACGGAGAAGCGCTCGCCTTCCACCAGCATCATCCCGTGGGGTCGCCTCCGGTCGATCACCTCGAGGAGATCGTGGCCAACGCCACGATCTTCCACGAGAAGTGGGGCCACTGGCCGATGCGGGGGTGGCTGTCGGCGTTCCGCGACCTCGGCCTGATCGACTGGCACCCTGGGAGTGTTCGCATCGTCGTGGGCTCTCCGACGGTGCGCTGACCACCCGCCGTTTCACATCGCGAGCGCCTGTGGCACGTCGTCGATGGCATGTCGATAGCACCGCTCGTACGCGCGCGCCATGCGATCCGTCGAGAGATGCGTGACGGCATGGGCACGGCATTCCGACGAGGACAGTCCACTGGCCCGCTCGATGCAGTCCGCCAGATCGTCGATGTCGTCCGGACGGCTCAGGGCGCCGACGCTGGAGACGACGATGTCGGGGAGCGCACCGCGCGCGAACGCAGCGACCGGCATTCCGCACGCCAGCATTTCGGCGACCACCAGCCCGAAGGGTTCTTCCCAGCAAGGTGTGACCACGCCCACGCGCGACGTCGAGAAGAGCGAGACGAGTGCGGCGTTGTCGAGATGACCGAGGTACACCGCGTCCGGTGCCAGCCGCGGCACGATCTCGTCGTCGAAGTAGCGCGGCTCCTGGATCGGGCCGGCGAGGACGATCGGACGTCCCGTCCGGCGGGCTGCATCGATGGCGAGGTGCGGAGCCTTCTCGGACACGATCCGCCCGGCCCAGATACACCTCTCGTCGCGGGGGGAAACATCGACGGCGGGCCTCCAGACCTGCGTGTCGATCCCGTTCCACACGGTGCGACCGGCGACACCGTCCCACTGCCGAGCGAGCGACGACGACACCGCGATGACATTCTCGGTCGGATCTGGAAGCCGAGTCGCCCGCCTCTGGTGGGCGTCCATGAGTTCGTCGAACGGTGGACAGTGCAGTACGTGGACGACGGGCGTGCGCGTCTCGCCGTCGAGGTCGACCGGGGCGTGATGGAGGGAGTTGTTGTGCACGACGTCATACGCGCCGTCGGCATCGATGAAGCGGAGGACGCGTTCGTAGCCGTACTCCATCGCCGCGCGCACACGGGCGGACACGGTCGTGTCCAGGCGGGTGCACGTGCTGAAATCCCCGAGATCGTCGACGATGGGGACGACGTCGAGATCCGACGGGGTCGTCGCGGTGGACGGACCGGCGAACACGGTGACGTCATGTCCGCCGCCGATCAGCGCACGGGCGGTGGTGACGGTGTGCGCTTCGAGCCCACCCGCGAACGGCTCACCGATGCCGAAGCGCGCGGGACCGAGGACTGCGATGCGAAGTGAGGGAGCGAGCACGGGACGCTCGTACCCCGAGATCACCGTTGGTCATTCGAGGCGTCGGTACCCGAGATCTTCACCGAGCACGCTTCGCCCGAGCGTGCGACGGTCGTGGCACGTCCGAATGAAGCGGCGCCCGTCGGGGTACTCCCCGGTATGGACGCCGACCGCAAGTGGCCGCCGGGGCGTTCCTCGTCGTGTCCGACGATGACAACGACGGACGTCTCGATCTGGAAGTGCCCGAGGTCGACGTCGGTACCTGATTGCGAGTTCAGCCACCGCGCTGCGTCCCGCGATCCTGCGTGACCGGTCCGAGCAGGTCCCGTGATCGTCCGGTCATCCAGACATGCCCCGTCTCACGACGTTCGTCGCGTGTCGCGAAGCGATAGTCGACGATGCGTGCCCGGATCATCATCGGTGCTCGCCCGTCGAACGGATCATTCGCCAGCAGCGCGAGCGTGGCCGCGTCCGCGTCGAGCAGCCGGTCGACGAAGCGGTCGAACCAGCCGGTCCCGTAGCGCGGCGACAGCGCGAGGAACCACATCATCCAATCGAGTCGGAGGTGGTACGGCGCGAATTGTCCCGGGCGACGATCGGGGTCGGTGGGCTTGGCCCGGAACTCGTACGCGTGCCAGGACTCACCGTCGATCGAACCCTCGACGACGACCTCACGCCGGTGGCGTGTGACGCTGCCGAAAGCGCCGTACGAGTTCACCAGGTGATACCGGTTGTACGAGAAGTTCATCCGCTGGTTGCGGCTGAACAGGTTGAGCAGTGGCTTCCGACTGAGCAGGACGATTCCGACGGTGAACGCGACGACGAGCCACTCGAACCATGTCGTGGTCGTGGGCTGGGAGCCGACCGTGATGCCCACGGCGTCGAACCACGTATCGGGAATCGCGGCGAAGCCGAGGATCAAGGTGACGAAGTTCAGCCACGCGTAGTTGCCCGACAGCATCAGGTACGCCTGCGTGAGGATGATCATCGACGCGCCGATCCCGGCGACCGGTTGTGGAAGGAACAGCAGCCACGGCGCGGCGAGTTGGGCGACGTGGTTCGAACCGGTCTCGATCCGATGGAACGACGTCGGGAGGAGATGAAAGAAACGCGACGTGGGGCTCGGCATCGGCTGGGTCTCGTGGTGGTAGTCGAGACACGTGAGGTCACGCCAGCACGGATCGCCGCGCATCTTGATCATCCCCGCACCGAACTCGACCCGGAACAGCAACCAGCGCAACACGAACAGGGTGGCGACGGGGGTGGCGACCTGCGCGTTGCCGAGGAACGCGACGCACAGCCCGGCTTCCAACAGCAGCGACTCCCAACCGAACCCGTAGAACGTCTGGCCGACGTTGACGACCGACAGGTACAGCACCCACAGCACGATCCAGCCGACGAGCGCCAGCCAGACCGGGACGAGGTCGAAACCTCCGAACAACGCGAGCGCCGCGAGCACGACGCCTGCCCACGCGACACCCGAGGCCATCGGATCGGAGTACCGCCACTGGAACAGGCTCGGCGCGCGTGCGAAGTCGACCCGTTCGAGGAACGTCGGGACCGGCATCAGCCCGTGTTCACCCAGGAGCGGTCGGAACTGGTTGCGCATGTTGATGAAGGCGAGGAGATAGGCGAGCGCCACTCCACGCTGGAGCACGAGCCGGGCGACGTCATAGTCGCCGGTCGACATCCACTTCATCCTCCGGTTCTACCCGGCTCCGCTCTGCGGCGAACGTCGAGTGCGCGGGCACGGCGCTGCACAGGTGGATTGGACACGCTGTGAAGGGGTACACATCAGCATGGTCGTGCGCGTTCCGCCCGAACTGCTCGAGAGCGATCCGGCCGTTCTTGCGCCCGAGGCGGGTCTGGTACACGTCGGCGACGACGAGCCGGGGATCGGACGTCGACGCCGGGGGACCGGCTTCAGCTACCACGACGCGTTCGGCGAACCGGTCGGCGACGCGGAACGCGAACGCATCGAGGCACTTGCCGTTCCGCCTGCGTGGACCGACGTGTGGATTTCACCGGACCCGTCCGGATACCTGCAGGCTTCGGGGATCGACGATGCCGGCCGGAAGCAGTACCGCTATCACGACGACTTTCGTGCGTACTGCGATGATCGCAAGTTCGCCCGACTGAGCTATTTCGCGCGTGCGATCGTCGTGATCCGCAAGGCGACGCAACAGGCCTTGGCCGAACCGGTGGGGAGCCGAAACCATGCGATCGCGGCGGCCGTGGCGCTCATCGACCGGTGCCTGCTGCGCGTGGGGAACGATGGTTCGGCAGCGAACGGCCACTACGGCGCCACGACGCTCACCGTCGAACACGTCATCGACGACGACGTGATGACCCTCGACTACCGCGCGAAGAGCGGGCAGGAGCGGACCATCCTGATCGAGGACGAGGATCTCGTCGAGGTGCTGACCGAACTCGCGGCAGACGCCGACGATGAACTGTTCTGGTTCGACGATGGGCCGAACGGCGAGCGTCGACGGGCAACCGCTTCCGACGTGAACGACTTCATCGTCGAGCACGCCGGTTCGGCGTTCACCGCGAAGGACTTCCGGACATGGGGTGCATCGAGCGTCGTCGTCGAGTCGCGAGCTGAGGGCGCACGAGACCTCGACGCGATCGACGAAGCGGCCAAGCAACTGGGCAACACGCGCGCCGTTGCCCGAAGCTCCTACATCCACCCCGCTGTCCTGGAGGCCGACCAGGACACGATCGACGATGCGTGGGGCGCATCGCGTCGCTCGAAGTGGCTCGACCGTTCCGAGAGCGCACTGGCCAAGCTGTTGGCGGACGGTCTCGAGGGATCACGGGATCGCCCGTGACGCGGTCACCCGGTGTCGTGGGCCGCGCCGATCGGGTTGCGGCGGAGTCCTCCGACCTCGGTGCGGCGGATCTCGACCCACCCGTCGACGACCCGCGTCCGGTACACAGGCTGGGGCACTGAGGCGGGGCCGGCCTCGACCATTCCGGTCGCGGTGTCGAAGCGACTGCCGTGCCACGGACACTCGATGCAGTCGCCGGTGACGACACCGTCGGACAGCGGAGCGCCCCGATGGGTACAACGGTCCTCGAGCACGTCCACACGATCGGTTCGATCGACGACGACGAACTCCAGTCCATCGAGAGTCGCGCCGACCGGAACGCCCGTCGTCAGTTCGTCTCGTTCGATCAGCCGAGTCCAGCCCTCCGGGCCCGACTGGAACGCTGTGGTGTTCACGGCGACCCCGCGCACGTATGCGAGATGGCCACCGAGGTATCCGGCGACTCCGACCGCCGCGAGCCCCGCCCCGGACAGCGCGATCGCCCGCACCGATCGTCCGTGGCGGCGCGACCACCACGACGCGGCGAAAAGGGTGACCGCAACGTCGTTGAGCGCGGCGTGGGCGAGTCCGACCCGCTGTTCGGCGCCGGACGTGTCGAACCAGTCCGCGGCGCCTGTCGCGGCCGTGGGAATCGCCGCGAGGGTGCCGACACCGATGAGACGGCGCGCGGCGGTCCCCGACGCCCCGGTGACATCGAGAGCTGCCGCGCCGATCCACGCGCCGATCGGTGCGGCCACGAGCATCGGATGAACGCTGTGCCCCAACCATCGGCCGGTGAGTTTGTCCCGGAGTGACGACGGCCGCCCGAGCGGCGACGCGATGTCGCGAATCTTCGCTGCGACCGCGTCCAAGCGATCCGCAGCTTCGATCCGGGTCGTGAGGCGGTGCAACGGGTTCATGTGAGGCTCCTGACGTCGGCGAGTTGCGCGACGAGGGATTACCCATCCTCCGGCGATTCATCCGTCGATCACGATCGGCACGGTTTCAGCGGCGGGGCGATGGGTACCTCGGATGCCATGTCGTCGGAACGCGCAGTGACCGCACCAACGGTCGATCGGCGCGTCGACCGGGCGGCGGCCTACTCCTGGCGGATCTTGATCATCGCGGCTGCAGTCTTCGCTCTCGTCTGGTTGCTGGGACAACTGCTGGTCGTCGTGATCCCGGTCGTCGTCGCGCTGCTCTTGACCCGCGCGCTGTCCGTCCCGACCGACTGGATGGTGAGCAGAGGTCTGCCGCGCGCTCTCGCCGCGGGGGCGACGATGCTCCTGTTCATCGCCACCGTGGCGCTTCTCGTCGGAGCGGTCGGGGCGAGCATCGCCTCCGAGTTCGAGGATCTCGGATCGACGGTGTCGTCCGGAATCGACGACGTCCAGAACTGGCTCGTCGAGGACAGCCCGTTCGACATCGACCGGGAGCGACTTGCCGAACTGCGCGAGCAGGCGGGTTCTCGACTCTCGGACGTCGTCCAGTCGTCGGGCGGGACGATCGCGTCGTCGGCGGTTCTGGCCGTCGAGTTCGTCGCCGGACTCCTGCTCGCCCTGATCGTGACGTTCTTCTTCTTGAAGGATGATCGAACGATCGTCCGACTCGGACTGCGGACGGTGCGTGAGGACCGTCGAGCCGAACTGCACGCGCTCGGACGGCGGGCTTGGTCCACGCTCGGCGGCTACCTCCGCGGTGTCGCCCTGCTCGGGGTGGTGGAGGCGATCATCATCGGTGCGGCGGTGTGGCTCGCCGGCGGCGACCTCGTCGCCGCGGTCGTGGTGGTGACGATGCTCGGCGCGTTCGTCCCCATCGCCGGTGCGATCGTGTCGGGCCTGATCGCGGTGATGGTCACGCTGGTCACAGCGGGTCCGACCGCCGCAGCGATCGTTGCCGTCGTGGCCCTCGTCGTGCAGCAGCTCGACAACGATCTGCTCGCGCCGTTCATCTACGGCAAGAGCCTGCAACTGCATCCGCTGGTGATCCTGCTGAGCATCGCGGCGGGTACCGCCCTGTTCGGGATCGTGGGCGCGTTGCTCGCCGTTCCCGTCGTGTCGGTCGTCATCAACGTCATCGACGAGTTCCGCAACCCGGAACTCGCCCGCGACGACGAATGATCGAACGTCGGGCCGGCTCGGACATCGCCGCCGACGACGAGGTGAACGACGAACAACTCCGCGACCCCCCGAACGGCTCACCGACCGATGATCGCGTCGTCGATGGCGCTGATCAGCTCGTCGCGCGTCATCTTCGATCGTTGCGGGATCTCGAGTTCCCGAGCCCGCTCGTAGAGCTCCTGCTTCGTCTCGTCGAGCAGGTTCGCGCGGTCGCCGAGCGGGGCCGGGCTCGATGCTCCTCGTCGCTTGACGGGACGGATCTCGACGTGCTCGGCGATCTCCTCGATCGAATCGCGCCGGCCCGTACCGAGCCCGTGCCGGGACACGTTGAGCGCACCCGCGGCGGCGGCCAGGCGGAGTCCGGCCGTGAAGGCCATTCCGTGTGCGGCCGCGACGGCGAGCGCGGCGGTCATGGAGTCACCACCTCCGCGCCCGTCGAGGACCTCGAGCGACGGGGCCTTCACCTCGACCAGTTCGTCCTCGAAACCCACGACCGTCGAGCGGTCGGATCGCGAGACGACGACGGCGGCGGCCCCGGCACCCCGGAGACGCTCGATGCCCGAGGTGATGGCGTCCACCCCGCTCGACGATGCCCATCCGTCCGCGATGAACTCCTCGTGGCTGAGCTTCAAGACGTCGACCCCTCCGGCCAGCGCTGCTCGCAGGGGCTCGCCGCACAGGTCGGCGACGACGGTGATGTCGTTGTGCTTCAGATCCGTGACCAATCGGCGAAACGTGTCGGTGTCGAACATGGGTGCGAGTTGCGTTCCGGTCAGGACGCACACGCCGGCCCGCATCGCGGCCCCGACGATCGAGCTGTAGAGCTCGTCGACGTCGTGGCGGCCGAGGCTCTGGATGTCGGTCCTCGCGAGGGAACGGGGTTCGCCGTCCCGGCGATCGTCGATGATCACGGCGTTCGGTGTGGACATCGGGGTCAGCCGGGCCTCCAGCCCGTCGGCGGCGATGATCGCTCGAAGTGCCTCGCCCGGTTCGCCTCCGACCGCGCCGCACGGGATGGCGCGCACGCCCAGGGCCTGGATCATCCTCGACACCCAATATCCCTGTCCGCCCGCGTGGAGATGGACGTCGGTGCGGTCATCGGAGTTGCGATGGATCTCGATCGTCAGGAGGAGTGCCGGAGCGAACACTGCGACGGCGACGTCGCCGTCGTCGCTCGTGACGCGTTCGAGGTCGGCGACGTCGCTGGCTTCGTCGTCGTGTTGTCGGCGTGAGTTCATCACGAGAACCACCTTGTCGGATCGAGCCGGAGTCCCGTGCGAGTACCCGAACCGTCAGCGTCCAAACGGCCGCGGTGGCCGATCATCTGCCTCGCGAGCGATCGTCACCCTTCCGGTGGTCGGATCGCTGTCGAGGCGGTATCGAATCTCTCCGACGCGGAGCCCGCTCATCGAGTCGACGGTTCGTCGCTGAGCAACGGAGGCATCGGCGCGAGGTGTGGTGCCGAGCGGTTCTGGCGGGCGGAGACCGAGCGCAGATCGAATGTGCAGGAGGATGGATGCCGACGACCAGGCCTGCGGCGAGCAACTGGCCGGGTATGACACCGGCGTGTCGAGCAGTGATCGATCGACCCCGGCGAACAGTTCCGGTGGTCGGCCGTCGAATCGTTCGGCGCAGTCGAGTGCGCCGTCGATGAGCTGCTCGACGACGTCGGAGCGGCCAAGGCGTTGTGCGCCCGCCGTCACGATCGCGGTGTCGTGCGGCCAGACGGATCCGTTGTGATAGCTGAGGGGGTTGTACGCACGTCCCGTGGGCGACAGGGTGCGCAGTCCCCAGCCGGTCCACAGGTCGTCGTCGATGATGCGATCCAGGTAGCGATCGGCGCGATCAACGTCACAGATCCCGGACCAGATGGCGTGTCCAGGATTGGTCGTGACGCTGTCGATACGCCTGCGATCCGATGTGACCCCGACTGCGTAGCTGTCCGCTTCGGGCATCCAGAACGCGTCCTCGAACCGTTCCTGCAGTGTTGCCGCCTGCGTGACGAGATCGGTGGCGTCGAGTCCGGGTTCGGCGATCTGAGTCGCGAGGTGCGCGCCGGCACGCAACGCTGCGTAGGCGTACCCCTGTGCTTCGACGAGCGCGATCGGACCGTCGGGAAGGCTCCCGTCGGCGAAGTTGACGCCATCCCACGAGTCCTTCCATCCCTGGTTGGCGAGGCCGGAGGGCGTGCTGCGACGGTACGAGAGAAGGCCATGGGGATCGGACTCGAGGCGTCCCGTGATCCATCCGAGTGCCGACCGGATCGACGGCCACAGTCTCCGCAGTTCGTCGTGCGCGAGGTGACCCCACCGGTGAGCCTCCTCGGCGACCATGACGAACAGGGGGGTGGCGTCGACCGTGCCGTAGTAGCGATCCCGGTCCGCGAACGCCTGGTGTCCGCTGTGCCGACGAAGTTCGTGGATGATCTTGCCCGGCTCCTCCTCCGACTCCGGACGGACCTCCGTCCCTTGGAGGTCCGCGAGTGCGTGGAGCACGCCGAGTGCGAGTTCGGGCAGCCACGGAAGAACCATGTAGGACGTGATCAGCGAGTCGCGGCCGAACAGCGTCATGAACCACGGCGCTCCCGCGGCGACGACGACATCGTTCGGATGGGCAGGGTCGAAGATTCGGAGCGAGGCGAGGTCGGCCAGGCAGCGGTCGAACGCGACCGCGAGCCGCGTGTCGTCGGTGATCAGATGCGGCGCGTCGCGCTCCCAGTTGCTGAGTCGGTGAGCCGGACTGGCGTCGGGTGGGCGCGTGCCGAGGGGATAGAGCAGTCCGGCCGCGGCGTGATCCCACACGGGCTCGAACGTCAACGACAGCGTGGTCGATGCCCGCGGCGGCACGGTGACGTCCCACGTGAGTTTCTTGTGCTCGACGTCGATGACGTCGGGGGCCGATGTTGCATGGATCGCCACTCGCTTGGCCGAGTCATCGGAATGGTGGAGTTCACCGGCATCTCCGGACCACGTCAGTATCGACTGAGCGCCTGGTACAGGCGAGCCGTCGGCGGCGCTCTTCACGTCGAACAGATGGGCGAAGTCGGTATCGACCGCGATGGTGACGGACCGGCTGATGACGTCGCTCGAGTGAGTGTTGTGCACCTCGATGTCGTGTCGGACGCCCCGCCCGATCCATTGCCGATGGACGAAGAGTTCGTGTTCGCCTCCACTCGTCGGGCGGGTGACGACAACGGTGTGGAACGGGGTCGGAGTGTGGATGGCGAGTCGTTCTCGCTCTCCGCCCGGCGCGATTCGGATCGTCAGGTGCGAGAGCAGCCGGAGGTCTTCGAAGATGGTGCCGGTGGCGGCACCGACGAGCTCGCCGTGGTCGGTGGCAACGGTGAAGGTCCGGCCGTTGACCATCGTGATGAGGTGGTCGGTGATCGCGTGGGAGGGTCCGGTTCGACCCGGATCGTCACCACGTCGTCGTTCGGTGTTGAACGGGGAGTCCATGTTCACCAGTATCGAGAATTCCGGCGAGCGGAGGTCGGTTTCGGGTCGGACCGAGATGGCGGATCGACCGGGCGGATGTGGGGTACAGGGACATCGAACGACGGAGAAGGGGAAGAGGATGTCCACGATTTTCGATGCGCACTGCCCGACGTGCGCCGGGGTACTCGAGCCGGTGACCGGAGCGCGGTGGCGATGTCGGTCGTGTGGGTCCGCCGTCGAGCGGTGCGGAGGGTTCATCGTGGAGCATCCGGTCCGCGACGGCGCCTCGGCGCCATCCGAGTCGGAGCCCGATCACCGGTCACTCCTCGACGAATCACTGCCGACGAGCTGACGTCGCGCCGAATCGATCACCCGCCGATACACCGCGATGTACTGATCCGCCATTGCTTCGGAGGTGAACCGACCGGCCTGGTCGCGACAGGCGTCTGCGCCCAGCTGATCGATCCATCCGACCGCCTCGACCATCTCGTCGACCGATGCGCAGATCGCTCCCGATCTCCGATCGATCACGACCTCCGGGACCGATCCACGGTCGAGTGCGATCACCGGTGTGCCCGCAGCGAGTGCCTCGATCATGACGAGTCCGAATGGCTCGGGCCAGTCGATCGGGAAGAGCAGCGCTCGCGCCCCGGCGTAGAACTCGGGCTTGTCCGCTTCTCCGATCTCGCCGACGAAGTCGACGTGGTGAGACGCGAAGAGCGGCTCGATGACATCGTGGAAGTATTCGGCGTCGAGGGGGTCGATCTTCGCTGCGACGCGGAGTGGAAGCCCGCTTCGTTCAGCGACCTCGATCGCCCAGTCGGGGCGCTTCTCCGGTGTCAGCCGGCCGACGAACGCCAGGTAGTCACCGCGTCGTGTCGGCGCATCGAAGTACGCGTCCAGGTCGAGGCCGTTGTAGCAGGTGCTCATCCATCGGAGTGGAAAGTGATCGAGCGGTGCTCGCTGCGAGTTGCTGATCGACACGAGAGGCGTCTCGGGATACAGCGGGTAGACGCGCTGCACCGTGTCGAGGTCGAGTCGTCCGTGCAGAGTGATGACCGTCGGGGTGTTCGTGGTGCGCACGAACGGCAACGTCCACAGATCGCAATGGGAGTGCACGATGTCGAATTCGTGGGCCCGCCGGAACACTTCGGCGAGCATCTGGAGGTGCAGGTGTGGGGCGATCTCGATCAGCGCGGTGCGATGCATGGAACTTCGGAGTGCTGCCGGGACCATCGGCTCGAGCCGCGCCGCCGATTCGGATCCGGCCGCAGCGAACAGGGTGACGTCGTGGCCGCGGGCGACGAGCTCGTTGCTCAGCGCGGCGATGACGCGCTCGGTTCCGCCGTACCCCGACGGCGGAACGGTCTCGTACAGGGGTGCGATCATGGCGATCTTCATCGGCTGCCTCTCGGTTGTCTCGGAAATGAAGTTCGCTCCTCGAGTACCCGGCCCTGAGGGGGATTCATTCGATCGGACACCGGCGGCGACGTTGTGCGCGCAGGCACCGGCCGGGGCAGGGTCGGCTGCGCGAACCCCGACCGACCAAGCGCGTTCAGGCCGTCCCCACGGTTTGTGCGCCGAGGAATCGGGTAGGTCCCGACCGCGGCTGCAGACGCAACCGTCCCGAACGAACGACGACCGAAAGGATCCCATCATGGGCCTCGCTGACATCCTCGCCGACCATCCCGACAAGACCACGTTCGACCTCGCCGAACTCAACCGCGCCGCCCAGGCCGCGATGGAATGTGCACTCGCATGCTCTGCGTGCGCAGACTCCGACCTCGGCCGAGACGCCAACGCGATGGTCACCTGTATCCGGACCTGCACCGATTGCGCCGACCTGTGCACCGTGACGGCGAAGATGCTCGCGCGACCCGCGCCACGCGGCGACGCTTGGCAGAAGGTGGTGCTTGCGTGCGCGGCGCTCTGCGCACAGTGCGCCGACGAGTGCAGCCAGCACGACGACCTCTGCTGCCAGCAGTGCGCCGAGGCGTGCCGTGAATGCGAGAAGGCCTGCCAGCAGCTCATCGCCGCCGCGCAGAGCTGACTCGCTCAGCCGCCGCGCATCGGCTCGAGTGAACGTTGCACCAGGCCGCGGAGGAGCGCGGTCTTGTAGCCGTTCTCCGAGAGTTCGGTCAATCCGTCAGCTGCCGCATCGGCCGCCGACGCGATCGAACTGGCCGTGAGTTCTCGGCCGGTCAACGTCTCGGAACTCGTGGTGAGGCGACGCGGGACCGAGTCGACGCCGGATGCGACGAGGCTCGCCGAGACCACCGTGTGCCGATCATCGATGTCGACGATCGCCGCGACCCCGACGAGGGCGAACTGCCAGACTGCGCGGTTCATCGCCTTGAGGTAGGTGCTTCGTGAGGTTCCCGGATCGGTGAATTCGAGCGATGTGATCACGTCGCCTGATTCGAGAGTGTGCAAGCTCCGCCGGTCGGCGACCGGCCGCTGAAGGAGTTCGGCGACAGGGACGGTGCGTTCGCTGCCGTCATGGCCGTCGATGTTCACGTCGGCGTCGAGCGCCACGAGCACCGACGCCAGGTCCGAGGGCTGCGTGGCGACGCACGGCTCGTCGATGAGTGCGTGGTGCTCGTTGCGGCCATCACGTGCCGGGCAGTCGGACCCGCCCTTCATCCAACAACTGATCGACGGATCCCGGAAGTACGAACAGCGCGGACGTTGCAGGAGGTTGCCCGCCACGGTCGCGCGGTGACGGATCTGCAGGGTGGCACTCTGGGAGACGGCCTGGGCGATCGCGGGGACCGTCGCGGTCAGTTCCTCGTGCTCGGCGAGGTCGGAGAGCGTCGCGAGCGCACCGATCCGCCATCGGTCGTCGATCCGTTGCACGGTTCGTTCGAGATGGCTGGACTTGATGTCGACCACACTGTCGAGGTCGAGCACGCCGGACCTGGCGAGCGGGATGAGATCGGTGCCGCCGGCAAACCATTCGGTCTCATCGCTCGAGACGAGCCGGCGGTCGGACTGATCCCATCGCGTGTATCCACTGGTGACGGGGGAGAGGGTCATCGGTGATCTCCTGACTCGTGATCGAGCGCTTCGCTCGAGGCGATTGCCTCGAGCAGTCGTCGTCGTGTGATCGGTAGTTCGTGGAGTCGGATCCCGGTCGCATCTCGAACGGCGTTGGCGATCGCAGCGGGCACGGCGATCAGCGGCAGCTCTCCGATCCCCTTCGTTCCCAGCGGGTTCGCGCGCAGGTCGGGGATGTCGAGCGCCGCGTGACGGATCGTGCAGGTGTCGGACACCGTGGGCAGCAGATACTCGTTCAGGTCCGGGTTGACCACCACGCCGAGCCGATGGTCGACGACCTGCTCCTCGGTGAGGGCGAACCCGATGCCCTGGGTCACGCCACCGATCACCTGGCTGTCGGCGAGCCGCCGGTTGAGGATGCGCCCACAGTCGGGAGCAACGGTGATCGACGTCACCCGGACCTCACCGGTGAGCGGGTCGACCGAGACCTCGGCAACCGCGGACCCCTGTGCGCGTGGGCTGACGTCCTCCGCGATCGTCTCGCGCCCGCCCCAACCGTGGACCACGCGAGGGGAGAGGTCGGACAGGAGATCGCCGAGCGGCTGGTCCTCGAACGCGGCGGCACTGGACTTGACATGGGTGCCGTCGAAGCTGAGTGAACTGCGCTCGACCCCGTGGTGTTCGGCCGCCGCGTCCAAGAGGTCGTCGACCGCTGCCGCCGCAGCGGCGCGCACGGCGGGAGCCATCGTGGGGACCGTCGTGCTGCCGGCGCTGGTCGGCGCGGGTGGGCCGGTCGACGTGTCGCCGAGCGAGAGACGGACCGATGAGATGTCGACGCCGAGTTCGTCCGCGACGACCTGCGCCAGCACGGTGCGGGTACCGGTGCCGATGTCCTGCGCTGACGTGGACACGTGCACGGATCCGTCGAAGTTGAACTCGACGCCGGCGTGTCCGGGTGGCATCGCCGATGCAGCGAGCCAGTCGTGAGCCGCGAATCCGCGGCCGTGGAGGAGGCCATCGTGCTCGTCTTCGCCGTCAGTCTCGTCGCGGTCGTCGGTTTCGTCCCACCGAGCGACTTCGGCGACCCGCTCGTAGGAACGCAGCAGTCCCTCGGGCTGCGACCACTCGAGATCTTCCTGCTGGTTCCTGCTCGAGTGGTTCCGCCTGCGCAGTTCGATGGGGTCGATGTCCAGCTCGCCCGCGAGCTCGTCCATCAGCGATTCGAGGACGAACGTCGACTCGACGTAGCCCGGAGCGCGGAACGCGACAGCGGGACCGGTGTTGGTCCGCACCCTCCGGACCCGCGTGCGGACGCGGGCGCACTGGTAGAGGTGGAGGTACGGCCCGCTGACCGCGCTCGCTTCGCCCTTCACCGCGTAGGCGCCCCGGTCGGCGCGCACGTCGGCGTCGATCGCCAGCAATCGACCGTCGGGGTCGGCGGCGATCCGCACGGTGTGCTCGGTTCCGTTGCGTTTCCCGGCTGCCACGTTCTCTCCGCTCCGGTCGTTCATCACCCACACGGGACGTCCGGTGCGTTTCGACGCGAGCGCGGCGAGCATCGTGGGCTTCCAAGCCACCTGTTTGGCGCCGAAACCTCCACCCACGAACTCCGAGACGACCCGAACCTGGTTGTGATTCAGGCCGAGTCGTTCGCCCATCTGCTCACGGACGTCGTTGACACCTTGCGTGGACGTGTACAGCGTGATCGAGTCGCCCACCCAGTCGGCGACGGCGCCGTGAGGTTCGAGCGAGTTGTGAATGGCGACCGGGGTCCGGAACGTTCCCTCCACGACGATGTGGGCGTCGTCGAACGCTTCGTCGACATCGCCGCGACCGTCCTCTTCGACCTCGTCGGCAGACTCGTTGCCGAGGAGCTCGGGGGCGCCCGGTCGTTCGACATCGTCGGGATGGGTGAGGAACTCCATCGGTTCGTACTCGACCGACAGTGCGCCGACACCACGCTCGGCATCGCTCCTCGTTTCGGCGACGACGAGGGCGACCTCGTCGCCGACGTATCGCACGATTCCAGGAAGTAGAGGAGCGTCGTCCTCGTACCAGGAGATCTCGTCGATGTCGTCCGCGGTCAACACATCGACGACGCCTTCGACACCGAGAGCGGAAGCCGTGTCGATCGATACCACGCGCCCATGCGGGATCGGACTGCGGACGATCACTCCGGTCAGTTGACCGGGAAGCTGGACGTCGGCGGTGTATCGCGCTCGCCCGGTCACCTTGTCGACGGCGTCGACGCGATCGACCGACGATCCCACGAGGTCGAGGGCCGTGCCGGTCGTCCAGTCGTCGAGGTCGGACGCTCTCATCGTTCGTCCCCGAACGCTCGGTGGGCCGCCTCGAGAATGTGGCGATAGGCGCCGCAGCGGCACAGGTTTCCCTGCACGGCGGATTCGATCTCGTCGTCGCTCGGATCCGGATTGTTGCGCCGCAGCCCCTCGAGGCTCATCAGCTGCCCCGGGGTGCAGTAGCCGCATTGGAGGGCGTCGCACTGGGCGAACGAGGTCTGCAGGGGTGAGAGCTCGGATCCGTCGGCCAATCCTTCGACGGTGTCGACCCGACGTCCCTCACATTCGGCCCCGAGCACGAGGCACGAATAGACGGCGACGTCGTCGAGGAGCACCGTGCATGCTCCGCAGGTTCCGACCTCGCAGACGGGTTTGGCACCGGTGAGATCGAACTCGTCGCGGATGGTGTGGAGCAGGGTCGCGCCGGCGTCGACGTCCGCGTGGCGCGTACGACCATTCACTTCGACAGCGATCCGCGAGCGGCGGTCCGTGGCATCGTCAGACATGGAGTCCGCACTACCCAGGACGGCGACGATTCATTCCGACATCCGCGTCGTCGGCACCGATCGGGTCGCCGACCGATACCGGGTGGGAATGGTTTCCGTACGGGCTGGGTATGCCCGCCACATGGCGACGGACGCGACTCGACTGCGAACTCACGGGTTTTCACCCGTTTCTGGTGAGGACGCGGCGCGTGTCGAGTTCCGTGTGTGGGATCCTCCGGCGGCTGTTGTGGAGCGAATCGAACGGCTTCCATCCGGCGGCCCGCCCGGCGAGAAGCACGATGTCTACCTCGTCGGTCCCAATGCAGAGGTGAATGCCAAGCTGCGCGAGTCGATGATCGAGGTGAAACATCTCGTGGAGCGAGTCGATGCGCTCGAACGGTGGAGCCCTGCGTGGTCGGCCGAACTTCCGGTCGAGGCCCACGCGGTCGAACGACTGTGTGATGAGCTCGGGCTCCCCTCACCGAGCATCGACGACACCACGGTGACGGAAGCGCAACTCCGACAGATTCTCGAGAAGTCCGGTGCCTGCGACGTTCCGGCGATCAAGCAGCGCCGCAAGTACGATTTCGGTGATGCTCAGATCGAGGTCGTCGATGTCACGTTTCCCGACCGGACGATTCGGTCGGTCGCCGTCGAAGCGGCTGACGAGTCGGTCGTTCAGGAAGCCGTCGACACCTTCGGCCTCGACGGTGAGAACCGACCGATGCATCTCGCCGCAGCCCGAGCCACGCGCCGCCAACCTTCCTGACCGGTCAAGGGAAGCTGTGCCATCGGGTGTCAGGCACCGAATGGGTCAGGCGAGCGTCGGAACGCTCCGGGTGACATGCCGACGACGCGCGTGAAGTGGCGCGTGAAATCGCTCTGGTCGTAGTAGCCACACCGGAGGGCGATGTCGATGATCGAATCGTCGGACGCTTCGAGCTGGTGCAACGCCGCTTCGAGTCGGAGCCGGAGTACGAGCTGTTTCGGGCTGAGGCCGAGCACGCGGCTCATCGACCGCTCGAGCTGACGTGTCGACATGTCGGCGACATCGGCCATTTCCGCGACGGTCGTCGTGCGCCCGATGTTCTCGCGTGCGAACTCGACGGCGCGCGCCAATGCCGCGTGTGGAGCCGCCGCATCGGCGGGGGTTCGCAGATCCACCGAGATGCTCACGATCCCGGTCGGCGCTCCATCGTCGTCGCAGACGCGCGACTTCGAGGTGAGGTACCAACCGATCGACGCGTCCGGACGGGTGATGAACTCCAACTCGTTGGACAACTGCTTGCCGGTCCGGAGGATCTCGGCGTCCTGCGCTGCGTAGCTGTCGGCGAGCTCCCTCGGGAACAGAGCGTGGGCGGTACGTCCGATCACGTCGCCGGGCGACGTGCCGCCGGCGCGCTCCGCGAAGGTTCGGTTCGACGCGAGGTAGACGCCGTCGAGGTCCTTCACGCAGAACATGACGTGCGGAGTCGTCGCCAAGACCTCCGACACGGCGCGCAACGAGTTGTCCACGAAGTCCATGCTCGCCCGTCCGGCGCCTGCCCCCAACTCTCGGCCGGTTCGGCGGAGGGTCAGCCTGGCGCCTGCGGTGCGGGAATCCCGCGGCCGGTCTCGCCGACCGACATCATCTGGTCGACCAGTCGACCGAGCATTTCCGAGCGGCGCGGTTCGTCGTGTGGCGCTCGATTCTCGACTTCGTCGGGGTCGTCACCGAACACGTAGAGCTCCTCGAATCCGTTCGAGTCGCGGGTGTAGCGACCATCGGCGGTGACGAGCGTGCGCATCTTCTCGGGAACCCCGAGAACCTGATCGAACGGGCTCGGCATGTCGTCCTCGATCAGCACGGCGTCACGCACCGATACAGCGGGATCGTCGAGGATCGGCACGAGCGAATGGCCCTGCATCCCGATGAACTGGTCGAGTCCGCAGAGCTCCAGGATCGTCTCGGAGATGTCGATCGACGCCGCGAGCGACTCGCTGGTCGCACCCTCGGAGCCGGGCCGGGCGATCAGCAGCGGCGCACGAACGGTCCCCTGATAGTGGAGGTTGCCCTTCACCATCAGGCCGTGCTCACCCATCATGTCACCATGGTCGGTGGTGAACACGACGATCGTGTCGCCCGTGGCGCCGAGGCGATCGACCGCGTCGAGGATCCGCCCGATCCCATCGTCGATGAACTCGATCATGCCGTAGGTGCCGGCCATGCATTCCTGAGCCAGGGTCGGGCTCGATGCGCCGAAGGGAAGCGGCCACATCAGGGACTCCAGCCGGGCGCGTGTGGCACGGATGTGCGGCGGTGCGCCGTCGAGGGGGTCGTCGAACGCGCGGGGCTCGGGCATGTCGGCCGGGTCGTGTCGGCCGAACCACTCGCCGGGCGGCGTGATCGGATGGTGCGGATCCGGGAAGGAGGCGTAGGCCATCCACGGCCCACCGTCGGCGTGGGCGGACTCGATGAACTCGATCGTGCGTTGCGTGACGAACTCGGTCGAGTGCAGCTCCGACGGATACGGCGGCTCGTAGATCTGCCACCAGTGTTCCGATCGCTGCAACGCCGGCGCCTCGGGTGAGTACGGGACGTACAGGTTCTCCAGGTCTCCGCCACGATCCAGAGCCCATTGCAAGTGGTGGCCCGACACGCGTGCTCCGTGGTCGAGGCTGAAGGCGACCGTGTCGAAGCCGTAGAAGTCGTCGGGGTCGTCGACCGGGCCGGCGACGTATCGGCGGTGATCCTCGTGGGCGTAGTCGCCGGGTTCGAACCCGTCACGGACAGCTGTCTCCCGCGTGACCGGCGGAATGTTCTCGATGCCCATTCCGAGTTGCAGGTGTGACTTGCCGATCAGGCCGGTGCGATACCCGGCAGACCGGAGCGTGCGGACGAACGTGTTCGCTCCCCACTCGAGCGACCGGTCGTTGAAGATCGCGCCGTGGATGCTCGGCATCCGACCGGTGAGGATCGTGGACCGGTTCGGCATGCAGATCGGGTTGTTCACGTAGGCATTCGTGAAGTTGGTGCTCCGCCCGGCGAGCGCGTCGAGGTTCGGCGTCCGAACGATCGGGTTGCCGGCGTAGCCGAGGTGATCAGCGCGTTGCTGATCGGTGATGATGAACAAGACATTCGGCGCGGCATCCATACGGAACAGCGACTGTAGATCAGCCGGGCGCAGTGGCCTGAGGCCGATGAGGACGCAACCGCGGCAGGTTCTACGATTGCGCCATGAGCGAGTCCGGTCCGGTGCCTCGAGGCGGGGAGCACTGAGCGATGCCGCGGCCGATCTGGTCGGGTGCGATCAGCTTCGGGCTGGTGAGCATCCCGGTCAAGTTGTTCACGGCGACCGAGTCGAAGACGGTTCACTTCCATCAACTCGAGGCGGGCACCGGCGAGCGGATCGAACGCAAGCGCGTCGCCGCGGACAGCGGGGAGGAAGTCGCCTACGACGACATCGTGAAGGGATACGACCTCGGCGACGGCCGCCACGTCATCGTCGAGCCCGACGAGTTGGACGCCGTCGACCCCGGGCAGAAGGAGCGCATCGAGATCGAGGACTTCGTGGCGCTCGACGATGTCGATCCGATCTTCTTCCAGAAGTCGTACTACATCGCTCCCGCTGACGAGGGCGCAGCGAAATCGTACGAACTGTTGCGAGCGGCGATGCAGGATGCGAATCGAGTGGCGATCGCCCGCTTCGTGATGCGCACCAAGCAGTACCTCGCGGCGATTCGGTCCGCATCGGGGATCCTGTTGCTGCAGACGATGTTCTTCTCCGATGAGATCCGGGATCCGCAGGGGATCGACGAGATCAAGCTGCTCGACGACGATCTCGAACCCGACGACCGGGAACTGGCCACTGCCGCGCAGTTGGTCGATTCGCTGACCAGCGACTGGGATCCCGAGGCATACGACGACACCTATCGACAGCAGGTGGTCGAGCTGATCGAACGAAAGGCGGAGGGCGACGAGATGGTGGTCGACGACGACCGCGACGCTGATTCTGCGGACGTGATCGACCTGATGGCTGCGCTCGAGGCGAGTGTCGAACGTGTTCGTGGCGAGCGGACGGGTTCGTCGAGGGCGGGGGCCGGTGATCCTTTGGCCGACCTCACCCGCAACGAACTGTACGAACGTGCCCAGGCGCACGACATCCCGGGACGGTCGACGATGACGAAGGACGAACTCGTCGCTGCGATCGAACGCGCCTCCTGACCGGCTGAGGCGCGGCCGGGAACACCCGCGGGGTGGGAAGGATGTCAGCTGCTGACTGTCGCGGTCTTCGAGACGGAGAGGCCGCGTTCGCTCCGTCGGAGGTAGAGGGCGAAGGCGGCGCTCATGACGGCGGCCCAGGCACACCAGAGCGACGCGAATCCGCTGACGACCAGCGCCGCCACCGACGCCACCGCCACGATGTTCACGACTCCGAACATGACCAGGTATCTGTTTCCGGAGAAGAGGAACGAGCCACACGTCGCGGTGACGTACGCGCCCACGATGATCCCGCCGGCCGGGAGGGCGGTGCTGTAGCTCAGGTGGTAGGGACGGAGCTCGGCGGCGACCGGTCCGCGCAACATCGCCACGAGCAGCACGGTCGAGACGACCGCTCCGAGAGCGGTCAAGCCGTCGATCACGCGTCGTCGGGGGCCGGGCGGCTCGATCGCGCGGACGGCGAGCGGAACGTACACGGGGAGCACGACGAATGCGAAGAGTAGATACGCCCACATGGCCACGTCTCCGATCGCGCCGGGAACGTGACCTTGCAGGCCCCACCACACGAAGGTCTCGACGAGTTGGTGGGCGCCGAACAGCAACGGCAATGTCGCGAGACCGAGCACCTCGCGCCGGTCGCTGACGTGGAACAGCACGTCGATCCCGATCGCGCTGATCACCACTCCGCCGATCAGGTCGGCCTCAGGAGACAGGCACATCGTCGCCGCCAGGCGTGACCCGGATGGCCACGACGTTGAGTGGCCGGCGCGGACGACGGCAGGGCTCGACGGAGGCGGCCATGCCAAGGCAAATACCCAACAATCGTCGGGCTCATACCTCGTCACTGTGCGACATCGGGGGGCGACCGCTCGACCGGGCCGATCTGCCTCCCGGCGCCCAGGGCAGTAGCCCGGTCCGACCACAGAGATTCTGAGGGACTTGCCGGACCGACGAATGACAACCCGAGATCCGGGTACCGGTGCGGATCTCTACCCGACGAGGAGCTTTGATGACCACCGATTCAACACAGCCGAGCGAGACCCATCAGACAGTCGCCGACGCCGGTACCGGCGCTGCGCTCACGACTCAGCAGGGTGTCATCGTCGCCGACGACCAGAACACGTTGACGGACGGCGAGCGGGGACCGCAGCTGCTCGAAGACTTCGTGATGCGCGAGAAGATCTTCCACTTCGATCACGAGCGGATTCCCGAACGAGTCGTCCACGCCCGTGGGTACGGCGCGAAAGGCGTTTTCGAATGCTCGGACTCGATGTTCGACGTGACGAGAGCTGGCGTGTTCGGCGAGGCCGGCAAGACCACCGAGGTCTTCGTACGGTTCTCCACGGTCGCTGGGAACAAAGGGTCGTTCGACCTCGCCCGCGACGTGCGCGGCTTCGCGACGAAGTTCTACACCGATGAGGGCAACTGGGACTTGGTCGCCAACAACATCCCGGTGTTCTTCATCCAGGATGCGATGAAGTTCCCGGATCTGGTCCATGCCGCGAAACCCGAACCGCACACCGGTTTCCCCCAGGCGCAGACGGCACACGACAACTTCTGGGACTTCGTGTCGTTGATGCCCGAATCCACGCACATGCTGATGTGGATCATGTCGGATCGTGCCATCCCGCGGTCGTTCCGTTTCATGGAGGGGTTCGGGGTGCACACGTTCCGTTTCGTCAACGAACGCGACGAGTCGACGTACGTGAAGTTCCACTGGAAGCCGGTTGCCGGACTCCAGTCGGTGATGTGGAACGAGGCGGTCAAGATCAACGGTGCCGACCCCGACTTCCACCGACGCGACCTCTGGAACGCGATCGAATCGGGTGACCATCCGCAGTGGGAACTGGGAGTGCAACTCTTCGACGACGACTTCGCCGATTCCTTCGATTTCGACGTTCTCGACTCGACGAAACTGATCCCCGAGGAACACGTGCCGGTGAGGATCGTCGGAACGATGACGCTCAACCAGAACGTGGACAACTTCTTCGCCGAAACCGAGCAGGTGGCCTTCTGCACGGCGAACGTCGTCCCCGGAATCGATTTCACCAACGATCCGCTACTGCAGGGAAGAAACTTCTCGTATCTCGACACGCAGTTGAAGCGGCTCGGATCTCCCAACTTCACGCACATCCCCGTCAACGCTCCTCGGTGTCCCGTCGTGCACTTCCAGCAGGACGGTCACATGGCCACGCAGGTGCCCGAATTCGGTCGAGCGAACTACGAACCCAACTCCTGGGGCGACGACGGCGGCCCGCGCGAGGACCCCGTGGCTGGATACCGATCGTTCCCCGCAGCCGAATCCGGCGACAAACGTCGTGTCCGCCCGGAGTCGTTCGCCGACCACTACAGCCAGGCTCGACAGTTCTTCGACAGCCAGACCGAGGTGGAACAGACCCACCTCGCCGATGCGTTCGTGTTCGAGCTCTCGAAGGTCGACACGATGGCCATCCAGACACGAATGATCGGTGGCCTCCGCAACGTTTCCGAAGAGCTCGCGCGTGAAGTGGCCGACGGTCTGGGTCTCGACCTCCCCGAGGCATCCGATGCGGCCAGGCCGACGCGGACCGACCTCGAACCATCGCCCGCGCTGTCGATCCTCGCCGCGCCACTGACGTCCTTCGCCGGGCGCCGCATCGGTGTGCTGGTCGCTCCGGGTTCCGACGCCGATGTACTGGAAGCCCTCGGTGACGCGGCGACCACGGAAGGAGTGACGCTCGCGTTCGTCGCTCCGAAGAAGCACGGCGTCGAAGACAGCGCAGGAAACGTCCTCGAGATCGCGGAGAAGATCGACGGCGGTCCGTCGGTCCTCTTCGACGCAGTCGCCGTTGTTGTCACCGCCGACCAGGCCGAGCGACTCGCCGGCGATGCGACGGCCAAGGATTTCGTGTCCGACGCCCACGCGCACTGCAAATTCGTGGCGTACACGCCGGAGGCGACCGCACTGTTCGAGGCGGCCGGCGTTTCCGACTTCGACGACGGGTACCACGAGCTGAATACCGGGAGCGCTGCGACCGGCTTCATCGAGGGCTGTCGATCCGTTCGTTTCTGGGACCGCCAGCAGCATGTCGACGCCACGTGAGATTCTCGCACCGTCGGCGTCACGCCATGGCGATCGGCAGCACCGCGATGATGACGACGATGGGAAAGAGAGCCGTGTAGTGGGGTGTTCGACCGGTCATCCCGGTCCTTCGAGAGTCGTCTCAGCGATGGAGGAAGGTCCCCGAACAGCCGGGTTCGATTCGAGTGGGGTCGCACTCCACGTTGCGAACGGGATTGGTCGAACCGCTGCTCGGGTACACGTCTGCCCATGACCACCGTCGCGATCGTGTTCGGAGTGCTTGCGGCCACCGCCGCCATCGGCTGGTTCTTTGCGAATCGACAACACCCCGAGACGACCTCGCAACACGAAGAACACGTCACCGACACTCGGTCGGAGCGTTTCTACGACGGCGCCGACCGCCCGGCGGGACCCGATGCAACCACGATGGATCCCGATGCGCTCGGCGGTGACCATCGACCCCCCGAACGCTGAGCCGACCTCGAATCGACCTGTTCGAGAATGAGGGCCGCAGCAGGTGGGTAAAGACGCCGCAGTGGGGTTGAGCGTGCGAACCGAGAACCGAGATGGTCGAGTCGTCACGATCGTGTCCGGCGAGGCCGGAGACGACGACGTGGTCCAAGCATTGATCGACATCGTTCGCGACGTCACTCGCGACGCGCCGATGACACTCGATCTCGGACGGCTGCGGGGACTCTCGCCGGCGCAGCGAGCGCGCTTCCTCGGTGAAGTTGATGCCATGGTGCAGTTCGTCGGGGAGGACGAACCGAGCAGCGATCGATGAGCACCCGGCGGCCGATCCATGGGCGCCCGAGCGGGTCGAACCGCCCTGGAGACTCAAGGCAGCTCGGGACGAACCTCGTCGAACCATGCGTCGATGAAGCCGTCGAGTGGGTCTCCGATCTGATGGAAGTAGAGATGACTCACACCGGCGTCGAGCGCCGTACGGGCGCTCTCGACGAGCGGGCCGAGGTCGGGTCCGCAGAGAACCTGGTCGGCAATCTGCTCGCGCGTCACGGGTTCGACCGCCTGTTCGAAGTGGCCGACCGTGCGAAGGTCCTGGCTCAACTGTCCAGGCACCGTCGTGTTCGGCCAGACCCGGTGGGCGCGCTCCACCGCGGTGTCGCGGTCGCGGTCCCAGCACAGTGACAACTGTGACCACACAGGACCGGAGCCCCCGTTCGCACGGAACTCGTCGATGAGGTCGCCCGTTCCGGTGGTCCACAGACCGTCACCGACCTCGGCAGCGAGTTCCGCTGCCCGTTCCCCGAACGCCGACACCACGATGGGCGGCATCTGATCGGGAACGTCGAAGATGCGGGCGTCCTCGACGGTGAAGTGCTTGCCGTAGTGGGTGATGCTGTCACCGCTCAGCAGTTTGCGGATCACGTCGATCGACTCGGCGAGCATCTCGATCCGCACGGGCGCCGGTGGCCAGCGATCACCGAGGATGTGTTCGTTCAACGCCTCGCCCGAACCGACGCCCCACGTGAACCGACCTTCGAGCAAGCATGCAGTGGTGGCCACTGCTTGGGCGAGAACGGCAGGATGGATCCGCATGATCGGGCAGGTCACGCCGACGCCGACCTCGATGTGATCGGTCGCTTCGGAGATCGCCCCGAGCACCGACCACACGAACGGGCTGTGGCCCTGTTCTCCGATCCACGGATGGAAGTGATCGGAGATCGACACGAAGTCGAAGCCCGCGTCCTCGGCCGCACGCGCGATCTCGACGAGTTTGCCGGGCGGGTGTTCCTCACTCGACAGGGTCAAACCGTAGAGCGGAGAGCCGGTCCTGGAGTCGACGGAATCGTTCATGGCGGCACCATTCCCCCGGTCACTGGGGGCCAAACGCGTCGAGCAGCGCCGGGATGCCCGATCTCGCTCGAGGGTGAGCCCGTCGGGTCATGGTGGGAACGGGAGCATGGTTCGTTCGGGCGTGAGTGGCGGCGTGTTGGTTCCGGCGCCGATCGCGAACCCGTCGAGCAACTCGCCGAGGCTGTCGATCGCCGAGTGCGACGGTGACCATCCGAGGTCGCGGCGAGCGGCGGCGGTGTCCATCATCGGGACCTGCAGCGCCAGGTCGACCCAGCCGGGTGAGGTCGGTTGGAGCCGCAGCGAGTACGACACGGCGGCTCCGACACGCAACACTCGAGGTGGCACCGTGAGTCGGCGTGCCTCGAACACGTCCGCGAGGTCGGCGGAACTCACGATGTCCTCGGCCGCGATGTTGTACGCCCCGTGCACGTCGGAGAGAGCCGCAGCGACGTATGCGTCGGCGGCGTCGGCAGCGTGAACGGCTTGCAGCCGGAGATGGTCGCCACCCGGAACGACAGGGAGGCGGCGACGGCCGAGCAGCCTGGTGGGGAGCAACGGGCCGAGGAAGTAGCGCGAGATCTCCGACGCTGCGTGCTCCTGGAAGACGAGCGCCGTGCGCAGCCGCACGATCCGCAGCTGCGGGTGAGATCGCTCGACATCGTCCAGCAGACGTTCGACCCGGGCCTTCTGACGTGAGTACACCGACGTCGTGATCCCCGAGGTCGACCAGCTCTCGTCGCGGCACACGGGGTCCGACGATGCGCGCCCTTCGTGGTCCGGTGCGTAGGTGCCGACCGACGAGGCGTAGACGAATGACGGGATCCGGCAGTGCCTGACGGCGTCGAGGAGTCGGGCCGTTCCGTCCAGGTTGGTGCGGCGGAGCGCGGATTCGTCGCGAGACGGTTGGATCTTCCAGGCAAGATCGATGACCACGTCTGCGCCCTCGATGGTCGACTCCAGTGACGATGTCGCGAGGTCGACCTCGAACCAGGTCACCTTCTCCATGTCCACGTCAGGCTTCCGGCGAGACACCCCGACGATTTCATCGATGGCGTGCTCTCGTGCGAGCGCCGGGATCACGCGGCTGCCGACGTTGCCCGTTCCGCCGACCACGACCACTCTCATGGCTGGAAGAGCACCTTGATGGCACCGTCGTCCTTGCGTTGGAACGCTTCGTACATGTCCGGCGCCTGCTCGAGACCGACGACGTGGGTGGCGAGGTCTCCGGTACCCAACGGATCGTCGTCGTCGATCACGAGCGGGAGTGCGTCGTCGATCCAGCGCTTGACGTGCGCCTGGCCCATTCGGAGGGTGATCCCCTTGTCGAACATCGTCATCATCGGCAGCGGATCGAGCGCGCCGCCGTACACGCCGGAGATCGACACGGTCCCGCCGCGTCGGACGGCCTCGATGGCGGTGGTCAGCGCGGCGAGTCGGTCGATTCCGGCGCGTCGTGTCAACCGATCGGCCAGCGAGTCGGGGAGAAGTCCGACCGCACGCTGAGCAAGCGCGGTGGCCGGGGCACCGTGAGCTTCCATTCCGACCGCGTCGACCACGCCGGCCGGACCCCGTCCCTCGGTTCGATCGCGGAGCTCGCCGACGACGTTGTCGAGAGAGTCGGTGTCGATCGTCTCGATGCCGTTGCGTTCGGCCATCTCTCGGCGCTCAGGCACCGGATCGACCGCGATGACCCGAATGTTCCGATGCCGCGCGATGCGTGATGCCATCTGTCCGATCGGCCCGAGGCCGAGAACGGCGAGGGTGTCGCCCGGCGCGACGTCGGCGAACTCGACACCCTGCCATGCGGTCGGCACGACGTCGGACAGGTAGACGAGTCGTTCATCGGCGACGTCCGAGTCGATCCTGATCGGACCGAAGTCGGCGTGAGGAACACGGAGGTACTCCGCCTGTGCGCCCGGTACCTGTCCGTACAGTTTGGTGTAGCCGAACAGGGCTGCGCCCTTGTCCTGTTCGACGACCTGCGTCGTCTCGCACTGCGCGTAGAGGTCGCGTTCGCACATGAAGCAATGTCCGCACGAGATGTTGAACGGTACGACCACCCGATCGCCCACACTCAGGTTCATCACGTCTGCGCCGACCGCCTCGACGATCCCCATCGGTTCATGGCCGAGGATGTCGCCGGGCTCCATGAACATCGTGAGCACCTCGTACAGATGGAGGTCCGATCCGCACAATCCGGTGGTGGTGACCCGGATGACCGCGTCGGTGGGGTGTTCGATCCGTGGGTCGTCCACGGTGTCCACGCGGATGTCTCGTCGTCCGTGCCAGGTGACGGCCTTCATCGTTGGTCTCCTCGGGGGCAGTTCTCCATGCTGTCGACTGAGCGGTACCCCGCCGCGGGCACATGGATTCGTTCTCCGTGTCGGGCAGAGCGGGACGGAGCGGGACACTCCCGTTTGTGTTGTACTTCTGGTTGCAGGTTCAGCCAGAAGTACAGCGCAAACGGCGGGATCTCGTCAGTTTCCCCGACGTGCATGAGGTCGACGCGATGCGCGCCGTCGACCCCGCCCGTTGGGGTGACTGGCCCTCGACGTGTCGCTGCCGGGGTGAATGGGTATGGCGTCCGGTATGGACGATCAGGTCGAGATCCGTACGGCGTTTCGCGACGCCGTCAACATGGAGCCTGCCGAACTCGAGGAGTGGCTGGCCACCGACGAGTCGAAATCCGTCGGTGACAGCGACGAGTCCGAGAGCACGGGTCACGCGTCCGGCCGACGCATCGTCGAGATCAAGCGCACGAACGTCGACGAATTGACCGACGACGACCACGACCACATGCAGAAGGTCGTCGGCTACGTGCATCGCCACCTCGCACAGCGACCCGACGGCGACATCGCCGAGACCAGATGGCGCTACTCACTCATGAACTGGGGCCACGACCCGACCAAGACCTGACTCTGGCAACCCTCCCGCTACGACCAACCGAAAGGACTCTCCATGAACATCGGCATCATCTACTACTCCACCTACGGGTCGACTCATGCGCTGGCGCGCGAGATCGCGGAAGGCATCACCGGAGCGAACGGTGAGGCCAGTCTCCGCCGCGTCGAGGAGTTGATGCCCGACGACGCGATGGACGAGAACGCGCGTGCCGCGGCCGACGCACAGTCCGACGTCCCGCTCGCCGACGTGGAGGAACTCGCCGACTTCGACGGCGTGATCTTCGGTTCACCGACCCGATTCGGGAACCGCGCCGCGCAGCTCTCGCAATTCCTCGACCAGACGGGGCCCCTGTGGCAGAGCGGTGCACTCGCCGGTACACCGGCCGGCTTCTTCACGGGCGCATCCACCGTTCACGGCGGCCACGAGTCGACGATCCTCACGATGTCGACGTTCGCGATGCATCACGCCATGGTGATCGTGCCGCTCGGCTACACCCTCGACGAGATCGGTTCGACTCGTACCGGCGGCGGACCGTACGGCCCGACCCACCTCACGCCGAGTGACGGATCCAAAACGGAGCTGTCCGACGACGAGCGTCAGATCGCTCGCGGCTACGGACGCCGATTCGTCGACATCACCGCGAAGCTGGCCGGCTGACGCGCAGCGACGTGGCCGAGAACTCGGACCGGGCCGAGCGCGGCCCCGACCCGTCGATCCTGTCGATCGACGCGGCTCTCGACCGGTTCGAGGTCGACGGCGCGAGTGGGCTCGGACGCGACGACGCCGGACGGCGACGCGAACGTCACGGTGCGAACACGCTGACCGACGAACAGGCCGACGGGCCGCTCGCACTGCTCGCGCACGAGACCTTCACCTCGGTCTCGCTCGTCCTGGTCCTCGCCGCCGTTGCCGGTGCGGGGATCGGGGAGTGGGTGGAAGCAGGAGCGGTGCTCGTCGCGCTCGCCGTGAACATCGTGGTCGGTTTCCTCACGCGGCTGCGCGCACAACGATCGATGGAGGCACTGTCCGAACTCCTCGAGCCGACCGCGGAGGTCCTGCGCGAGCGTGAGCGGCGGGAGATCGACGCCACCGATCTCGTTCCCGGCGACATCGTGATCCTCGACGAGGGCGATCGTGTCGCGGCCGACCTGCGCCTGCTCGAAGCCGAGGACCTCCGCATCGACGAGTCGTCGCTCACGGGCGAGAGCGAACCGGTGATGAAGGACACCACGGAGGTCGATGTCGACACCCCGTTGGCGCAGCGAACCTGCATGGCGTTCACGTCGACGATGGTGGTCGCCGGACGCGGACGCGGTGTGGTCGTCGCCACCGGTGACGGGACCGAGATCGGACGCGTCGCGGAGCTGACGCGATCGGCGGAGCAACACGAGCCGCCGGTCCAGTCTGCGTTGAACAGGTTGGCGAGCCGACTGATCGGCGTGATCGCGGTCGGCACGGTTGGTCTGGTGTTGCTGGGGTTCGTGCGTGGAGACGACCTGCGCGAGACCACGGAGGTTGCGATCGCCCTGGGGATCGCCGTGGTGCCGGAAGGTCTCCCGGCCGTCGCGACGCTCACCCTCGCGATCGGGATGCGGCGGATGGCGGAGCGCAACGCGCTCGTGCGGACGCCCGCTGCGGTCGAGACGCTCGGCTCGACCACGGTGCTGTGCACCGACAAGACCGGAACGCTCACCGAGAACAAGATGCGCGTCGTCGAGGTCGTCCGACGCGATCAGGCGGCGCCGGCCGATACCTCGGACTCGTCGGCGCTCCCTGACGATCAGTTCTGGATCGCGCTGTGCATCTGCAACGACGCCGACGCGACCGATCGTGAGTCGGTGGTGGGAGATCCGACCGAGGTCGCGCTGCTCGACGGCGCGACCGAGCGTGGCATCGACTGGCAGCGTCTGCGCGAGCAGCATCCACGTCAGCACGAGCTGCCGTTCACCTCGGAGCGCATGTTCATGGCGGTGCAGTCGCACGACGTCGTGTACGTGAAAGGTGCTCCCGAACGTCTGCTCGAGGCGGCGTCCGACATCGGTGACCTCGACGCCTCCTCGAACGAACTCGCCGGTCGCGGCCTGCGCGTCTTGGCCGTGGCGCGTGCGACCGCTCCGATCGAGGACAGCTTGGACCGGTTGGAACTGCTCGGCCTCGTCGGATTGCAGGACCCGCCGCGGGAGTCCGCCATCCATGCGGTCGATGTGGTGACGGGGGCGGGAGTGGACGTGAAGATGATCACCGGTGATCGCCCCGACACCGCAGTCGCTGTGGCGCGGCGGCTGGGGATCGACTCCGACGCGCCCCTGACCGGCTCCGAGATCGAGTCGTCCGGTACGTCGACGCTCGGAGAATCGGCGGAGTCCACCGATGTGTTCGCACGCGTCACGCCGGAGCAGAAGCTCGATCTGGTGGTCGCGCTGCAGGAGGTGGGCGAGGTCGTCGCCATGACCGGCGACGGTGTGAACGACGCTCCGTCGCTGGCACAGGCCGACATCGGCATCGCGATGGGCAGCGGAACCGACATGGCCCGGCAGGCGGCCGACGTGGTGTTGACCGACGACGACATCGGAACCTTGGAGGGGGCGATCGCGGAGGGTCGGCGGGTGTTCGACAACATCCGCAAGTTCGCCCAGTTCCTGTTCTCGTGGCACGTCGCCGAGGTGTTCGTGATCGTCGTGGCGATTTTGCTCGACATCCCGGCGCCGCTCACCGCCCTGATGGTGTTGTGGAACAACATCGTGATCGACATCGTCCCGTCGTTCGCGCTCGCCCTCGAACCCGGTGGCGACGACGTGCTCGAACGTCCCCCACGACCGCCGGGCGAACCGGTGGTGACGCGCCCGATCCTCACCAGGATCCTGCTGCACGGTCTGCTCATCGGCGCAGTGGGCCTGGGCGGTTTCGAGGTCGCGCGGAGCTGGCTGGATCTCGATCTGGATCAAGCTCGTGCCGTGGCGTTCGTCGGGATGTCGGGCGCCCAGACGTTGCACCAGTTCAACGTCCGTCGGGCATCGGGCTCCGGATTCACCGGTGCGTCGAACAACCCCTGGCTGTGGGTCGGGATGGCGGTGGTCGCGCTGCTCACCGCGCTGGCGGTGTTCACGCCACTCGCCGGTGTTCTCGGGATGACGCCACCACCGCCGTCGGGTTGGGCGCTCGTGGCCGTCATGGCCGCACTTCCGCTCGCGGCGATCCAGTCGTTCCGGCTGGTCAGGCGCTGATCACACGCGGATCATTCGCGGAGACGGTCCAGCGCCTCGTGAATCGTGACCGTCGGCTCCGGAAGGTGATCCCACGGATCGTCCTTCTGCGCCAGTCGACGAAAGACGTTGTGGATGGTGATCCGCTGCGGGTCGAAGCCGGAGTCGAGCGCCTCTCCCCAGTCCAGCGGCGCGGCGATCGGTGCACCGTGGATCGGTCGGAGCGTGTACGGGGCAGCGGCGTGGCTGGCGGGGCCGTTGCGCAGGATGTCGAGGAACAGCCGGCCCTCGCGCTTGTCCTTGCGGTGCTCGACGGTGAACGGGCCGCGCTCGCTCACGATCTCGGCCACCTCGCGGGCGAACGTGCGGGTGAGGTCGAAGCCGACGTCGCCCTCGTCGATCACGTCGACGACGATGTGCAGCCCGCGCGATCCCGAGGATTTGACTCGAGGTGCGAGTCCGAGGTCGTCGAGCAGCGTCTGGAGCTCGCGGGCGGCGGCACGGACCGGGCCCATGTCGTCGCTCGACGGGTCGAGATCGAAGATCACCTCGACGGGTTGCGACGGTGCGACCGCGTCGGCGAGCAGCGTGTGGAACACGATCGCTCCCTGGTTGGCGAGGTAGACGAGCCCTGCGGCGTCGTCGACGACCGCGTAGCGCGTCGATCCTCCGTCGGCGGTCGCCATCTCCACGCGTTCGATCCAGTCGGGGACATGGTCCGGTGTGTTCTTCTGGTAGAAGCCGAACTCGTCGATGCCGTCGGGGAATCGTTGGAGCACCAGCGGTCGTCCGGCGACGTGCGGCAGCATCCGGTCCGCGACCCGCTCGTAGTAGTCGACGACGTCGCCCTTCGTGACGGGGCCGCTTCCGCCTCCGGAGGCGGCCGAGTCGTCGAAGTACACCTTGTCGAGATGCGACAACTCGATCGACTTGCCGGCGATGCTGCTCATCGCTCCTCCGGGTCGTCGGCCATGACCTCGGCGATCTCGGTGACGTCGAGACCGCTGCGGACCGATTTCGGTTCGGTGGAGGTGGGACGGCGGCGTGCATCCGCATCGTCGTCCGCATGCTTGATGAGCAACCACTGGTCGTCGTCGGGTCGGAACAACTGCAGGGTGTATCCGCCGCGGATCTTCTGGCCGTCGAGCCGGAAACTTAGGTGCCCGTCGTCGAGAGCCGCATCGACGCTGCTCGGAGCACCGTCGCTGTCGGTCGTCGCATGCCCCCACGTGCCGATGTCCCACACGATCACCGCCCCGCCGCCGTACTCGCCTTCAGGGATCGTGCCCTCGAAGTCGAGGTAGTCGAGCGGGTGGTCCTCGGTGCGCACGGCCAGTCGCTTGTCCCGCGGGTCGGTCGACGGTCCCTTGGGAACCGCCCACGAGAGCAGGACACCGTCGTGTTCCAGTCGGAAGTCGTAGTGCTCACTCGAGGCGTCGTGGTGCTGGATGACGAATCGGGGCGGCCCGTCCGGGGGTGGGACATCGGTGGTGTCCGACGGCTCCGAGGTCCGCTCGAAGTCACGCTTGCGCCGATACTCGTCGAGCCGTTCGCTCATGACGACTCCGCAACCTCGCGGATCTCGTCCTGGTCGCCCGCCATCCCACAACGCACGAGTGCGGCGACGAGTCGGGCAAACGTCTCGGTGTCGGGAACCGTTCCACGCAAGCCGTCGGGAGTTCCGGGCAGGGAGAGCTCTGTAGCGGTGTCGAGCGTTCGGTCGTCGACGTAGGGAACGAGCTCGTCCCACACGATCTGGACCTCACGGAGGAAGACGTGCGCGCCGAGATCGCCGATCCCGGTGAAGTCGGTGAGCAGCCGATGCTCGGCGTCAGGGTTCCGGTCGGCCTCGTCGCGGAGGTTGCGGAGGTCACCGTCGTAGCGATCGACGAGGAGGTCGGTCGTTCTCTCGAGGTAGCGCGCGGTGCTCTCGTCATAGCGGGCGTATCCCGACCCGTTCAGCACGTCGGTGCGTTCCCGCCATGTGGAATCGAGCAGCTTCGCCGGGGTCGTCCAGCCCGCGTCGCGGAGTGCTCGGGTGGCCGCGATGGCGATGTCGGTCGAGATGCGCGCGCTGATCAGCAGCGACAGGTACAGCGTCTGGAACAGCGGCGCCGGAGTGTTGCGCGCGAGTCGAATTCCCGCCGCCGAAGCGAATGTTCGACCGTGCCGATCGAGAAGTGCGTCGACCGTCGTCCGATTCGATGTCGTCGTCATGTCCCGGTGTCCCCCACTGCGGATCAGGTGGTCCGCGACGAGCGGAACTTCCACCACCCGTACAGAACGACCCCGGCGCCCACGAGTGCGGCGACCAGAAGCAACCACAACAGTCCCTCGATCACCGCTCCGAGCACGCCGAGCAGCAGCAGGAGGATGATGATCACGATGAATGCCGTCATCGTGTGGTGCTACCCCGGGTGGCGATCGCCAAACCCGACAGCGCTTTTACTTTGGCGGAACGGGGGGGATTCGAACCCCCGGAGGCGTGAACCTCGTCCGCTTTCAAGGCGGGTGCATTCGTCCGCTCTGCCACCGTTCCGTCGTCCACGCTAACGCTCCGCCGGGACGAGCGGACGGGTCGTTCTCGCGCCCTTCGTTCCCGTCGCGCTTTCGAGCGGGGATCGAGTCGATGCGCGACGAGAACACCAAGCACGGGCGAGCGGCACGTCAGAGCAGCTGTCCGATCGCGTGGATGACGAAGCCGGCCAGCCCACCGACGATGGTGCCGTTGATGCGGATGAACTGCAGGTCGCGTCCGACCTGCAGTTCGAGCTTGTCGGCGGTGGCGTCGGCGTCCCATTTCGCGACCGTTGACTCGATGAGGTCGCTGACCTCGTTCCGATAGTTGGCGACCAGGTGGCCGAGCGCCGACGCGATCCAGTCGTCGACCTTGCGTTGGAGTTCCGGCTCGTCAGCCAGTCGTTCACCGAGCCGCTGCGTGCTCGACGCGATGCGTCGACGGAGCTCGCTGTCCGGATCGTCGATCGCCACGAGCATCGACGCCTTCGTCTCGGTCCACAACGAGTCGATCCATCGGCGCACCTCCGGATGGTCGAGCAGTTCCTGCTTCAACTCCTCACCCTTGCGGTGAAGTTCGGGATCCTCACGCAGCCGGCGTGCGAAGTCGGTGGCCCGCTCGTCCACGCTCGCGCGGACCTGGTGGTGCGGCGAGTCGAGCACGTCGGCGAGAAACCGCCCGAGCACGTCGTAGATCTTGTCGAACACGCGGTCGTCGATTCCCTCGGGAACCCACCACGGAGACTCCTGGTAGAGCCGCTCCCGGAAGGTCGCCCGGTTGTCCAGCAGGAAATGGTCGAGTCCGACGATCGCTGCGTCGAGCAGTCGTTGATGGTGACCGCCCTCCATGGTCAACTCGATCGCGCGGCCGATCATCGGCGACACCTGTGTCGACTGGATCCGCGTCCGCACGACGTGCTCGAGGCCCGACTGGATCTCCTCGTCGTCGAGCACCTCCAGGCCGCCCCTCACGACGTCGGCCATCGCGTCACCGGTGCGCTCCGCGTGTCCCGGATCGGCGAGCCATTCGCCGAGCCGCTGGCCGACGTGGGCGTCGCGGAGCCGCGTCTCGATCACGTCGGCGGTCAGGAAGTTCGACTCGACGAAGCCTCCGAGACTGCGTCCGATGTCGTCCTTGCGCTTCGGGATGATGGCGGTGTGCGGGATCGGCAATCCCAACGGATGGCGGAACAGCGCCGTCACCGCGAACCAGTCGGCGAGTGCGCCGACCATCGCCGCTTCCGCCACTGCGCGGACGTATCCGATCCAGTCCGCGTCGTCCTCCTTGATCTTTGCGACGACGAACACGACCGCCGCGAACAGGAACAGCGAGGTGGCGATCAACTTCATCTGGCGAAGGCGGCGCGCGCGTTCGTCGTCGTCGAGGGCAACCGGTGGTGGGGCTTGGTCGATGATGGTCATCGCCGGTGAACGTACCCGCCACCCGGTTCGCGATGCCGTGCCCTCCGGTACACTCGCCGCTTCGAGTCTTCGGGCTCGTAAGGAGAGGTGCCAGAGCGGCCGAATGGGATGCCCTGCTAAGGCATTGATCCTCCGGGATCCGTGGGTTCAAATCCCA
>NZ_BAOL01000168.1 GCF_000350145.1 Ilumatobacter nonamiensis YM16-303 | reverse complement strand
GCGCTCCGTGCGCGAACTGTTCACGAGAACACGAGCGATCGTTGTGTCGACCGTCACGTTCGCGTGCTGATCCGATGGTCGACGGTGTCCGAACTCTGATCGATCGGCGGTGTTGACGTCGTCGGCACCTCACCCGAATCGAAAGGTTCCAGACCCATGGCGGACATCTCGACAGCCGACGACATCACGTACTCATTCGTGATCCCGGTCCACAACGAAGAGGAGGTCCTCGGAGAACTGGTCGGCGAACTCGGCGCGCTCCGGAACCGCTTGGACGGGACGAGCGAGGTGATCTTCGTCGACGACGGCAGCGCCGACGACAGCTGGTCGATCCTGACGACGCTCGCCGACCTCGATCCGTCGATCTCGCTCGTTCGGCTGTCCCGCAACTTCGGCCACCAGATCGCCGTCACGGCCGGCCTCGAGCACTCCACCGGTGAGTGCGCCGTGATCATGGATGCCGATCTCCAGGATCCGCCGCAGACGGTGCTCGAGATGAGTCGGCGGTGGCGCGAGGGCTACGACGTCGTCTTCGGCGTCCGCACGGACCGCCAGCAGGACACCCGCTTCAAGCGGGTGACGGCAGCAGGCTTCTACCGCTGCCTGAACGCGCTGTCGGATGTGGACATTCCGGCCCAAGTCGGCGACTTCCGGCTGATCGACCGCGCCGTCATCGACGCGATCGCCGAGATGCCCGAGCGCAACCGGTACGTCCGCGGCATGTTCGCATGGCTGGGGTTCCGCCAGATCGGCGTGGAATACGCCCGCCCGGAGCGCGCTGCGGGCACGACCAGCTACGGATTGACGAAGATGCTGCGGCTGGCGAACGACGGTGTCATCGGATACTCCAAGGCGCCCATCCGCTCGATCACCGTCCTCGGTGCGGGGCTCACCGCGGTCAGCGCAGCCGCCGGTGCCGCGGCGCTCGTTGCCAAGACGGCCGGACTGGCCCGCCCGCCGACCGCGATGCGCTCCGCCGGAGTGGCCGGGGTCCAACTCGTTGCCCTGGGCCTGATCGGCGAGTACGTCGCGCGCATCTTCGACGAGTCGACGGATCGACCGCTGTACGTCACCCAGGAGGTCCGACGGCGCCTTCCACGGCAGCAGTCGCACGAGACCGACCCGGCCATCGCCGGTGTCGAGCGCGGGCACGACAACGTGCGTCCGATCCGGACCCGCCAGGGCGCCGCGCTCGTGGACACACATCGATGAGCACGATCGAAAGAATCGACGAGCGGTCGCCGTCGGCCGGAACCGCCTCACCGACGCGCACGTCGTCGGCCGTGCGGCCAGCGCCACCCGCGCTGCAGCCGACCCGAGGAGTGGCCTGGACGGTGGTCCCCGCCGTGGTGTTCACCGCGACGATCACGATCCTGATGACCGACCTGGGGCGGGCCCTCTCGACCGCCGTAGCGACCGCCGGTTTCGTCGCGCTCGTCACGATGTCGTCGACAACGGTGCGCTCCTCGACCCGACCGACGCGAGCGGCGATCGGTGCCGCGGCCGGCATCATCGCCTCCGTGGGCGCCGCGGGCGTCGGTGCCGGGTCGACCTCGGCCGTCGCCGCTCAGTTCGCCCTCGTGTGGTTCGTGACCATGCTGGTCACCGGGAGGTTCCTTCGTTTCCGTTCCGATGCCCCGACCGATTTCGAAGCGTCTCGGTCGTTCCAGTACGACCGACTGCTCCTCCCGGGAGCTGCCACTGTCGGCTTGTCCTGTGCGCTCGCTTCGGCGTTCGACGGCTTCGACCGGTCGGCGACGATCATCGCGTTCGCGGTCCCCCTCGCACTGTGCATCTTTCGGGCGTCGACCGGTGACCTTCCGTCGCGGTCGAGCCAACTCGTGCCGACGACCCGCGCAGCCCTCGCCGGCTTCGCCGGTGTCATCGGCGCAGCGTTGACACTCCCCGGCCAGGTCCCGTCGTCCGCGCTCCCCGTCCTCGCGGGAATCGCGATCGCGATCGCCGCGCTGATCGCGCTGTCGACCCCGGAGCAGATCGTGGGGCACGTCTTGCGACCCGTGCACTCGACCGGATGGCTCACACCGGCCGCACTGTTGCTCGTGATCGGCGCCGGGGGAACCGGCGTCACGTTCCTCGCTCTCGCCATCGCGGTCGCGGCCGCCGTTGCGAGCCGGTCAAGGCGCTCGGCGTCGCTCCACACACCGACGCCTTCCGCCCCACCGGATCCGTCGCCGAGTTCGTCGCGACGCATCGTCGCCGGACTCACCCTGATCGGGTTCGCGGTCCGGACGTTCACGCATCGTGGCCTGTGGCTCGACGAGACGACCAGTGTCTTCCAGGCGAAGAAGCCGCTCGTCGACATGGTGCAATTCATCGGCGAGACGGACAACCACCCGCCGCTCCACCACATCGTCCTCTGGGCCGACATCCGCCTCGTCGGTGACAGCGAGTTCGCACTGCGGCTCCCGATGATGCTCATGGGTGCCGCGCTGATCCCGATGGTGTACCTGATCGGCCGCGAGTTCTTCGACCGCCGGATCGGCCTGTATGCCGCAGCATTCGCGACGGTGGCGCCGGTCGCGGTCTGGTACGGGCAGGAAGCCCGGATGTACTCGCAGTTCATGTTGCTGGCGGCGATCTCGACCTACGGACTTGCACGCATCCTGAAGTCCGGACAGCGCAGGTACTGGGTGATCTTCACCCTCGCCAACGTGGCGCTCGTGTACACCCAGTACTTCGGTGTGTTGCACGTGGTGGCCACGGTCGTCGTGCTGGCCATCGAGGTCTACCGGCGGCGCCACACACCCGGAATGCATGCACTCCTGCGGGGCGAGATGGGCTCGATCGTCGCCCACGCGGTCCTGCTCGCACCGCTCGTGCCGTTCGCGCTCGCGCAGGCGATGCGCAACCAGGACGAGGGATTCGGCTTCAGCACGACGGGGATCACCGCAGGTTCCGACGTCGTGCCACCACCCGGACTCGACGGCTTCCTCACCAACCTGCAGTGGATCTTCCTCGGCTATCAACCCGACGACGTGTCCATCCGACTGGTCGCCCTGTGGCCCATCGGGTTGCTCGTCCTCCTCCTCCTGCTGGGCACCCCTCGGCGGACGTCGAATCGCATCCTGCTCACCCTGGCGGGAATCCCGATGCTCGCCGTGTTCGGCGCCAGTTTCATCGCCGCACAGAGTCGCAGCCTGGCCGAGGTGCGCTACTTCGCCGGCGCGGTCCCCATCTTCCTCGTCCTGCTCGCCGCCGGCGTCGGCACGGTCGCCCGGAGCCGCCGCCTGCAGCGCGTCGCGGTCGGATCGATCGTCGCAGTGATGTCGGGGGCACTGGTCGTCCAACAGTTCGACACGGACAACCCGCGGCTGTATCAATACGAGGAAGCCGTCGAACAGATCCGCGACGATGCCCGCCCCGGCGACTCGGTCGTCTTCGCACCCCAGTACTTCAACTACACGCTCGACTACTACGAGCCCACGATCCCGAGCGCTCCGCTCGAGGACGGGGTCCCGACGGCCGGTGCGAACTCGGTGTTCATCATCGAGGCTGACAGCTTTGCCGACAGCGACGACGCCCGGAACCTGGTGGACGCCGCGCTCACGGAGTTCGTCGACCAAGGCCGCTCCGTCGATGCTCGCTACACGTTCGCGCAAGTGACCGTCTGGAAGATCGGACCCGCGGCATGACCCTCATCGACACCCATCGGGGTGCTCCCGCCGAGACCGGCGTCTGGGATGCCGGCGATGTTCCGGCACGGTGGCCTGTTCGCCTCGCCGTTGCACTCAACGTCGCGCTCACCGTCTGGTACTTCTCCTGGCTGATCGATCTCGACCACGCCAACAACCTCTGGCTCTACGGCGCGTTGCTCGTCGCCGAGTGCTTCAACGTGATGCAGGGTGCGATGTTCTGGTGGACGGTCACCAACGACCGGCGCCACGAGCGCGCCCCGGCGTGGACCGGACCACTGCCAGTGGTGGACGTGTTCATTCCCGTCTACAACGAACCCGTCGACATCGTGGAGCCGACGATCATCGCGGCGACCCGTCTCCAGGGGGCGCACGTCACCGTGCACCTCCTCGACGACGGCAAGAGCGACGACATGGCCCGCCTCGCCCGACGCCACGATGTCGGCTACATCCGTCGCTCGGTGAACAAGGGCGCGAAAGCGGGCAATATCAACAATGCGCTCGGCGAAACGTCCGGAGACTTCGTCGTCGTGTTCGACTGCGACCACGTCCCGAAGTCGCACTTCCTCGACGCGACAATGGGCTACTTCGGCAACGACGACGTCGCTTTCGTCCAGACTCCCCAGTACTACGCGAATCAGAGCGACTCGACGATCGCTGCAGCGTCGGCGGCTCAGCAGGAGCTCTTCTTCGGCGTCATCTCGCGCGGCAAGGCCACCCGTGGAGCGATGTTCTGCTGCGGGACGAACGTCGTGTTCCGTCGCAGCGCGCTCGAATCCGTTGGCGGCTTCCCCGAGGACTCGCTGACCGAAGACTTCGCGCTCTCGGTCGAACTCCACGAACGCGGGTGGGAGTCGCGCTACGTGGCCGAGGTGCTCGCTGTCGGTCTGGGTCCAGAGGACATGTCGTCCTACGTCAGCCAACAGATGCGTTGGGCCCAGGGCTGCCTCGGCGGGATCCCGCGGGTGTTGCGGTCGAAGCTCCCACTCCGCCAACGGTTGCAGTACCTCTCGTCGGGCACCTACTTCCTGTCGGGTTGGACCGTCATGTTGTACATGTCGTTGCCGATCATGCGACTGGTGTTCGGGGTCCAACCCATCGGCGACGTCGGCACCGACGAGTTCTTGTTGCACTTCGGGCCGTACTTCGTCGCATCGCTGGCCACCGTCGCGATCGCTTCCGGCGGAGCGTTCACGTTCTCGGCGTTCGCGTTGAACTCGGCGACGTTCTGGGTGCACATCCGCTCACTCGGTCGCGTGGTCTTCCGGCGTCGCGGCTCGTTCGTGGTGACGCCGAAACACGGTGCAGCGGGACGCCAGCTGCGGCCGATCCGGGTCACCATCGCGTTCGCGATCGCACTCACCGTGGCGATCGTGGTGGGCCTGGCGCGGGACCCGAGCCCGTCGACGTTCAACAACGTCGCCTACGCCGGACTCCACCTCGTCGTCCTCGCATGCGGCGCGTGGCCCGCGCTCGTCGGTGACAGTCTCCGCCCGGCGCAACTTTCGTCGGTCAACTCGGCGGAGGTCGCGGCATGACCGAGCCGATGAGCAAGCGCGTCCCCCAGTTGCTGGTCGCCCTGGTCGCGCTCTTCGGAGCCGTGGCGATCGCGGTCGTCGTCCTCGGCAACCGTTCCGACAGCTCCGATCCCGACCCCAACAGCCCGATCGAGATCGGCGAGCAACTCGACCCTGAGGAAGAGGCGGTGCGCTCGGCGCAGCGATTCCTCGACGCATACGTCGGACTCGACGGCAGGGTCGAGCGCGACGAAGGGGACACGGTGAGCGAAGGTCAGGCCTACGCGCTGCTGATCTCGGTCGCCCTCCACGACGAAACGACCTTCGATCGCGTCTGGCAATGGACCCGGGACAACCTCCTGACCGAGTCCGGAACGCTCGCTTGGAAATGGAGCAACAGTCGGATCATCGACCCGAACGCGGCAACGGACGCCGACCTCGACGTGGCGCGCGCCCTGTTCATGGCGAGCGAGCGATTCGAGCGCCCTGACTTCGGAGACGCAGCACTCGACCTCGCCGACGCGCTGGTCGACGAGGACGTCGTGACGGCCGGCGACACGTCGGTCCTCGTGGCCGGACCGTGGGCGACCACCGCACCGTACGCCTGGAATCCGAGCTACCTCGCGCCGGCTTCGTTCGATCTGCTCGCCACCGAGACCGGTGACCCGATGTGGACCGGACTTCGCGAGGACGCGTTGCGGCTGCTCGACGACGTGACCGACGCCGGCACGCTGCTTCCGAGCGACTGGGCTCGGCTGGACTCCGACGGGAACCCCGACACCTCGGGTGCGCCGGGAGGCTCCGATCGTCCCACCTACGGCTTCGACGCCTTCCGCACCATCCCCCGACTGGCCGAGGCATGCGACGCCGGGAGCCGCGATCTCGCCGTTGCCCTCGGCCCCGTCGTGGAACGCGCGGCCGAGGCCGAGGGACAGATCCTGGACCTCAACGGCGATCCCGTCGACGGTGACGGATCCAACCCGCTCTTCCTCCTGGCCGCCGCCTCCGGTGCCGAAGCGTCAGGCGACGACGAACGAGCCAACGAGTTCGCCGATCGGGCCGAGCGCATCGATGCCGGCGCCCCCAGCTACTACCTCGGCGCCTGGATCGCCCTCACCCGGTTGATGGTCGACACCGATCGTCTCGACGTGTGCTCGAGGCTGGAGAACCCATGAGCACGCAGTCGACCCGGCTACAGGAGTTGGCGACGTCCCGACCCGGAACATCCCGTTCTACGACACAAGAAGAGGAGCAACCATGAACACCACATCCATCCCACGACCCGCCCCCACAGGTTCCCGGTTGGCCCGCGCGTTCGGGTTCGTCGTGGCTCTGCTGGCGCTCGCGTTCGTACCGCTCGCGACGCCGAGCGTGAACGCCGCGCCCGAACTCCCGCCGAGTTCCGGCTGGGTCCGGTTCGGCCACTTCGCGCCGAGCGAAGCCGACGTCGACGTCTTCGTCGACGGCGCACCGTTCGCCAGTGGGATCGCGTTCCGCACGGTCTCGAACTACATGCCGCTGCCGACCGGTCCCCACACGTTCGACGTCCGTGCGGCCGGACAGCCCGACAGCGCACCGCTGCTCAGCGTCGAGGCCGGGGTCCCCGACGACGGTTCGGTGACGGTGGGTGCCGTGTCGACCCGTGACGGACTCGCGCCACAGGTCTACACCGACGAACTCGTCCAGCCGAACCCCGACGCATCACTCGTGCGCTTCATCCATGCGGCTCCGGACGTCCGAGCGGTCGACGTGCGCGTCGTCGACGGGCCGACGCTCGCGGCCAACGTCCCCTACCCGTCGGCAACCGACTATCAGGACGTCGCACCGGGCACATACGACGTGGAGGTCCGCGACGCCGGAACCGATGACGTCGTCCTCCGCGTCACGGACTGGTCGATCGCTGCGGGCGTCCAGTCCTCGATCGTCATCGTGCGCGGCAACGACGGCCAGATCGACGTCGCACCGGTTCAGGATGCGGTCGCCGTCGCCGAGGCTCCGAGCGGCGGCATCCAGACCGGCGGAGGCGCAATGGCCGACGTGCTCGATCCGATCGACGGCTCGTCATCGAGCGGCGCACCCCTCCCTGGCTCCGTCGTGCTCGCCGGGGTCGCGGCGATCGGCGTCACCGCAGCGCTCGGTACTCGGATCCTCAGGAAGCGCGCCGCCTGATGACCCCCGCCCGTCGTCGTCCCGCCGCGCTCGCCATTGCGGCGTTCGCACTGGTCTCGTCGTGCGCGGGTGCCGAGGCACGCGATGCCGACGCTTCCGCTGGCGTGTCGGCACCCGTGGTGGTGGTCGAGCCGTCAGCGTCGACGACGACCACCACCACAGCGGACGATGACGGGGTCGCGCCTACTGCCACGGCCACCACGCCTCCGACCACCGCAGCGCCCGTTCCCATCACCAGCACACCAACGACCTCTCCTCCCACGACCACACCGCAGGCGGTCGAACGCTCGGGCGCCGACGTCGGACCGGAGAACGCAGTCGGCGACCCGATCGGCATCCGAATTCCGTCGCTCGAGGTCGACAGCCCGATCGTTCCGACGGGCGTGAACCCGGATGGCACCGTCGCCGTTCCACCGAGCGCTGACGTCGCCGGATGGTTCGAGCCGGGACCGCGTCCGGGTGAGCCCGGCCCTTCGGTCGTCATGGCCCACGTCGATTCGGCCCGCACCGGACCGGGGGTCTTCTACCGCCTGCGCGAGATCCAGCCCGGGGCAGTGGTCTCGATCGACACCGCCGATGGATCCGTCGACTTCGTCGTCGATCGAACCGAACAGCACGCAAAGGTCGAGTTTCCGACCAACGACGTGTACGGGGCTGTTCCCGGGCGCCAGCTCCGACTCGTGACCTGCGGGGGAGAGTTCGACCGCTCCGCGCGCAGCTACTACGACAACATCATCGTCTACTTGAATCGGATCGAGTCATGAAGCAACCCCGCCGCCCGAACGACGACCGCTCACTCGATCGGCGTCGACGGATCACGTTCGTGGCAATGGTCGCTGCGGTCGGCGCGTCGGTCGTTGCCGGCCCGACCCTCGTCGATGCGCTGTCCGATCGATTGAACCAACCCGAGGTCGAGACGCTCGGCCCACCCGCCGATTCGACCCCCGAGGCGCCGACCACAGCGCTCGACGAGGACACCTCCACCGAACCCGCCCGAACCGTTCCGACCACGACGAACGACGAGGCCGACGACACGACGACGACCACGACCACGCCCACGCCGACGACCACGACCACGCCGCGAGTCCCGCTCCGCACGGTGCAGCTCGTGCCGCCGCTGCGGGACGTGATCGTCGGCATCGACGGTCGCAGCTTCGCCTCCGACGCAGCGGGCGTGATCGACCTCTCCACGGCGGAGCCGAACTCCGAGTTCGAGTTCATCGGGGTCCAGGCGCAGCCCTCACTTCGCGAGGTCGCCGTCGGAGTCTGGTCCGACGGGAGTACTCTCGCCAACCGCGATGTGGCCGACATCGACGGCCCGACGGCGGAGATCGGACTGGTCGTGAGCAATCGTGTGACGGTCTCGGCCCAGCAAGCCGTCCCGGAGGGTGCCCAGCTCGTATTCGAGAGTACGGCGGGGCCCCTCCGGCTGTCGGCTGACCGTACCGCGTGGGTGCCTGCGTCCCGAGCCGTCCCGAGCCGTGACGGGCTGACGGAGCAGGCGCTCGTCTACACGCTGGTGGCCATGACCGTCGACGGTGTCACGTTCGACCTCCCGGCCCAGGAGTTCGAACCGGCCCCCGAGGCGCTCTGGGTGGTGTCGACCGCGGGAGCCGAGCGACGCTGAGGCCCCCAGACCCATCCCGGCGCAGGCTGACCAGGAATGGTGAGGTCGGTTACCGCTCGGTAATCTCGTGGGCCATGAGCGACTCCCCCGCCACGCCAGATGCCACCGCAGACCTGACGGCCGCCGCCGATGTGATCGACCTCGCCGATGCCGTCGTCGGAAAGGCCGTCCGCCGACTCGCCTCGCTCGACGGAGGTGCCGACACCCACCAGGTCCTCGCCTACGAGATCGCCCACGCAGCGGCCGGAGTGGCGACTGCGAAGTCGCTCATCGACTACGGCAACAAGGGTGACGTCGAAGCGAAGATCACCTGCGCGTTCACCGCCGACATGGTGCACGACCTCGGATCGAAGATCCTGGGGCGCGAATCCGACTGGGGTGTCGAGCGCGACGCGCTGGCGGGCGCACACGAGTTCATGGCGACCTATCGCGCGCCTGCGTTCCTCGCGTCGCTGGCGGACACACCCGGCCCGCTGCACCTGTCGAGCGACATGGAGATGGTCTCCGACACGTTCGGTTCGTTCGCCCAGAACGTGATCGCTCCCCACGCCGAACACGTGCACCGCACGAACGCCGACGTCCCCGAGGAGATCGTGACCGGCATGGCCGAACTCGGCGCATTCGGCCTGAGCGTCCCCGCCGAGTACGGCGGCTACAGCGAGGGTGGCGACGAGGAGTACATCGCGATGGTCGCGGCGACCGAGGCGCTGTCGAAGGCGTCGCTCGGCATCGGCGGATCGTTGATCACGCGGCCCGAAATCCTCACGCGGGCCCTCGTCAAGGGTGGCACCGAAGAGCAGAAGCAGAAGTGGCTCCCGCTGCTCGCAACCGCCGAGGTCATGCCGGCCGTTGCCGTGACCGAGCCCGACTACGGCTCCGACGTCGCCGGCATCAAGGTGATGGCGACTCCGGCGCCCGGGCCGAACGGCGAGGACGGCTGGGTCATCAACGGTGTGAAGACGTGGTGCACGTTCGGCGCTCGGGCGGACGCATTGACGTTGCTCGCCCGTACCGATCCGGATCGCTCGAAGACCCACCGCGGACTGAGCTTGTTCATCGTCCCGAAGCCGCGTGGTGACGCCCACGGGTTCGATCTCCGCCAGGAGATCGACGGCACTGCCACCGGCGGGAAGATGGAGGGTCGCCCGATCGACACCATCGGCTATCGCGGCATGCACTCCTACGAGATCGCGCTCGAGGACTGGTGGGTCCCGGCCGAAAACCAGATCGGCGGCGCAGATGGACTCGGAAAGGGCTTCTACTACCAGATGGCCGGGTTCGAGAACGGACGTCTGCAGACGGCCGCTCGTGCGGTCGGCGTGATGCAGGCTGCCTACGAGGAAGGTCTCGACTACGCCGAGAACCGCAAGGTGTTCGGCGAGGCGATCATCGACTACCAGTTGATCCGCGCCAAGCTCGGCCGGATCGCCGTGCTCACGCAGGCCGGACGCCAGTTCGCGTACTCGGTGGCCACGTTGATGGCCAAGGGCGCCGGACAGATGGAGGCGTCGATGGTCAAGGCGTACGTCTGCAAAGCCGCCGAATGGGTGACCCGTGAGTCCATGCAGATCCACGGTGGGATGGGATACGCCGAGGAGTTCCCGGTGAGCCGCCTGTTCGTCGACGCCCGCGTGCTGTCGATCTTCGAGGGCGCCGACGAGACGCTGTGCCTCAAGGTGATCGCTCGCCAGCTGATCGCCGCCAGCAAGGCCGACTGACGCCCCGCGGCGCAACCGGCGTTGGCGTCGTCACACACGTGAGATCCCGGAAACCGTGATCTCGATCCCGTCGAGCAGCGAACCATGTCCATGCACACCGGCTTCGACACGTGCTCACCCGGACGGGGCCTGCTTCGCTCAGACGGCGTTGCGACGACCCGATGACCCATCTCGACGCGATCTTCGGGTCGGCGCGCGACGATCGGCCCACCGCGCTCCAAAAGGTCAGCAAGTCGCTGCTGGTCTCGCTCGCGACCAGCGCTCTGAGCCTCAGCGTGCTCGGCGTCTTGACCTTCACCGACTCCGTGACCGCCGGCGTCGCCAACGTGATCGCGACGATCTCGGGAATCGGCCCGTCCTATGCGCTCAACCGGCGGTGGGTGTGGCGTCGTGAGGGGCGGAGCAGCATCCGACGCGAGATCGGTCCGTTCTGGGCGATGGGTCTGCTCGCCCTCGTCGCGTCCACGCTCACGGTGTCGTCCGCAGCTGGGTGGGCCGAGGCACGTGGCGTCAGCGACGCCACGAGGACGACACTGGTGCTCGCCGTCAACATCGTGACCTTCGGCGGGCTGTGGATCGTGCAGTACCTCGTGCTCGATCGATACCTCTTTCGGCCGGCTCGACACCGCGAGCCGCACTCGACGGGTGAGCGCCGACTCCGTGACCTCGACGAGCGGCTTGTAGACAAGTAGAATACAAGTTGGCTAGGGTGGCACGATGGCACCGAACGCATGGAATCCCGACACGTACGCCCGATTCGCCGGGTTCCGGGCACGTCCGTTCTGGGATCTGGCCGACGGCATCGACACCTCGACCACGATTCGCACGATCGTCGACCTCGGTTGCGGTACCGGCGAACTGACGGCCGAACTCGCGACCCGGCTCTCCGTCGACTCGGCACTCGGGATCGACTCGTCCAGCTCCATGCTCGAGCGAGCACGGGACCACGCCGACGACCGGTGCTCGTTCGCCACGGGCGACATCGCCACGTGGGCAAGCGACGAACCGGTCGATCTGATCCTCGCGAACGCCAGCCTCCAATGGGTTCCGGACCATCCGACGGTGCTCGAACGGTGGGTCGGACAACTCGCCGCCGGTGGTCGCCTGGCCGTCCAGGTCCCGGCGAATGCGGATCATCCGTCGCACACGTGCTCGGCAGCCGTCGCCGCTCGCGAACCGTTCCGTTCGGCAATGGACGGATCACCTCCGCCTGACCCGGTGGCCGACAATGTGCTGACACCCGAGGCGTACGCGGAACTCCTCCACGGACTCGGCCTCGACGACCCGCTCGTGCGCCTCGTCGTGTACCCACAGGTGATGGCTTCGTCGGCCGATGTCGTCGAGTGGACCCGGGGCACGAGCCTCACCCGGTTCTTCGCGGTGCTTCCCGAGAGCCTGCACGAGCCGTTCGTCGACGCCTACCGCGACGAACTGCTCGCCACGATCGGTGAACGGGGGCCCTACCTCTACACCTTCAAACGGATCCTGATGAACGCGAGCGCGTGTTGATCCGACTCACTCCGTCAGCCGAATTCGGCGACCAGCTCGTCGAGCGAGCGAATCCGCTCGAAGTCGGCCTCGGGGTGATGGTCGTACGGATCGAGCAGGATCGGATGCAGCCCCGCCGCCGCCCCCGCGCCGATGTCCATCGTCACGGAATCACCCACGTACGCGATCCGAGACCGGTCGAACCCGTCGAAGGCCGGCAGCGCGTGGTCGAAGATCCTCGGATCGGGTTTGGCGACACCGACCAGCTCGCTGTCGACGATGACCCGCATCTCGATGTGGTCACCGGGTCCGACCTGGCAGATCTCGCGGGCGAGCATCGCCTCGATCTGACCGCTGGCGTTCGACACGACGCCCATCGGGACGCCGCACTCGGCGAGCCGGTCGAGCGCAGCCCTCGACTCCGGGATCACCCACCGCCAGGTCGCGTGATAGCGAGTCCGGTCGAGCATCTCGGCCGCTTCCGCCCGATCGTCCTCGTCGACTCCGACGGCCGCGACGTACGCATCGTTGTACGCGTCCCAACTCGACTCACCGGCGTCGATGTCGGACTTCGCCTTCATCCCGGCGTAGTGCGCACGACGATGCGAGTCGAGCGACGGGTCGCCGCCGAAGTAGGCGAGCAGCGGAGCGAGCACGAGCGGGTCGGGAAGAACGAGCACGCCACCCGCGTCGAAGAGCACCGCGTCGAAGCGCGGCACGCTCAGGCTCCGAGCTGATCATGCAGGAACGCGGTCACCTGCGGCCAGATCAGGTCGTACAGCTCCTGATCCCGGGTACCCAGCGCGTTGTGCGGCGCCATGAACGCGTGCCCCGAACCCTCGTGCACGGTGAACGACACGTCCTTGCCGAGCGCCTTCAACTCCGCCTCGAGATGCATCGCCGCACCGGGCGGGAAGAAGTCGTCGTGCTCGGCCATGTGCCCCTGGATCGACGCCTCGATCTTCGAGAAGTCGGGCTGCGAGTCCCCGTGGGGAAAGCCGTAGAACGGGACGGCCGCCGCGATCTTGTCGGGGCGATCAGCAGCGAGCAGGAAACTGAGCATCCCTCCCATGCAGAAACCGACGACACCGAGGCCCTCGCCGGTGGTGCTGTCGAGACCATCCAGATGATCGACCGCCACGCTCATGTCCCGCGTCGCGCGGTCGGGCGGAAGGTCGGACATGAGCTGACCGGCCTTGTCCATCTCGTCGTGTGCTGCGAGTTCGCCGTGGTACAGGTCGGGCGCAAGGGCGACGAACCCCTCGGCGGCGAGCCGATCGGCCATCTCCTTGATCCCCGAATCGAGCCCCCACCATTCCTGCACCACGATCACGCCGGGCCCGGAACCGGACTCCGGCGTCGCGAGATATCCGCGGGCATCGAGCCCGTCGCTGGAAATGTCGATCATCTCTCCCATGCCGACCAACCTAGACCGAATCGCCGGCACCGAAAATGCGCGAACGCTCGGCTGCGAGGAGGCGGTCCTCACGGCCGAGCGTCCGCGGATTCAGGTGTCAGCCGTCAGGCGGCCGACGATGGCTTCACTCGCCGCCTTCGTTCAGGGTGACCTCGATCGCCGCGAAGTCAGCGCCGACGAGGTCGACGTCGCCGAGCAATGCGACCGCTTCGGTGACGATGTCGTTCGTGAACGCACCCTCGGCCGGGTCCTCGGCGAGTACCGTGGCACCTTCGAGGTTCGGCGTGTTCTTGCTGATCTCGACGGTCCGGTCCCAGGCTTCCTGGTCGATCAGGCCGATGCTCTCACCCGAGGCGGGCCAGATCAGCTTGTTGACCTCGTTCATCATCCACTGCTGGTGGCTCGCTCCGAGCGTGGAACCGGCGTCGGTGACGATCGTCGCGCATTCCTCGACGTTGTCCCGGCAGTAGGCCCAACCCTGCAGCGACGCAGCGACGAACCGGACCGCCTGATCGCGGTAGGCCTCGTCGTCGGCCAGACGGGTCGAGTCGGCCCAGATCGCGTCCTGCAGCATGCCGACGCCCTCCTCCTCATAGTTGACGACGTTGAAGTCCTCCGGCTGGTACAGCTCACCGGTGTCGGGGTTGACCGCTTCGAGCACCTGTGCGTACTCGTTGTAGGTCATCGCCTCGGCGGCGTCGATCTCGCCTTCGAGCAGCGCGACCATGTCGAACTGCTGGCCGACGAGTTCGACGTCGCTGGCCGGGTCGAGCCCCGCCTCGCCGATCGCGGCGAAGACCTCGTACTCGTTGCCGAAGCCCCAGTTTCCGATGGTCTTTCCCTCGAAGTCGGCGGGCGAGGTGATTCCGGCGTCGGCGAAGCTGACCTGGAGCGTGCCCGAGCGTTCGAACACCTGGGCGATGTTCGTGATCTCGGCTCCGGCTTCACGGGTCTGGAGTGCCTTGGGCACCCACGCGATCGCGAAGTCGGCGTTGCCGTTCGCGAGTTCGGTCTGCGGAACGATCTCGACCGCGCCTTCCTTGATCTCCACGTCGAGGCACTGGTCCTCGTAGAAGCCCTGGTCGATCGCCGCGTAGTAACCACCGAACTGAGCCTGCGTGAACCACTGCAACTGCAGGCTCACCGATTCCGGTTCGTCGCACTCGCCGCCGGCGTCGCTCTCGGCTGCATCGTCCGCCGCCGCCGTGTCCTCGGTCTCCTCGGCATCGGCATCGGCATCGACGTCGTCGTTGGCCTCGTCGCTCTCGGCTTCGGCCTCGTCGGCAGCGGCTTCGGTGTCGGCCGTCTCCTCGGCATCGCCGCTGTCGTCGGCGGACGAATCGTCGTCGCTGCCGCACGCGCCGGCGACGAGCGCCAGCGCGGCAAGACCGGCCGTGGCCCTGGTGATGGATCGCTTCATGTCTGTCTCTCCCCTTCGGAGGCGTACCTCCGCTCGGTCCGATCGATGATCGGTGTTCATCGGTTGTGAAAGCGGGTGTTCAGTCCGCCGGATGTCTTCCCCGTTGGAGTCTCTCGAGTCCGCTGGAGATCAGGTAGAACGTCAGGCCGAGGGCCGACGCTCCGATCACGTACGCCCAGGTGACGTCCTTGCTGCCGTTGAGGCTGTTGCGGACGCCGGTGGCGAGGCCGCTCTGTACGCCACCGAAGTATTCAGCGACGAACGCGGTGATCACGGCGAGCGGCGCCGCGATCTTCAGAGCGGTGAAGAGGTAGCCGGTCGCGTTCGGAACGCGCACCTTGCGCATGATCTCGGTCGGTGACGCGGCGTAGGAACGCATCAGTTCGAGATGGGTCGCCGACACCTGGCGCAGGCCCTTGCTCACGTTGACGAACACGACGAAGAACACGATCAGCATCACCATCAGCCGGCGGGGAACCTGGCTCGTCGTGCCGAACAACATGTTGTTGAGGATCGGGACGATGACGACGATCGGAATCGCGTTGACAGCGACAGCCAACGGGGTGAGCAACGCCTCGACCTGGATGAATCGGACGGTGATCAAACTGGCGAGCACGCCGAAGACCACCCCGAGCAGCAGTCCGACGAACGCATTGAACCCGGTCACCCACGTCTCGTCGGCCACCTGGTCGAAACGATCGACGAACGCGGTCCAGATCGCCGATGGAGCCGGCAGCGTGAACGGCGCAATGCTGAAGATCGCGACGACGGCTTCCCACAGCACGAGGAACGCGACGCCGAACAACGCCGGCGGCCACAGCGATCGCGCGAGGTGCCGCAGTCTCATCGATCCTCGATCCCGCGCGCTTCGGCGGACATCTCGCTCCCCCGGAGCGCCTCACGCACCTCGGTGATCTTCTTGTAGAACGTGTCGTCCTCACGGGTGTCCTCGTCACGATCGCGACCGAGATCGACCGACACGATCTCCGTGATCCGACCCGGACCGGCCGACATGACGACGACCCGATCGGAGAGGTACACGGCCTCGGGGATCGAGTGCGTGACGAACACGACGGTCGTTCCGGTCGCCGCGCAGATCTGGAGCAGCTCGCTCTGCATGTGCTCGCGGGTCATCTCGTCGAGTGCACCGAATGGTTCGTCCATCAGGAGCAGCGGCGGGTGCGCCGCGAGCGCGCGAGCGATCGCGATCCGCTGCTGTTGTCCACCCGAGAGTTCCCATGGCATGTGCTCGCCGCGGTCGGGCAGTTTGACGAGGTCGAGCATCTCGCGCACACGTTCCTGGCGGCGCTTCTTGTCCCAGCCCTTCAGCTCCAGCGGGAGCTCGATGTTCTTCGTGACCGTCCGCCACTCGAACAGGCCCGACTGCTGGAACGCCATGCCGTAGTCCTGGTCGATCCGCGCCTGGTGGGCGGACTTGCCGTTGACCAGAACGCTTCCATCGGTCGGTTCGAGCAGGTTCGCGATCACGCGGAGCAGCGTCGACTTCCCGCAGCCGGAGGGCCCGATCAACGAGACGAAATCACCGGGTTCGACCGTGAGGTCGACGTGGTCGAGGGCGGCCACTTCGCCCGGCGTGCCGGGGTTGAACACCATCGACGCGTCGGAGACCTCGACAGCTCGCGTCTGCGGGGTTGCGTCACTCATCCGACGACCTCCTTCGGCCGACGTCGCATCGCGATGGACTCGCCGGCGACGACGATGCCGAACATGATCAGGCCGAGCACCGCAGCGGCGAACACGGCGGCGTAGACCGATGCCGGCTGCGAGGTGACCTTCTGGCTGTAGTCGATCGTCGCGAAGCCGACACCGCGCAACCCACCAAGGGTGATCTCGGTGACGATCACGCCGATCACCGAGGCGGTCGCCGCCAGCTTCAGGCCGGGCACCATGTACGGCACGGCTGCGGGGAAGCGGAGCTTGCGCAACGTCGTCCACCAGCTCGCTGCATAGCTGTCCATCAATTCCAGGGAGGCGGCGGGAGCGGACTGCAACCCGCGCAGCGTCGACACCGTGACCGGGAAGAACGACAGGAACGCAGCGAGCGCTGCGGCCGACGTCCACTGCGGGAGGTCGAGGCTGCCGCGGATGACCGTGACCTGCGGCGCGAGCGCGATCAGCGGAATCGTCTGGCTGATCACGAGATACGGGAGCAGCCCGCGTTCGACGATCTTGAAGCGAGCCATGAAGACGGCGAGGCCGACGCCGACGAACACGCCGAGCGCGAGCCCGGCGATCGCCATCCGGAACGTGTACCACGCGTAACCGAGCAGTACCTGCCACACCTTCTGGTCACCGCTCCCGATGGCATCGTCACCGAACTCGGCCGCCATCGTCCAGGTGTGCGGCATGACGCGGTCGTTGGTCTTCGGGATGATCCGCCATCCGAAGATGTCACCGCCGTCTTCCGGTCCGACCGCCTTGTAGAACTCCCAGAGGAGGATCGCGATGGCCAGTGACGCGAACAGCATGGCGATCCGGCGCGCCGACCGCGCCGCGATGGATGATGTCCGCCCGCTTCGTGCTGTCACCGTTTGGCCAACCCGTGTTCCGCGATCGCCGGAATGATCTTCTCGCCGTACTCGGCGAGCGTGTGGTCCTTGCCGTCGTGCTGGAGGTAGATCGCGAACTGGTCGACGCCGAGAGCCTTCAGTTCGGCGAGACGTTCGAGGTGAGCCTCGACCGGACCGAGGATGCAGAAACGATCGATCACCTCGTCGGGAACGAAGTCGACGTGCTCGCTCGACGCGCTCCCGTGCTGGTTGTAGTCGTATCCCTGGCGGTTCTTGATGTAGTCGGTCAGCGCCGCTGGCACGGCGGAATCGTCGCCGTAGCGCTCGACGAGGTCCGCCACGTGGTTGCCGACCATCCCGCCGAACCAGCGCGTCTGATCGCGCAGGTACGCCAGGTCGTCGCCGACGTAGGCCGGCGCCGCGACGCAGATCGTGATGTCGTCGGGGTCACGGCCGGCGTCCGACGCAGCTGCCCGAACCGCCCCGATCGTCCATTCGGCGATCGACGTGTCGGCGAGCTGGAGGATGAAACCGTCGCACGTCTCGCCGATCAGCTTCAACGCCTTCGGGCCGTAGCCCGCTCCCCACACCTCGAGTTCGCTCTTCGCCGCCCACGGCAGTGTGATCGTCGAACCGTTGTACTCGACCCCCCGTCCGTTGGCGAGTTCGCGGATCACATCGATCGACTCGCGCATCGTGGCGAGCGTCGTCGGTTTGCCGTTGGTCACGCGCACCGCGGAGTCGCCGCGGCCGATCCCGCACACGGTGCGGTTGCCGTACATCTCGTTGAGCGTGGCGTACGTCGATGCGGTGACGGTCCAGTCGCGGGTTGCCGGATTGGTGACCATCGGACCGACGATGACGTTGCGTGTCTCGGCCAGGATCTGCGAATAGATGACGTACGGCTCCTCCCACAAGATGTGCGAGTCGAAGGTCCAGACGTGGCTGAACCCGAAGGTCTCCGCGCGCTTCGCGAGGTCGATCACCCGCGACGCGGGTGGCGTCGCCTGCAGTACAACTCCGATGTCCATGTGATTTCTCCTCTCGTGCGTGCCCGCGCGCATCGGTGCGGCGCGGTCACGCTCGCTTCATCGCGTCTCGGGGAACCCGAGGTCGATCGTGCTGGTGCTCGGGTCGGGCCAGCGGCTGGTGACGACCTTGCCCTGGGTGTAGAAGTTGACGCCCTCCGGGCCGTACATGTGGGTGTCGCCGAACAGGCTCGCCTTCCAGCCACCGAAGCTGTAGTAGCTGACCGGGACGGGTACGGGAACGTTGATGCCGACCATGCCGACCTCGACGTCGAACTGGAACTGGCGGGCTGCTCCACCGTCGCGGGTGAAGATCGCCGTCCCGTTCGCGTAGGGGCTGGCGTTGATCGTGTCGAGACCGTCCTGGTAGCCGGACACGCGCTTCACGCTGAGCACGGGTCCGAAGATCTCGTCGTCGTAACAGGCCATGCCCGGCTCGACGTTGTCGAGCAGTGTCGGGTTGAGGAAGAAGCCATCGCTCGGCGCACCGTCGCGCCCGTCGACCACGACCGTCGCCCCGCTCTCGGCGGCACCGTCGACGTACCCGCGAACCTTGTCCCGGTGTTCGCCCGTGATCAACGGGCCCATCTCGCTGTCGGGTTCGTTGCCGGGACCGACCTTCACCCCCGGGATGCGATCGGCGATCTTGGACACGAGTTCGTCGGCGATCTCGTCGGCAGCGAGCACGACGCTGATCGCCATGCACCGCTCCCCCGCCGACCCGTAACCGGCGCTGACCGCTGCGTCGGCGGCCATGTCGACATCGGCGTCGGCGAGCACGAGCATGTGGTTCTTCGCTCCGCCGAGCGCCTGGACGCGCTTGCCGTGACTGGTGCCGGTCTCGTAGATGTACTTCGCGATCGGGGTGGATCCGACGAAGCTCACCGCGGCGACATCGTCGTGTTCGAGGATGCGATCGACCGCGACCTTGTCGCCCTGGACGATGTTGAAGCAACCGGCGGGCAGACCCGCTTGGGCGAGCAACTCGGCGACGAACATGTTCACCGACGGGTCCTTCTCGCTCGGCTTCAGCACGAACGTGTTGCCGCAGGCGAGAGCGTTGGCGAACATCCACATCGGGACCATCGCCGGGAAGTTGAACGGCGTGATGCCGGCGACGACACCGAGCGGCTGGCGGATCGAGTACACGTCGATCCCCGACGCTGCCTGCTCGGAGTACTCGCCCTTGATCAGCTGGGGGATCCCGCACGCGTACTCGATGTTCTCGAGCCCGCGGGCGACTTCACCCAGCGAGTCGGAGAGCACCTTGCCGTGCTCCGCCGTCAACAGAGTGGCGATCTCCTTGCGGTTGGCGTCGACGAGTTCGCGCATGCGGAACATCACCTCGGAGCGCTTCGACAGTGACGTCGAACGCCAGTCGGGAAGTGCCGCCTTCGCTGCCGCAACCGCGGCGTCGACCTCGTCGACCGACGCCAGGTCGACCGACGCGCTCTGTCGACCCGTGGCCGGGTCGTACACCGGCGCCGAGTTCCCCGACGTCGATTCGACCACTCGGCCGTCGATCCAATGCGAAATGCGATTCATGATTCCCGTCTTCTTTCCGTGATGCACCCGTTGTCCGATGTGCGCCATCCGGTGTCTGACACCCGTTGGCGCGCTGCTCGATCAGTGCAGGTATTGCGACAAGGTGCGCTTGACGAACTTGCCGTGGCCCTTCTGGCCGACGTAGGTGTCGTTCTCGACGACGACGCGTCCGCGGGAGATCACGGTGTCGACCTTGCCCTCGACCTCGAACCCCTCGTAGGAGGAGTGATCGAAGTTCATGTGGTGCTTGTCGTTCACGCCGATCTTCGTCTTGCCGTTCGGGTCCCAGACCAGCACGTCGCCGTCCGCTCCAGGCTCGAGCACACCCTTCTTCTCCAGACCGAACATCCGCGCCGGAGTGGTGCAGCAGGTCTCGACCCACCGCTCGAGGGTCATCTCACCCATCACGACACCCTGGTAGATCAGCTCCATGCGGTGCTCGACACCGCCCATCCCGTTGGGGATCTTGGAGAAGTCGCCGAGGCCGAGCTCCTTCTGATCCTTGAAGCAGAACGGGCAGTGATCGGTCGACACGACGGCGAGCTCGTTCATCCGCAAGCCCTTCCACAGGTCCTTGTGATGATGCTCGTGCTTGGAACGGATCGGCGTCGAACACACCCACTTCGAACCCTCGAAACCCGGCTGCGCGAGGTGATCCTCGATCGACAAGTAGAGGTACTGGGGGCACGTCTCCGCGAACACGTTGAGGCCCATGTGTTGCGCCCGGGACACCTCTTCGAGTGCTTCCGACGCCGACATGTGCACGATGTAGAGCGGCACGTTCCCCGCGACCCTGGCGAGCTTGATCGCGCGGTGGGTCGCCTCCGACTCGGTCTCCTCCGGCCGGGTGAAGGCGTGATACTTCGGGTCGGTCTCGCCGCGGGCGAGCGCCTGACCGATCAGCACGTCGATCGCGATGCCGTTCTCCGCGTGCATCATCATCAACGCGCCCGATTCCGAGGCGTTCTGCATCGCGCGCAGGATCTGGCCGTCGTCGGAGTAGAAGACGCCGGGGTAGGCCATGAACATCTTGAAGCTGGTGACGCCCTCGTTGTCGACCAGGTAGGTCATCGCCTTCAGCGAGTCCTCGTTCACGTCACCGATGATCTGGTGGAACGCGTAGTCGACATGGCACTCGCCGGCCGCTTCCTCGTGGCGTGCGCCGAGCGTGTCGTACACGTCGAGGCCGAACGTCTGCGACGCGAAGTCGACGATTGTCGTGACCCCGCCCCAGGCCGCCGCGCGCGATCCGGTGTCGAAGTCGTCGGCCGAGATCGTCCCGCCGAACGGGAGCGACATGTGGACGTGCGCGTCGACACCGCCGGGAACGACGTACTTGCCGGTCGCGTCGATGGTCGTGTCGGCCGTGATGCCGTACGCGGCGGCGTGCCCGGGAGCCAGGATCGCGGCGATCGATTCACCGTCGATCAGCACGTCCGCGGTTCGTCGTCCGATGGCCGAGACGACCGTTCCGCCGGAAATCAATGTGGTTGCCATGTTCTGTCCTCTCCTTGTCTCGAATGTTCATCGGTGCCGGGCACCCACGGACATTTCAGCTTTCGACGAGCTCGTCGTACGCGTCAGGGCGACGATCGCGGTAGAACGCCCAGCCGTCACGGACCTCCTTGATCCGGTCCATGTCGAGTTCGCGCACGATCAACTCGGGCTTGTACGCATCGCCCTTCTCGCCCACGTACTGGCCGCGCGGGTCGACGAAGTAGCTCTGGCCGTAGAAGTCGTTCTCGCCGAGCGGTTCGATACCGACCCGGTTGATCGCCCCGACGTAGTACATGTTGGCGCACGCCGCGGCCGGTTGCTCGATCGACCACAGGTACTCGCTCAGACCGCGGTGCGTTGCCGACGGGTTGAACACGATCTCGGCACCGTTCAGACCGAGTGCCCTCCACCCCTCGGGAAAGTGACGGTCGTAGCAGATGTACACGCCGACCTTGCCGACCGCGGTGTCGAAGATCGGGTATCCGCCGTTGCCCGGCTTGAAGTAGAACTTCTCCCAGAATCCCTTGACCTGGGGAATGTGCTGCTTGCGGAACTTGCCGAGGTAGCTGCCGTCGGCGTCGATCACGGCGGCGGTGTTGTAGTACACGCCCGGCTGCTCGATCTCGTACATCGGCAGCACCATCACCATGTTGAGCTCTGCAGCCAGCTTCTGGAAGCGCTTCGTCGTCGGCCCGTCGGGGATGTACTCGGTGTACTCGTAGTACTCCGGATCCTGCACCTGACAGAAGTACGGCCCGTAGAACAGTTCCTGGAAGCAGATGATCTGAGCACCCTGGGCGGCGGCCTCTCGCGCCGCCTCCTCGTGCTTGACGATCATCGACTCCTTGTCGCCGGTCCAGTCGGTCTGCAGCAGAGCCGCGGTGACGATGTTCGCCATGTTTGTCCTCTCGTCGGTTGGTCGGGTACTGGCTGCACCACTGTTCGGCGACGTGACGCGATCCCGCATCGACGCGGTTCGTTCTCGTCGACGGTGATTCGCACACTACACCTCGCCGAGATCCGGTTCGGCAGCCCGCTCGCTGCGTTCATCGTTCGGAATCACATCCGTAACATGAGTCCGCAGTGAGCACGCCACGGACCTTCGGAGAACTGTGGGACTGGATCCGCGGGCGGGATCCCGTCGACCCGCCGAACGCCGACAAGACCGTCGAAGCCGCCTGGTTGCCCCAGTTCCTGAGCCGGATGGTGACCGACGAACTCGTTGCAGCGGGCATCCCCGCCGTGGTCGTGGACGACTTCAACATCAACCTCACGATGTACACCCGGGAGCCGATGGCGCGCATCTTCGTCACCGAGGATCGCCAGGCCGAAGCGCAGCAGCTGGTCGAGGACCTCCTCGGCCACCCACCCCGCCGCCGCCCCCTCTGACCCCTCCCTCCACCGCCACTCTCCACCCGCCCGCAACCCCGTTTGCGTTGTACTTCTGGTCGTTCCGCCAACCATTTCCGCAACGCAAACGTGGTTTTCCGGTTGGGGGCGGGTCACGACCCCGTGGTGGGTGTGGCCACACCGATCGATGTCCGGGCGCTCACATGCATCGCCGCGCAGCAGGATGGTCTCCTCGGTGCGAGAGATCTGAACGGGCTCTCGCGGGGCGCAGCGGCGCCGGCTCACCGAGCGTGGATGGCTGGAGAAGGTGGCGCCACGGGTGTATCGCATCGCCGGGGCGCCGGACTCGCATCGCCAGCGCCTCCGCATCGGCCTGCTCTGCCTCGGCGACGACAGCCGCATCAGCTACGAATCCGCCGCCTCGCTGCACGGACTGGACCGCAGCGACGACACCGCCGTGGAGTTCACGATTCCCCGCGCCGCGACGCCGCCACGGCACGGCTTTCGGGTGCACACGACGTCCATGTTCGCTCCGGTTGACGCCGTCGTCGTCGACGGACTGCGGGCGACCTCGGCGACCCGCACCATCATCGATCTCGCGCACGCACGAGCGCCCCGCCGGAGGGTGGAAGCGGCGATGGACAGTGCGATCCGCCTGGGCCTCTCGCATCCACGGGTGCTCGCCACCCGCCTGGAGACCCTGCGCGGATCGGGCCGTTGGGGATGCCGGCTGATCGACCGGCTCCTCCCCGACTCCGGGGGCCACTCACCGCTCGAGCGGCGCTTGCTCCGGATCATCCGGGAGGCCGGACTGCCCCGACCGCGCACGCAGGTCGTCCACCGCGACCACCAGGGTCGCCACGTCGCCCGGGTCGACTTCGAGTTCGTCGACCACCGCTTGGTCGTCGAGGTGACCGGGCGACTCGGACATGTCTCCGACGCGGAGCGCGCCCGGGACGCTCAACGTCGCAATGAGCTGCAGGATCTCGGCTGCACCGTCATCGAGTACACCTCGACCCAGGTCTTCGGACAACCGGTCTGGATCGCCGCCGACCTCCGACGCCGCCTCTCCTGACGTTTGCGTTGTACTTCTGGTGCGCAGAGGAACCAGAAGTACAACGCAAACGGGGCAGGAGGTCACCTCACATGGCGGGGGTGCGGAGGAGTTCTGCGGCGAGGGGGCACTCGGGGCGGGCCGCGGGTGGACCCATCGGCATGATGCCGTGGGGGCCGACGATGTCGGTGACGAGCCGGGTCGGGAGCACCTCCACGTCGATCGTCCACTCGTCCTGATCGGCCGCGATCGCGTCGCGTCGGACGACCATTGCGTCGATGAACTCGGTCGGCAACCGTCGACCGATACCCGCGACGAGCCAGACCGGGGTGTCGAACGCCGCGGCACAGGCGGCGATCGTGGTCGACCCCGACGGCACGATCACCCGGTCGGCATCCAACGCCAATGCCTCGACGAGCACGACGTCGGCAACCTGCGCGACCGTGCCCGCCGCACCCGCGTCGACCGGCTCGTAGTCCACGTCGTTGCGTTCGAGGCGCCGGACGAACGACGTCGCCGAATGGTCGATGTCGAGCGCCAGGACGCGGACGTCACCGCGGCGGGCGAGGCCGGAACCGATCACGCTCGGGTCGCCGATCGTCACCACGTCAGCTTCGTCGGGCAGCGCGGCCGCCAGCTCCGACGCGGTCCGGTCGGAGTGCACCTGCTCGGCCAGCTCCCACACGGCGTCGAACGGCTCCGACGAGGTGGCGACGTTGGCGCACAACCACCAGAGCGGACCTGCGAAGGGATGCCGCTCGACGATCCGGCGACACGCGACCACGAGACCGGCGGCGTCGAAGTGCATCGATCCGAGGGCGTGCGCCGTCTCGGACACCAACCCGGCCGGATCGACACCGTGGGCTCGTGCGACGTAGCGGAGATGCTCGATCGGATGCACCTTGCCAACGTACGGCACGCAAAGCGGTCGGCGCCAAGGCGCGCCGCTATCATTCGCCGCGTGGCCGTCACCGAAACGAACTCGGACATCAAGCTTCCGACCGACCTCTCCCTCACCCCCCTGACCAAGGGCGCCGCGGGAACGAGCCGTCCCGTGATGGAGTGGTTGACGACGTTCCACTTGGCCTCGGTCGTGCTCGATCCGTACACGAACGAGTCGTCGTGGATCCTGCGCACCGCGACCCGCGTGCTCCAGGAATTCCGGGACTGCGACGTACGGACCAACCTGATCGTCACCGCCGGACCGGACGACGCGGCCCAATTCCTCGGGCCGCTCGCCGACCGGTTCCTCGTGTTCTGTGACCCGAACCGTGACACCGTGAAGGCGATGCATCTGACCGAGCTCCCCGCGTTCGTGTTGACCCGCGTCGACGGTGTCATCGACGCCAAGGCCGAAGGCTGGAAGCCCGACGAGTGGGAGCAGGTGTGCGACGCAATCGCGCGCATCACCAAGTGGTCGTCGATCGAGCTGCCCGCGGCCGGCGATCCCGTTCCGTTCCACGGCTCGCCGGCGCTCGGCTGATCATTCCTCGTCACGTTCGATCCGTGGGCGCTGGCCGATGACCAGCGATGCCCCCGGCAACCGGCGACCACTTCCCGATCTCCCGGTTCTCGACGCGCTGCTCGCGGTCGAGGCAGCACTGACCGAACAGCGGCGGGTGGTCCTCGTGGCGCCTCCCGGAGCCGGCAAGACGACGGTCGTCCCGATCGCGCTGCTCGACGCGGAGTGGCTCGGAGACCAGCGCATCGTGATGCTCGAGCCGCGGCGACTGGCCACTCGGGCGGCCGCGCAGCGGATGGCCGCGCTGACCGGGACGCGCGTCGGCGACCTCGTCGGCTACCAGACCCGCGACGAGCGCCACATCGGGCCCGACACCCGGATCGAAGTCGTCACCGAAGGCATCCTCACCCGGCGGCTCCAACGCGATCCCGAACTCCCCGGGGTCGGAGCGATCATCTTCGACGAGGTCCACGAGCGGAACCTGCCGACCGACGTCGGCCTCGCCCTGACCCTCGACGTCGCCGGATCGATCCGGCCGGAGCTCCGAATCCTGGCGATGTCGGCGACACCCGACACCGAGGGCCTCGTGCGCGTGCTCGATGCGCCGGTGATCGTCAGTGAGGGCCGCACGTTCGACATCGAGATGACCTGGCTTCCGCGGTCACCAGCCGCCTCGGGCAGGCGCGGCGGCGGCCGGAAGCAGCGCGGCCCACGCCGCCCCGGCCCCCAGGACCGGATCGAGCCGGCGATGACGGCCGCGATCGTCCAGGCGCTGAGTGAGCACGAGGGTGACGTGCTGGCGTTCCTTCCGGGGATCGGAGAGATCCAGCGCACACAGGAACAACTCGGTCGAGTTCTCGGCGACGGCGTCGACGTGCTCCCACTCGCCGGCGCGCTCTCGCAGGACGAACAGGATCGTGCGCTTCAACCGTCTCCGCCGGGGCGACGTCGGGTCGTGCTCAGCACCGACATCGCCGAGACCTCGCTCACCGTCGATGGCGTTCGGATCGTGGTCGACTCCGGGCTCGCCCGGGAGCCGCGCTTCGATGCCCGCACCGGGATGACCCGCCTCACGACGGTGTCGACGAGTCGCGCGTCGGCCGAGCAACGTGCCGGTCGTGCCGGGCGCACCGAACCCGGCGCCGCGTATCGACTCTGGAGCAAGCTCGAGCACGGAACCCGCGCTCGTCATCGCACACCCGAGATCCTGCAGGCCGACCTCGCGGGGCTCGCTCTCGAACTCGCGGCGTGGGGCATCGGCAACGACCGCGACCGACCCACCGGCGATCTGGTGTTCATCGATCCTCCACCGATCGGCGCGATGCGCCAGGCACGCGACCTGCTGGTCGACCTCCATGCCATCGACGCCGATCGCGGTGCCCTCACCCCGCTCGGTCGGGACATGCTCGCGCTCCCGGTCCATCCTCGGCTGGCCCGGATGGTCGCCATCGAGCGCTCCCCGCTCGCCTGCGTGGTGGCGACGCTCGTCGACGAACGAGACGTGTTCCGAGGGCGACCCGACGAGCTTCCGGTCGACCTGGCGCTCCGGGTTGCGGTGATCTCCGGCGCGGCGGGACACGACCGCGCCGACCGCGGCGCGGTGCACCGGCTGCGCGACCGTGCCCGAGAGCTCGCGCGCCGAGTCGGGATCGACTTCGACCGCCAACGGATCGACCACGATCGCACCGGAGCGGTTCTGATGCTGGCCTTCCCGGATCGACTCGCCGGTCGACGTCGACCCGGCCAATACACGATGCGCGGTGGGAGCGGTGCCTTCATCCGCGACACGGACCCGCTCGCCCAGGAGCCGTTCGTGGTCGCGGCCGACCTCGACGGAAAGGCCGACCGCGCCCGCATCCGACTCGCCGCCGCCGTGGACGTCGATGATGTCATCGCGTCATCGGGGGATGACATCAAGGAACAGCGGACACTGTCGTGGAACACCGACCGCGACGAGCTGGTCGAGACCGTCGAGCGACGGCTCGGTGCGATTCGACTCGGAAGCCAGGATCGTCGCCCGGAACCCGGCGACGAGACGACCGACGCACTGATGCGTCGCGTCCGAGACACCCGTCTCGCCGTGCTCGGATGGTCGGCGAGTGCGGCCCGGTTGCGCGAGCGGGTCGAGTTCCTGCACCGCAACGTCGGCGATCCGTGGCCGGACTGGTCGGTCGATGCGCTGGTGGCGTCGGTCGACGAGTGGCTCGCTCCGTACCTGCCCGGTGCGTCCGGACGTCGCGACCTCGACTCGCTCGACGTCGCGATGGTGCTGCGATCGCAGCTCCCGTGGCCCGAAGGCGGCGACCTCGAACGGCTCGTGCCCGACACGCTCGAGCTCCCCACGGGTCGGTCGGTGCCCGTCGACTACTCGGGCGAAGCACCGACCGCCTCGGTTCGCGTGCAGGACCTGTTCGGGGTGACCGTGCACCCGACCGCCGGCGGCATCCCGATCCGACTCGAGCTGCTCTCGCCTGCGGACCGCCCGATCCAGGTCACCGCCGACCTCCCCGGTTTCTGGAGTGGCACCTGGACCGAGGTGAAGAAGGAGATGGCCGGCCGGTATCCGAAACACCGCTGGCCCGACGACCCTGCGTCTGCCCCGCCACGGCGGATGAAGGACCGATGACCGCATTCACGATTCTCGGCCTTCCGGCCGCGGGCGCCCTCGCTTGTGTCGCGGTCGTCTACGTCGGAGCGGTGATGCAGGCCGCCACGGGCGTGGGAGTCGGGATCCTGTCGTCGCCGGTGCTGCTCTTGGTCGACCCCGACTTCGTCCCGGCCTGCATCGTGCTCGTGGTGTTGCCGATCACCTTCGGTGTCGCGTGGGCCGACCGATCCCACATCGACCGACCGGGCGTGATCGCCGCGCTCATCGGACGGGTTCCCGGGCTGATCCTCGGCGCGCTCGTCGTCGCCTCGATCTCCGATGACATGCTCGCCATCCTCGTCGGAACGACCGTGCTGCTGGGCGTCGCCGTCTCGTTGACCGCCAAGCGATTCACGCCGACCCCGGCCGCGCTGGTGATCGCCGGGTTCGGATCGGGGTTCACCGGAACGGCGGTCGGCGTCGGCGGTCCTCCGATGGCGCTGACCTACCAACACAGCGATCCGGTCACGATGCGGGCGACGATCTCGCTGTTCTTCTCCGTCGGGTCGGCGTTGACCGCGATCGCGCTCTACTTCGCCGGCGAACTCGGGGCCCGACAGCTCGAACTCGCAGCGCTGCTCATGCCGTCGGTGTTGGTCGGTCTCTGGACCGCACGCCGCTACAAGGCACACCTCGTCGGCTCGGGCGTGCGACCGGTCGTGCTCGGCTTGTCGGCGTTCAGCGCGATCGCGCTGCTCGTCCGCACGCTCGCCTGACTGCGCAGCGCACCTCACGATGGTGCATCATCCGGGGATGCGTCGCACCCTCGCCGTCCTCGTCGGATCTCTGCTCGTCGCCGCGTCATGCGCGAGCGACGACGCCGGAACGAGCGACACCTCGGACTCCACCGCCGCGACGACGGCCACCGAGACCATCGAGACCGTCGATGACGAGGCCGAGTCGACCACTCCTGCGACCGAGCCGGCAGAACCTTCGGCGACCGAGCCGTCCGAGTCCGTCGCGCAGACGGACCCACCGGCGACGGATGCTCCCGCAGAGACCACGACGACGGCGGCCGAGCTCGACGAACTCGCACTCATCGGCCCCGGCGAGTACGACGTCGGCGTGTCGACGATCACGATCACCGACACCGAACGCGACCGTCCGCTCACCGTCGACGTCTGGTACCCGCTCGCCGACGGCACGACCGGCGAGCCGCATCGGTACACGTTCGTCACCGGCGACTACTACGAGTCGCCGACGGCGATCAGTGCCGATGCCGCGTCGATCGCACCCGACGGGCCGTTCCCACTCGTCGTGTACTCCCACGGCTCCGGTGGCCAGCGCTACATCGCCTCGAACTACACCGAAGCCATCGCCAGCCACGGATACGTGGTCGTGGCACCGGACCACACCGGCAACACCGCCGTCGAACGGATCTCCGAGACCTCCGACGACCAAGCGCTCATCGCGCTCAACCGGCCCGCGGACGTTCGGGTGGTCATCGACGCGATGCTCGATCCCGAGAATCCCGAGACCGCCGGTTTCGTCGCGTCGACCGACCCCGAGCGGGTGGCGGTCACGGGACACTCGTTCGGCGGATTCACCGCCTACGCGGCGGCGTCCGGGTACGACAACGAGTTGGGATCGGTCGAGGCCGATCCGCTGGTCGACGCGATCATCCCGATCGCCCCAGCCGTCGGCAGCGATGATCCGGATCAGCAACTGCTGTCCGACGAGCGGCTCGAGGCGATCACCACACCGGCGCTGGTGATCGCCGGCACCAACGACCAGACCACTCCGATCGAACCCAACGTGCGACGGGCGTGGGACCTCACGTCGAGTGACCCGAGCTACCGCCTCGAACTCGTGGATGCACAGCACCAGACGTTCACCGATCTGTGCGACTACATCGAGTTCTTTCCGACGCTGCCCGAGGTGAACCCGCTGGTCCTCGACACGGTGATCACGATGGGCGCGGAGGGATGCTCCCCCGGCGACATGCCGATCGACCGAGCCCAGGAAGTCACGAACACGTTCGCGATCAGCTTCCTCGACTCGATCTTCGAAGGCACCGAGATGATCGACCCCGACACGACCGAGATCCCCGACGACGTCGTCTACCTCGTCAAGTGACGGATCAACTGGCGGTCTGACGCCGGTTGACCGTCAGCGCGTCGCGCGGCCGAAGTCCTCCACGTCGTCGCGGCCGCCCGCGACGACGATCAGGTCCTGCCCGTCGAGGACCGTGTCCCGGTCAGCGTGCGTGAAGCGTCCGTTCTGCGGCTTGTGGCAGACGATCGTGACGCGGTGATCGCGGCGGAGGTTCGAGTCGCCGAGCGGGATCCCCACGATGAGTTTCGGGGCGACCATCTCGGCGAGCACGAAGTCTTCGTCGAGCGCCAGGTACTCCATCATCCGGCCGGTCACGAGGTGCGCAACGCGCTCGCCCATGTCGGCCTCCGGGAAGACCACGTTGCGAGCGCCGACTCGGGTCAGAATGCGCCCGTGGGGTTCGGTCATCGCCTTCGCCCAGATGTTCGGGACCTCCAGGTCGGACAGCGCCGCCGTCGTCAGGACACTCGCCTCGACGTCGTTGCCGATGCACACGATCACCGTCGTTGCATCGGCGACGCCGAGTTGGCGGAGGGCGCGTTCGCTGGTGGTGTCGACTTCGGCGACGTGGGTCAGCAGGCCGGTGTGTTCCTGGACCGGTCCCGGGTTCACGTCGAGGCCGAGCACCTCGTGGCCCATGTCGACCAGCGAGCGCGACAGCGCAGAGCCGAAGCGGCCGAGACCGATCACGATGATCTCTCCGCGATGCTCGACCGGGCTGCCGAGCCCGCGCATCATGTTGTGAACGAATTTCTCAGCCAATGATCGGACGCTCCTCGGGATGACGATAGAGGCGGGTGCGCTCGCGCAGCGCGATCGCGGTCACGAACGTGAGTGGCCCGACACGACCGCAGATCATCGCCAGCGTCAGCACGAGGTGCCCGCCGGTGCTGATCGACCCCGTGACCCCGGTCGACAATCCGACGGTGCCGAACGCCGATGTGGACTCGAACAACGCGTCGGACAGGTCGAGCCCATCGCTCGCCATGAACACCAGCGATGTCAGCCCGACGAAGCCGATCGACAGCAGGGCGATCGTCACCGCCTGTCGGATCATCGCCGTCGGGATCCGCCGGCGCAGCACGTTCACATCCGTTTCACCGCGGATCTGGGCCCAGAGGACCGCGGCCAGTACCGCGGCGGTCGTGACCTTGATCCCACCACTGGTCGAGGCCGGGCCGGCGCCGACGAACATCATGATGCTGGTCCCCAGGTGGGTCGTTTCGTTCATCGCGCCGATGTCGACCGTGTTGAATCCAGCGGTGCGCGGCGTGACCCCTTGGAACCAACCGTTCGACAGCTTGTCGAACATCCCCAGTGGGCCGAGGGTGTCGGGATTCGTCCATTCGAACGCAAGCACCATCAGCGGGCCACCGACGAGCAACACGACGGTCGCTCCGACCGTGATCTTCGCGTGCAGGCTCCACGGCTTGGCACGCTCGGCGCCGGCGGTCTCCACGTGACGGCGCTCGGCTCGGTTGTGTTTCCACCGGTTGAGAATCTCGACGTACACCGGGAAACCGAGCCCTCCGACGATGAAGCCGAAGGTGACCGGGAAGATCACCCACGCGTCGTCCTGGAACCCCTCGAGGTTGTCGGGGTAGAGCGAGATCCCGGCATTGTTGAACGCCGAGACGGCGTGGAACACGGCCGAGTACGCGGATCGGATCGGCCCGTCCTCGTAGCCGCCCTGCCAGAAGCGGAGGAACAGGATCGTCGCGAGCGACCCTTCGACGACGAGGGTGATCTTGCCGATCGCGAGCAACAACCGCTTCAGCTCACCGATGTCGACCGCGCCGATCTCGGCCTGCGCGAGCATCCGCTGCCGCAACCCGATCCGGCGCAGCGTCACCAGCGCGAACACCGACCCGATCGTCATGATCCCGAAGCCGCCGATCTGGATCAGGGCCAGGATCACCAGTTCACCGAACAGGGAGAACGACGGAATCGGCACGGTCGAGAGCCCGGTGACGGTGGTGGCCGACGTCGACACGAAGAGCGCATCCTCCCAGCCCGTACCGGTCGGGCCATCGGTCGCCCACGGCAGGAACAGCAGCGCCGTGCCGATCGCGATCAGCAACGCGAAGGAGGCAACGACCAGTTGGGCGGGGTTCCGGATGACACGGAGGAGCCCGCTTCGGCGCATTCCGGTGAGCCTACGTACAGCGGGTCTCCGTCAGCGCCTCATCGGGTGCCTGACACCGGATGGGC
>NZ_BAOL01000169.1 GCF_000350145.1 Ilumatobacter nonamiensis YM16-303 | reverse complement strand
CCGAATACGTCATCCTGGGCGACGCCGAGTACGACCGGCAGGCACTCAAGGCCGAAGAGGACTGCTACAGCCTCATCGCGCTGCAGGCTCCGGTCGCCAAGGACCTGCGCGAGATGGTGTCGGCGATCAAGATCATCGCCGACATCGAACGATCCGCAGACCTGTGCGTGAACATCTGCAAGGCGGCGCGTCGGATCTACAGCCATCAGCTCGACAGCCACGTGCGCGGCATCATTCACAAGTGTGGTGCGCAGGCCGCCGTGTTGTTCAAAGAGGCAACGGAGGCGTATCTGCAAGGCGATGCCGCACGAGCGGCGGCGCTGCACGACATGGACGCGTATCTCGATGACCTGCACCGCCAGTTCATCCAGGTGATCTTCGAGAGTCACGCCGCAGGGAACATCGACCTCCAGGTCGCGGTTCAGCTCGCGGTGGTCGCTCGCTTCTACGAGCGGATCGGCGATCACGCCGTCAACGTGGGTGACCGGACGCGCTACATCGTCGACGGGTGGATTCCTGAGCACCCGTATGCCGAGAGCGGGAATGAAGTGCCTGCAACCACTGATCCCGAATCGTCGTAAACGTGATCTGGCTCATCGTCGTGGTCTCGCTGCTCGGCGGTGCGGCCGCCGGCGTGCTCGGGGCTCGTCGATGGATGGCCGACGCGCAGTCGCCCGACGACTCCGCTGCAGCTGACGACCTCGGCACCGTTCTGCGCATGGCGGCCGACGAACTCGATCTCGGCGTGATCGTCGTCGCCGCCGATGGTTCCTCGGTGTACCGCAACCGGGCCGCGTCGGCGATGCACGGGACCCACGTGGGCATCATCGTCGACGACCATCTGTCGCGGGCGCTGGATGCGGCACGCGGCGGTTCCAGTACGGACGACCTCGTCGAACTCCACGGTCCGCCGCGGGTGGCGCTCCAGCTCGTGGCCGAGCCGATGCCGAACGGCTACGCCGTGGCAACGGTGGAAGACGTCAGCGAACGGTCGCGGATCAACATGATGCGCACCGACTTCGTCGCCAACATCTCACACGAACTGAAGACTCCGGTGGGAGCGATCGCCGTGCTGGCAGAGGCGTTGTTCGGTGAGACCGACCGGGAGGTGATCGACCGGGTCGCCGGCCGGATGGTCGACGAGTCGCATCGTGCCGTCCGCGCGATCGACGACCTGCTCGAGTTGTCGCGCATCGAGGCAGGTCGGCTGCTCGAGGAGACCGTTGCGTTGGATGACGTGGTCCAGGCCGCGATCGCGCGAGGCAAGGTCGTCGACTCCTCGAAGAACGTGTCGGTCACGGCAATCGAGTGTTCACAACGCGTGCTGCTCCGAGCGGACGGCCGTCAGCTGCTCGCCGCGCTCGGCAACCTCGTCGAGAACGCGGTCAAGTACAGCGAGGACGACGGGACGGTGCAGGTCCGGACCCGAATCGACGACCATGGCATCGAGGTGCTGGTCGCCGACCAGGGGATCGGGATTCCGGCACGCGACCTGGAACGGGTGTTCGAGCGCTTCTACCGGGTGGACCGTGCCCGGAGCCGGGAAACCGGCGGGAGCGGACTCGGCTTGTCGATCGTCCGACACGTCGCCTCGAACCACGGCGGTGAAGTGCTGTTGTCGTCGGAGGAAGGGGAGGGTTCGACCTTCGTCCTGCGGCTCCCGCTCTCGCTCGTCCTGTCGGTCGAAGAGGGTTCCGACACCGCCGGGTCCGCCGACACCGCCGAGTCCGGTCATTCCGAACATTCGACCCCTGACACGATACGTGAGCAACATCAATGAGCGAAGCAACCATCTTTGTTGTCGAGGACGAACCGAGTTTCGTCGATGCACTGACCATCGGGCTCACTCGCGAGGGGTTCAAGGTGGAATTCGCGATCGACGGCGCCGAAGCGCTCGATCGGTTCGATTCGGTCGATCCTGATCTGGTGCTGCTGGATGTGATGTTGCCGAAGGTGAGTGGCATCGATGTGTGTCGGCAGCTGCGCAAGCGGACCCAGGTTCCGATCATCATGGTCACCGCCAAGGGAGCCGAGATCGACACGGTGGTCGGCCTGGAGGTCGGAGCCGACGACTACGTCACCAAGCCGTATCGCCTGCGGGAACTGGTCGCGCGGATGCGCGCGGTGCTCCGTCGGGCTCCCGAACATCACAACGGCGCGCCGCTCGACTCGGCCTGTCTCGCTGTCGACGGTGTGTCGCTCGATCCCGGCCAGCATCTGGTCACCGTGAACGGGGAATCGTTGTCGCTCCCGCTCAAGGAGTTCGAGTTGCTCCACCTGCTGCTCGCGAACGCCGGCCAGGTACTCCCACGCGAAACCCTCATCGACCGGGTGTGGGGGCTCGACTACGTCGGTGACACCAAGACGCTCGATGTCCACATCAAGCGTCTCCGCGGCAAGATCGAGACCGACCCCTCGCAACCGACGCGGATCACCACGATCCGCGGGTTGGGCTACAAGTACTCCCGCTGATCGGTCAGTCGTCGGTGTCGGTGGCCCCGTCGTCGAGATAGTCGAGGGTCGGGAGCGGTTCGTCGACCGTGCGGACCACGCCGAGCAGGTTCGCCACGATCCGCTTCAGATACCGGTAGTAGATCGCACGGGGGACGACCTCGTGTCCCGGTCGGTCCGAGTGCAGGTACGCGAGGATCTGTGTCTGGTGTGCATCGATCAGCTCCCCGGCCCGCTGGGCGAACTCCTCGATCCGGTCCTCGTCGTGATCGGACAGCAACTCGGCGGCTTCGCCGAACATCGTCGAGATGATGCCACGCTCGGCCAGGAGCGCATCGGTGTCCGGCTCGTGCGCGAGCATCACCCCGCTCTCGGCGAGATCGAGCACGTTCTTGGCCTGGTCGCCGATCCGTTCGATCTTCTTCAGCAGCAGGATCATCCCGAGCACCGAACCGATGTCGGCCGAACCCTGGACGGCGACGTGGACGACCAGCTCGGAGCGGAGCTCCTGCTCGGTCTGGTTGATCCGTTGATCGGTCTCGCGGATGTCGGCATCGACCGCGGTCCAGTCGGTGTCGGTCAGCAGCGCCAGCGTCGCGAGGTCGAAGGAACGTCGCGCTTCGCCGAGCATCCCGACCGAACGGGTGACGACGTGTTCGAGCCCACCGGACGATTTCTTGAAGAACGACATGACCATGGTGTTGAACTGCTTTCCGTCAGCGCAGCAATGCGACGCCGATGAGAGGGAGGACGATGAAGAATCCCACCAC
>NZ_BAOL01000170.1 GCF_000350145.1 Ilumatobacter nonamiensis YM16-303 | reverse complement strand
CGCCACGTGGTGGATCCGCCAGGCGATCACCCGCTCGATCGCCGACCAGGCGCGCACCATCCGGATCCCGGTGCACATGGTCGAGCACATGAACCGCGTCACGCGCGCGAAACGCACGATGCATCAGGAGCTCGAGCGCGAACCGACGATCGACGAGCTCGCGCGGCGGGTTCAACTCGAACCCGAGCGGGTTCGGGAGTTGCTGCGGTACTCGCAGGATCCGTTGTCGCTCGACTCCCCGGTGGGGGAGGAGGACGAGTCGAACCTGGGCGACTTCATCCAGGACGAGTCGGCCGACAGCCCCGCCGACGCGGCCACGCGGGTGATGCTCACGAATGCCGTGGGCGAGGTCCTCGGTGAGCTGTCCGAGCGCGAGCAGGAGATCGTCCGACTCCGTTTCGGGCTCGACGGGGGACAGGCCAAGACCTTGGAAGAGGTCGGCAAGGAGTTCGGGGTGACACGGGAACGGATCCGCCAGATCGAGGCGAAGACGCTCGCGAAACTGCGACACCCGCAGCGCAGCCAGCGCCTCCGCGAGTTCCTCGAGGTCGAGTGACGCGAACCGCCGTGTCGAGGCGTCGAGAATGCCGTCCGAAACTCTGACGTACCCCCGTGCGCATGATGACGGCATGTTCGAATCCGACGACCTCTCCCTCGACTGCAGCACGTGCGTTGCGGCCAACACCACGGCGTGTGGCGACTGTGTCGTCCAGCACCTTCTCGCCAACGATGCCGGACCGATCGAGTTCGTCCCGGCACCGCGGCGTGGCGGGCTGAGCCACACCGAACGCGCGGTCGAGTTGTTCTCGCGAGCCGGGCTGCTCGACCCCGATCCGCATTTCGTCGCCTTCGACGAGTTCGAATCGACCGACACTCCGCAGATGTCGAGGTGAGGGCTTCTACGATGCCGCCATGAGCGACACCGAGGACGACGACACCGTGCCCACCGGGCGCTCCGGGGTCGATCCGCTCATCGCGTTTCCGCGGGAGTCGAGCGGAGCGACCGGTCAGATCGAGCGACCGGGCGACGGAACGCCGTGGTGGTTCATCCCGTCGATGTTCGCGATTGCGCTCGGTTTCATCGCACTCTGGGTGGTCATCGGTGAGTCGCGGGCGAACGACGACACCGACGCGGTGGGAGACGTCGAACCCGCTGCGGTGGCCGCCACCGGGTCCGCGGACGGATCGGAGACCGACGACGAAGAACCAGCGGGCACCACTGGCGTTGCCGACGGTGATCGGGCGCCGGCCGCGACCGATCCGGACGCACCGACGACGATCGATCCCCGCATCGAGGATCTGCCACCTCCCGGTGTGGTTCGTGTCGGTGCCGAGGAGTACAACATCGTCGCGATCTGCGAGGTGCACCTGCCGTACGAACCGGTCGACACCGACACCGAGGTGTCGAGCTACTTCTTCCTCGACGGCAGCGGGGCACGCGGCCTCGTCGAACGTACCGTGACCGGTGACAGCGACACCGCGACGCGTGCGCTCGAAGGCACGTTGACCTCGTCCCCGGACGTCGTCGCGATCGGTGATGCCGGAGCGTTCAGCGCCGCGTTCGTCGGTGGCGAGGTCGTCGTCAATCCTCCCGTGCGGGCCGGTGACGGATGCGCCGACCGGGTGGTCACCAACGCCCCCGGACAGTTCGCCGAACCGCACATCCAGATCATCTTGGACGTGTGCATCGACGAGCGCGGGCTGCCGCAGGGCACGACGATCTCGGGATTCACCTCCGAGGGGAGCGGTTTCGAGATCCAGCAGGCAGGAGGCGAGCTCGCGGAGATCGTGTTCGAGCGGGGTCCGGACGACCGCCTGCGGACGACCGCGCCGGCCACGATCTTGCGCACGGAGGAGTTCGTGTCCGCCTCGAGTGTCGTGAGCAACGGTGTCGAGGATCTCGACATCACGATCGACATGGCGAGAGAGCACGTCGACGCCGCGAGGGCCTGCACGGCCTCCGATCGCTTGTGACCTCGACGAAACACCCGCCCGGACTGCCGACCCTCGCGGAGATCGGCGAGGTCGTCGCTCCGCACGGCATCAGCCGTCTCGGTGTCGCCTCGGCGGACGTCCTCGAGGACACTCGCTCGGTCATCCACGAGCGCAAGGCACGCGGCTTGAACGACGGAATGCAGTTCACGTATCGCAATCCCGACCGTTCGACCGACCCCCGTCGAGCGCTTCCCAGCGCCGAGTCGGTGATCGTGGCGGCACGCCCGTACCTCACCGATACCGAGCCCACACGACCTGTCTCCGGGGTTCCGGCACGCGTCGGGCGCTATGCGTGGGTCGATCACTACGAACCGCTCCGTGTGGGACTGCGCGCGGCAGCGGCGCAGATCGAAGCCGCTGGACACCGAGCGTTGGTGTTCGCGGACGACAATTCGCTCGTCGATCGGGCGATCGCTCAACGTGCCGGTCTCGGCTGGTTCGGAAAGAACGCCAATCTGCTGCTGCCCGGCGCGGGAAGCTTCTTCGTGCTCGGGTCGATCGTCACCGATGCCTTCTACGAACCGAACGGCGCACCGGCGTCGGACGGCTGCGGTTCGTGCGTGCGATGCATCGACGCGTGCCCGACCGACGCGATCGTGGCGCCGGGAGTGATCGACGGAGCTCGCTGCCTCAGTTGGGTCCTGCAGAAGCCCGGACCGATCCCGGTCGAGTTCCGTTCCGCCGTGGGGGACCGGATGTACGGCTGCGACGACTGTCAGGACGTGTGTCCGATCTCGGTCCGCCTCGGACCCCGGAACACCGTCGAACTCGACGTCGAGGGCGACGAGGTCCAGGCATTCGTCGACGCGATCGAGCTGCTCGGACTCGATGACGCGACGATCGAAGCGCGACACGGTCGGTGGTGGATCGCCGGACGGGAGATGCGCTGGCTCCGTCGAAATGCGCTGGTCGTCATCGGGAACCGTGCAGACCCGGAGGATCGCGAAGCCCGCGCCGTGCTCGACCGCTACCGTTCGGACGACGACCCGATTCTCGTCGAACACGCGGTGTGGGCCGACGCCCGCCTCGACGAGCGGACCACACCGACCTCATGAAGCACCTCCTCGTCACGAACGACTATCCGCCGAAGATCGGTGGCATCCAGTCGCTGCTCTGGGAGTGGTGGCGTCGACTTCCACCCGACCGCTTCGCCGTGCTCACCAGTCCGTACGAGGGAACCGAGGAGTTCGACGCCGGCGAGCCGTATCGCATCGAGCGGACACCCGAGCCGTTCCTCCTGCCGCACCCCTGGATGGTGAAGCGGATCAACGACCTCGCCGACGACGTCGATGCCGACCTCGTGGTGATCGATCCTGCCGTACCGCTCGGTCTCGTGGGTCCGTCGTTGAAGCTGCCGTACGACCTCGTTCTCCACGGTGCCGAGGTGACCGTTCCCGGCCGCCTCCCGCTGTCGAAACAGGCGCTCGCCTACACGTTGCGTCGCGCTCGCCACGTCATCGCCGCCGGCGGCTACCCAGCGGCCGAGGCCGAGCATGCGGCGGGTCGCGAACTGCCGACCACGGTCGTCCCGTGCGGTGTCGATCCGGATCGGTTCCGCGTCCTCGATCCGTCCGAGCGACTCGCCGCCCGCGAACGCCTCGGGCTGCCCGTCGACGCGGAACTGATCGTCGGGATCTCCCGCCTGGTGCCGCGCAAGGGCTTCGACACGGCGATTCGTGCGGTGGCGCGGATCAAGCATCGTCGGCCGGACCTGCTGCTGGTGATCGCCGGTTCGGGTCGCGAGGAGGATCGGCTCCGACAGTTGGCCGAGGAACTCGACGCCCCGGTGCACTTCGCGGGCCGCGTTCCGAACGACGATCTCCCCGCCCTGTACGGATGCGCCGACGTGTTCACGATGTTGTGCCGCAACCGTTGGGGTGGTCTCGAACAGGAGGGTTTCGGCATCGTCTTCATCGAGGCGGCCTCGTGTGGTGTGCCGCAGGTCGCCGGCGACTCGGGCGGAGCGGCCGAGGCCGTCGCACACGGAGAAACCGGGTTGGTCATCGACGATCCGGAAGACGTGCAAGCGGTCGCCGACGCGTTCGAACAACTCCTCGACGACGACGAGCTCCGAGCATCGATGGGTGTCAAGTCGCGCGAGCGGGTCGAAGCCGACTTCGCCTACGACGTGCTGGCGCGGCGGCTCGGCGACACGCTCGGCGTCTTCGACTGACCGGTACGGTGGCCCCGATGAACAATCCCCGTGGGCCCGGCGACCTGATCGTCCGGATCGACGTCGCGGCGACAGCGCTGTTCGCCGTCACGGCGATCACCGCGGCGATCCTGTTCGACGGAGTGGCCATGACCATCGCCGCCGTCGTCGCGCTGGTCCTGTTCTTCGTCGGGATCGCGGCGTTCCTGTGGTCGTTCTGGAATGCGGTGCAGCGCAGCCGCGGCGAGCAGGTTGCGGTGACGCAGCTGTATCTCCTGGCCGGGGGCGTGGCGCCGCGCTCCGTGCGAGCGCCGATGCTGATCGCCTTGGCGGTGCAGTGTGCCGTCGCCCTCGTCACGGCGATCTCCCGTCCGAATTCGCCCGACGGAAGCCCGGGCAACTCGCTGGCGCTCGGCGTGTTGGTCCCACTGTTCGGATTCGGGATGAACGGACTGTGGGCCGCATTTCACGGCCGATATCGCGACCGAGTGTCGAAGAATGAGAGCACGACCGACCAGAATGAGAGCCATGGCTGAGACAGCGACCGAGATCATCACCATCGACGCCACACCGGACGCGGTGTGGGACGTCGCCGTCGACCTCACTCGGTACCCGGAATGGGCTCGCGACATCAAAGCGGTCACGATCCACCAGACCGACGACGAAGGCCGACCCAGCGAGGTCGAGTTCCGCGCATCTGCCCTCGGCCGCAGCACGCACTACACCCTGCAGTACCGGTACGAGGACGAGCCGCGTCAGCTCGGCTGGTCGATGATTCGCGGCGACATCCAGCGCTCGATCGACGGCGCGTTCACCTTCGTCCCCACCGGCGACGGCAAGACCGAGGTGCGCTACGACCTCGCGATCGACCTCGTCGTTCCGCTGCCCGGCTTCGTGAAGCGGCGGGCCGAGGTTCGCATCCTCAACACGGTTCGGGAGCTGAAGGTCCGCGCCGAGGCGTGACGAACGGGTCCGTTCGCGTCGGGATCGACGTCGGTGGGACCAAGGCGCTCGGAGTTGCACTCGGTGACGACGGATCGATCGTCGCGCAGGACCTGCGGCCGACGCCGCGGGGGATCGACAGCCTCGAACCGCTGATCGACACGCTGTCGGACTTGGCGCATTCGCTCGGCGCCTCCGGTCGGCTCGGCGTGGGGGCTCCCGGGCTCGTCACCCGCGAGGGGGTGTTGCGTGCCGCCCCGAACCTCGACGGGGTCGCCGAGTTCGAGATCGGTCGGCTGCTCTCGGAGCGGCTCGGGCACCCCGTCTCGGTCGACAACGACGCAACGTGTGCCGCACTGGCGGAATGGACGCTCGGCGCCGCCATCGGAACGACCGACATGATGCTGGTCACGCTCGGGACCGGGATCGGTGGGGGCATCGTCGCGAACGGAGAACTCCAGCGTGGCGCCCACGGTTTCGCCGGCGAGTTCGGCCACATGGTCGTCGATCCGAACGGTCCTCCGTGCCCGTGCGGGCGACGCGGCTGTTGGGAGCGCTACGCATCGGGCTCCGGTCTCGCGATGCTGGCCCGACAGGCCGCAGCGGGGCGCCGCCTGAGATCCGTCGTCGAACGGGCGGGTGGCGACCCCGAGGACGTTCGTGGCGAGCACGTTCGAGACGCGGCACTGGAGGGCGACGGTGAGGCTCGAGCCGTGATCGACGAATTCGGGCGCTGGGTCGCGCTCGGACTCGCGAATCTCACCAATGCGGCCGACCCCGAGATGTTCGTCCTGGGTGGTGGGCTCGCGATGGGGTCGGAGCTCTACGTCGAACCGATCACACGGTGGTTCGCCGAGTTGTTGTATCAGCCGAACCTGCGACCGCTGCCCCGGATCGAGTTCGCCCACTTCGGTCCGCTCGCCGGCGCGGTGGGTGCGGCACTGTTGCCCGAACTCTGATCAATCCTCCACTTCGATCCGGTTCGTGACCAGGGGCGATGCGCCGGCCGCCGGAAATCGGCCTGCCGGGCGTCGCTGACCGGCAGCTATCGTCGCCGTATGGAGTTCCGTCGGATCGAGAATCTGCCCCCGTACGTCTTTTCCATCATCAACGGGCTGAAGATCGAGGCACGGCGTGCAGGAGCAGATGTCATCGACCTCGGCTTCGGCAACCCCGACATGGCGTCGCCCGACATCGCGGTCGAGAAGCTCGCCGAGGCGGCGCAGAACCCGCGCAACCACCGATACTCCCTCAGCCGCGGACTCCCGAAGCTGCGTGAGGCGATCGCCGGCTACTACAAGAACAAGTGGGATGTCGACCTCGATCCCGAACTCGAGATCACCAACACGATCGGTGCCAAGGAGGGCTTCAGCCACCTGATGTGGGTGCTGCTCGAACGTGGCGACGCGGCGATCGTGCCGACGCCGAGCTATCCGATCCACATCTACGGCCCGCTGTTCGCCGGTGCCGACCTCCGCCAGGTGCCGATGAAGTTCCTCGCGGACCCCTCCGACCGCGAGACGTTCACCGACGACTTCATGGACAGCCTCCACACGGCCTACGACGTGGGTTGGCCGAAGCCGCGGGTGCTGGTCATGTCGTTCCCACACAATCCGACCGGAGCGACCGTCGACCTCGACTTCATGCAGCGCGTCGTCGACTTCTGTCGCGAGCGCGAGATGATCGTCGTCAACGACTTCGCCTACGCCGACATCGGTTTCGACGGGCACAAGCCGCCGAGCATCCTGCAGGCCGAAGGTGCCATGGAGTGCGCGGTCGAGCTGTATTCGATGACCAAGTCGTTCCAGATGGCCGGCTGGCGCTCGGCGTTCCTGCTCGGCAACGCCGAGGTCGTCCAAGCGCTCGTGAAGTTGAAGAGCTATCTCGACTACGGCATGTTCCAGCCGGTCCAGATCGCCTCGACGGTGACGCTCAACGAAGCCCAGGACTTCCCGGACCAGGTCCGCGAGATCTACGAGTCGCGCTGCGACACGCTCGTCGACGGGCTCGCACGGATCGGGTGGGACATGCCCAAGCCCGGCGGCTCGATGTTCTGCTGGGGTCCGGTGCCCGAGCCGTACTCCGAGATGGATTCGGTCGAGTTCTGCTCGCACGTCGTACGCGAGGCCGACGTCGCGCTGTCGCCCGGTGTCGGTTTCGGACCGGGTGGCGAAGGGTTCGTACGTTTCGGTCTGATCGAGAACGAGATGCGGATCAACCAGGCGATCCGAAACCTGAAACGTGGTCTGCCGAAACTCGGCTGACACGTGACCTCGGTACTCTCGCCCCACATGATCACCGTCGTCGTGCGCGTCTGGCTTCCTGATCGTCCCGGCGCCCTGGGGCAGGTGGCGAGCCGGATCGGAGCGGTCCGCGGCGACGTGCTGGGAATCGAGATCCTCGAGCAGGGAGCTGACCGGGTGATCGACGAGCTGACGGTCGCGCTGCCGGGTGACGATGTCGTCTCGCTGTTGATCAACGAGGTCGACGCGGTCGATGGGGTGTCGGTCGAAGACGTTCGGTCCGTCGAACTGGATCGCGCGGACCCGAACCTCGCCGCGCTGGCCGCAGGCGCGGCGATGGCGGAGTCCGATCCGGGGGAGCGGATCGAGGTGTTGTGTTCATCGGTCCAGCGGCTCCTGGAGGCCGACTGGAGTGTCGTGCTGCGCGGGGTCGAGGTGATCGCGCAGGTCGGCGATTCACCCCAGGTCGAATGGTTGACCGCATTCCTCGCGGGGAGCGAGCACCTGAACGAGGTCGACGAATCACTGCCGAACGACCTCGCGTGGGGCCACCTCATCAGCTCCGGCCTCACCGTGGCGTGCGGTCGAAGCAATCGGGTGATCCACGAGCGCGAGCGAGTGCGCCTCAGCCTCCTCGCCCGCCTCGCCGACGCCCTCCTGTAGTCGCCGGGCCTCCTCTCCGACACTCCCTGCTCCGACATCGACGCGACGCTCGTGGACATGCGGATCCCCTGCGCACCATCCCGCATCATCCCGCATCGCCGGTCGCAGGGAAATTTCGTGGGATCGAGACGCCTACCGTCTCGATCCCACGAAATTCCGCGGAGGCCGGCGCGTTGCGCAGGAAATTCTTGCGGATCGAGACCCTCGCGGTCTTGATCCCACGAAATTTCCTGAAGGCGGATGTTGGGGGTGGCGGGCCGGATGCGGGCCGGATGCGGGGCCGGGGTTCTGGGTCAGGTGGTGGACCAGGCGCGGGAGCGGTCGACGGCGCGCTGCCACTGAGCGTGCAGGGCGTCAGCGGCGGTGCGGTCGGTTTCGGGGGTGAAGTCCGCGTCGAGGTTCCAGGCGGTGGCGATGTCGTCGGTCGACGCCCAGACGCCCTCGGCGAGACCGGCGAGGAACGCAGCTCCGAGCGCCGTCGTCTCGTGATCGATGGGGCGCTGGACGCTCACGCCGAGCTGGTCGGCCTGGAATTGGCACAGGAAGTCCATCACGGACGCTCCACCGTCGACCCGCAGGTCGGCGATCGGCACTCCGCTGGCCGCCACCATCGCATCGATCACATCCCGTACTTGGTACGCCATCGACTCGACGACCGCCCGCGTGATCTCGGCGCGTCCGGTCCCTCGCGTGATTCCGACGATGGTGCCGCGCGCATGCGGATCCCAGTGCGGGGAGCCGAGCCCGGTCAGTGCCGGGACGACGTAGACGCCCCCGGTGTCGTCGACGGATTCGGCGAGCGGTCCCGCTTCGGACGCTTCGTCGATGATGTTGATGCCGTCACGCAGCCACTGAATCGCGGCACCGGTGACGAACACGGCGCCTTCGAGGGCGTAGTGAGTGGTGCCGTCGGCGAGCGTCCACGCCACGGTCGTCAGGATGCCCTCGGTCGGTTCCGGACACTCCTCACCGATGTTGAGGAGCACGAACGAGCCCGTGCCGTACGTGTTCTTCGCCATTCCCGGCCTGACGCAGGCCTGGCCGAACAACGCTGCTTGCTGGTCGCCGGCGACGCCGCTGACCGGGATCCCTTCGGCGACGCCGTTCCGAGCGGACGTCACTCCGATCCGACCACTCGACGGCACGATCTCGGGAAGCGCTGCGATCGGCACGCCGAGGACGTTGCACAGCTCCGGGTCCCACGACTGCGATCGGATGTCGCACAGCATCGTCCGGCTGGCGTTGGTGATGTCGGTCGCGAACACGTCGCCGCCGGTGAGCTTCCAGATCAACCACGCATCGATCGTGCCGAGCGCGAGATCGTCGTCGACGGGGATGTCACGGTGCTCCAACAGCCAGGCGAACTTCGTTCCGGAGAAGTACGGGTCGAGCACCAGACCGGTCCGCTCCCGAATCAACGGCAGGTGTCCGGCCGCTTCGAGTTCGCCGCATCGATCGGCGGTGCGGCGGTCCTGCCAGACGATCGCACTGCCGTACGGGGCGCCGGTCGACCGATTCCACGCCACCGCGGTTTCACGCTGGTTCGTGATGCCGATCGCCGCCACGCGGTCCCGACCGACCTGATCGATCACGTCCGACAAGGTTTCGACGGTGGTCGCCCAGATCTCATCGGCGTCGTGCTCCACCCATCCGGGACGAGGAAAGTGCTGGGTGAACTCCTGGTAGGCCGCCACGGTGGGGGAGTCGTCGGTGAACACCGCTCGACTGCGGACGCCGGTGGTCCCGGCGTCGATGGCGATCACGCAGGCTGATTCGGTCACGGCGACAAATGTAGGTCAGTCGCTCCGAGCGTTCCGAAGATCAGCAGGCAGCCGGTCGAGCGCGGTCAGCGACGACGGGACTTCGACTTCGGACGGTTGCCGCCGCCGGACGTGCGCTTGGTCGGCGCGGGCGGGCGCCTCGCGGACGCGTCGTCGTCCGATTCGTCCTTGTCCTGCTTCGATTTCTTCGAGGACGCCTGCGGGGTTCGCATCTCCTTCAGCGACTTGCGCTGGTAGCCGAGCTTGGCCATGACGAAGCCGAAAAGCAGGTACAGGGGCCCCGACACCAGGAGACCGGCGAGGGCGCCGACGATGCCGGCGTCCCGGAAGAACACCGCCAACAGGGCGGCCATGATCGCGACGTAGATCAACCACTCCCGCATGAGCCGCTGCCACGGAACCGGACGACTGGAATCCCACCGCATGACCGTCATTCAATCAGCGAGACCCTCCGGCGGCGCAGCGTCGGCCGGTACGATCGGATCTCGTGCGAGTCGGGATGCTCACGGGTGGAGGCGATTGTCCAGGCTTGAATGCGGTGATCCGCGCCGCGGTCCGCAAGGGCGAGCGTGCGTTCGGTGACGAGCTCGTCGGGTTCCTCGACGCCTGGGACGGTGTGCGCGATCGCCGGACGATTCCGCTCACCGTCGAATCGATGCGCGGCCTGTTGCCACGCGGCGGAACGGTGCTGGGCACGCGGCGGGGGAGCCCGTTCGACACCCCGGACGGCGTGGATCACGTGAAGCAGTCGATGGACGACCTCGGCCTCGACGCGCTGATCGTGATCGGCGGGAACGGCAGCCTGTCCATCGCCTGTCAGCTCCACACCGAGCACGGCCTGCCGATCGTGGGCGTGCCGAAGACGATCGACAACGACATCGAGGGCACCGATGTCACCTTCGGGTTCAACACCGCCGTCCAGATCGCCACCGACGCGATCGACCGGCTCCACACGACCGCCGAGAGCCACGACCGCGTCATGGTGGTCGAGGTGATGGGGCGTCACACGGGCTGGATCGCCACCCAGGCCGGAATCGCCGGAGGTGCCACCGCGGTGCTGATCCCCGAGATCCCGTTCGATCTCGACCAACTCTGCACCCGGCTGACGCGGCGTCACGATCGGGGCCGCTATGCCTCGATCGTCGTCGTGGCGGAGGGCGCCGAACCGGCCGAGGGCACGCTCGAGATGGAGGAGAAGGTCTACGACCGTTTCGGTCACGTCGTGCTCGGCGGCGTCGCGACTCGGATCGCCCACGCGATCGGCGAGCGAACCGGATTCGAGACCCGAGTCGTGCAGTTGGGTCACGTCCAGCGCGGCGGAACTCCCACGGCATTCGACCGTGTGCTGTCGACTCGCTTCGGCGTCGCCGCGATCAACGCGGTGCACGAACAGGCGTGGGGCAAGATGACCGTGGTCCGCGGCCCGAACATCGAACTCGAGGACCTCACCGTCGCGGTCGGCAAGACCCGCACCGTCGACCGCGAACTGTTCGACGGAGTCGCGTCCCACTTCTTCGCGTGATGCGTCCACCGGGGTCCGACCCCGTGGACATCTACGCCGACGGGAGGGGGAGGGCCGGGAAGTCGGGCTGCGAGGTCTCGAGGAAACCGGGGTAGTCGTACAGGGTGAGTGGTCGATCGGTGACCTCGCCGTCGCCGGTGGGCCAGCCCTGGTTCTGCCCGTTCACGCGGAGGCGGACCTGGCGAACCTGGTCGATCTCGGATGAGGTGGCCACGATCTGCGCGAGTGCGAGCCGCAACCCTTGGTCGGACAGTTCGGCGAGGGCCTCGTTGATGTCGACCGTCAGCCGCGTGCCCACCGTGCTGGCGTCGAGGATCTCGAGGTCGGCGGGGACGGCGGAGGACAGCCCGGTCGTGCTCTCGTCGGCGTTCGCCCCGGCGATCAGCGATGTCAGGAGTTCCTCGGGGTTCGTCGCGTCGCTGCGCGGCACCGCGCGCAGGAGCGCCTGATCGTCGGTTCCGACCGGGCTGAGCAGGTAGATGCGGCTCCCGCCGACCGCGGCGTCACCCGTCGCGAGTTCACCGAAGTTGCCCTGCTGGTCGACCGGGATGTCGGTGGGCGCGCTGTCCTCGGTGATCGTGCACGAAGCGAGCACGACCACGGCGAACGCGCTCAGGAGACCGACGAGTCGACGCATGTCAGTCCTCCAGCTCCGTGGCCATGAGTTCGATCACGAATCGCGCGCCGGACTCGCCGTCGAGACGGTCCTCGACCCAGACCCGACCACCGTGCATCCGGACGTGTTCGTCGACGAGCGACAGGCCGAGCCCGGCGCCCTCGCTCCCGGTGCGCCGGCCGGCCCCTCCGCCGCGTGCGAAGCGTTCGAAGATGAGCGAGCGTTCCTCGGGAGCGACGCCGGCACCACGGTCCTCGACCGCGATGGTGAGGTGGGACATCGGCTCGTCGGGCGGGTTGGTGACCTCGATCGTGATCTCGGGTTCCCCGCCGCCATAGGCGCGAGCGTTGTCGATGAGGTTGGCGATCACGCGAGCCAGGCGCCGCTTGTCGCCGCGGATGATCGCCAGCTCCGCTCGCTCGCTCACCCGCACCGGTGTCTCGGGGACCGAACTCACCGCGACCGCCTGGCGGACGAACTCGGCGGCCAGCAGCTCTTCCATGTTGAGTCGAATCGCCCCGGCGTCGAAGCGGGAGATCTCCAAGAGGTCCTCGACGAGCCCCTGGAAGCGCACGACGTCACCGGACAGCAGGTCGAGGGCGGACTGAGCGCGCTCGGGCAGGTCGTCACGACGTGCCTCCATCACCTCGACCGATGCGGCGAGGGTCATGAGCGGCGACCGCAACTCGTGGCTCACGTCGGATGCGAAGCGAGCATCGCGTTCGACGCGCAGCTCGAGCGCTTGCGCCATGTCGTTGAACGACTCGGTCAGGACGCGGAGGTCCGGATCCTCGTTGTTCTCCAGGCGCGTGTCGAGGCGGCCGCCGGCGATCGCCGACGCAGCCTGGGCGGCCGTACCGAGCGGCTTCACGGCGCGCCGCGCGGCGAACACTCCGACCAGGACCCCGAGCCCGGTGGTGATCAACGCCGCGAGAAACAGCGCGACGCGCAGATTGGACAGGTTGGATTCCACGTCGTCGAGCGCGAAGAACTCGAAGTAGGCGCCGACGTCGGGAACGGACCAACCCACGACGATGTTCAACTCGTCGTCGATCCGCACCACCTGGCTCGCGGACACCTCGTCGACCACGACCTTCTCGAAGAGTTCGGGCGGAAGATTGTCGCGCGTGAACGGCGGACGCCCGTACTGCGTGTCCCGATACCAGAGCATGTACCGCTGGACGCCGATGCGTTCGAGTGAGGCCCGAGCGGCCGTCGGCTCGGGCGGGAAGGTGGGTCGCAGGTCGCGTTCGACGCCGAGGGCGTTCCGGCGTGAGGTCGAGATCGCCGCTTCGTCCCGTTCGGAGACGAGATTCGACCGCGTCAGGCCGAAGGTCGTCGTGGCCACGAACACCGACAGTGCGATCGAGCCGAGCGTGATGATCACGAGGATGCGCCGTCGGAGGCCGATCGACCGTGGCCTCGAGCGTCCGATGAGGCGTCGGATGGGTCCTACCACCGATGCTCCTGTTCCGGTGGGTCAGGTCTGGAGGCGATAGCCGAGTCCGCGCACCGTGACCACGTGCCGCGGGTTCGCCGGATCGTTCTCGACCTTGGTGCGGAGGCGCCGGATGTGGACGTCGACGAGGCGACCATCGCCGAAGTAGTCGTAACCCCACACCTTGTCGAGCAGGGCTTCACGACTGAGCACCTTGCCCGGGCTCTCCGCTAGTTCGCAGAGCAACCGGAACTCCGTCTTGGTCAGGTGGACCTCGGAACCTTCGCGGAGCACCTTGCCCTCGTCGGGGATCAGTTCGAGGTCGCCGAAGACGAGGCGCGCGTGGCCCTGAGCGCCGGGGCGGATCCGCCGCAGGAGCGCCCGAATCCGCGCCGACAGTTCCTTGGGGGCGAAGGGCTTGGTCAGGTAGTCGTCGGCACCGGCTTCGAGTCCGGCGACGATGTCGTGGGTGTCGTTGCGCGCGGTGACCATGACGACGGGAACGTCGCTGGTGCGGCGCAGTGTGCGGCAGAGCTCGAAACCGTCGATTCCCGGCAGCATGATGTCGATCAGCACGACGTCGGGTGTCGAGCGCTGGAAGAGCTCGATCGCCTGCTCGCCGCTCTCGGCTTCGTCGACGACCCAGCCCTCGTCCTCGAGCGCAAGCTTCACCGCCGAACGGATGCGCTCGTCGTCCTCGACGGCCAGGATGCGTGTACCCACTCCTCCATGATGCCGCATTTCACCAGCTGACGACGAACATCAAGCCGAATTTCAGGCGGGAAGCGCCGCGACGACCTGCCGATGCAGCGTGGGGGTGGACGCGATGACACCCGCCGGAGCGGCGACGTCGAGGCGTGATCCGTCGAATGCGGTGACGACTCCGCCGGCTTCGGTGACGAACAGGACGCCGGCCGCGACGTCCCACGAGTTGAGGAACTCCTCGAAGTAGAAGTCGACGCGTCCGCTCGCCACGTACGCGAGGTCGAGCGCAGCACTGCCCTGGCGGCGGATGTCACGAACGGTGGGGAGCACCGTGGCGATGCGTTCGGCCTGGCGGGCGCGGTGTCCGTCGATGTGATAGCTGAACCCGGTGGCGGCCAGTGCGGTCGCCATGTCGTCGGCGCCCGACACGCCGATCGAAACCCCGTTGATCGTGGCGCCGCGGTCCCGCCCGGCGCTGTAGAGCTCGTCGACCACGGGGGCGTACACCGCTCCTGCGACCGGAGCGCCGTTCTGGAGCACCCCGATCGACGTGCACCAGCCGGGGAGGTCGTACACGAAGTTGACCGTGCCGTCGATCGGGTCGAT
>NZ_BAOL01000171.1 GCF_000350145.1 Ilumatobacter nonamiensis YM16-303 | reverse complement strand
TCTGGGTCGCCTCGTTCCTCATCCCCTCGGGTTTGTACGAACTCGACGCCGACGGAGCGCCGATCCCAGGGACCTACGAACAGCTCGACTCATGTGGTGACGTCGCTGAAGGCGAGGCGTGTTTCGACAAGGGCTTCAAGGATCAGTTCCAGATCCTGTGGGGCTCGACCCCGAACGGTCTGTACGGCATCGAGAGTCTCGAAGACGGCAGCGTCGGAGCCTTCAACGAAGGCTTCCTCTACGGATCTGCTCAGGTCTTCCTGTTCGTCCTCGCCGTCGGCGCCTTCATCACGGTGACGATGAAGACCGATGCGATCCAGGTCGGGATCAGCCGGTTGGCGATGCGCTTCCGCAACAGTCCGCAGATCCTGGTGATCGTGTTGATGTCGGTGTTCGCGCTGGGCGGCACCACCTACGGGATGTGGGAAGAGACCCTCGGGTTCTACGTGCTGATGGTGCCCCTCGTCCTCGCACTCGGGTACGACCGCATCGTCGGCGTGTCGATCATCTTCCTCGGTGCAGGGACCGGAGTCCTCGCCTCCACGGTCAACCCGTTCGCGACCGGCGTGGCGTCGGACGCAGCAGGCATCGAGATCTCCGACGGCATCGCAGCCCGACTGGTGATGCTCTTCGTTCTCGTTCCGGTCGCGATCGCCTACGTCCTCTGGTACGGGCGGCGTGTCCAGAAGGATCCGGCGAAGTCGCTGATGCCCGAGGCCTCGGCGTCCGCGCTCAGTCTGAGCGGTGAGGAAGCACAGCACGTCGACCCGTTGACGGGGAAACAGAAATGGGTCCTCGTCCTGTTCTTCCTGGCGTTCGCGATCATGATCTTCGGCTTCATTCCGTGGGACGACGTCTGGCAGAACCTGTTCAACGCCGAATGGCCGCTGTTCACCATGGCCGACATCCTCGGCGACTTCTACTTCACCGAGGCGTCGGTCCTGTTCATCGTCTTCGCCGTCATCATCGGTGTGATCGCCGGGCTCGGCGAGGCGGGAACGGTCAACACGATCGTCGCCGGGGCGTCCGATTTCCTCGGTGCAGCGCTGGTGATCGTCGTGGCTCGTGGCATCACCGTGGTGATGAAGAACACCTACATCACCGACACCATCCTCAACGCGATGGAGAACGCCGTCGAGGGCACCGACAGCGTCGTGTTCGCCTGGATCGCCTTCGTGGTCAACATCCCGATCGCGTTCCTCGTGCCGTCGTCGTCAGGGCACGCGGCACTCGTCATGCCGATCCTCGCTCCGGTGTCGGACTTCGCGGACGTACCGCGATCGATCTCGGTCACCGCCTATCAGTCGGCGTCCGGCTTCGTGAACCTGATCACTCCGACCTCCGCGATCATCATGGGCGGACTCACCCTCGCCAAGGTCGGCTACGACAAGTACCTCAGATTCGTCGTTCCGTTCCTCGGAATCGTGTTCGTGCTGGCCTCGGGCATCCTGATGATCGCGACGGCGATCTCATGAGGGTCGTCATCGCACTCGGAGGCAACGCCCTGCTTCGTCGGGGGCAACTGATGTCCTACGAGAATCAGCTCGCGAACATCCGCACCGCATGTGACCGGCTGGCGCCCGTCGCTGCCGAGCACGAACTCGTGATCGGCCACGGCAACGGTCCGCAGGTCGGACTGCTCGCGCTCGAGGGTGCGGCGTACACCGACGTTCCGGCGTATCCGCTCGACGTGCTCGACGCCGAAACCCAGGGGATGATCGGCTATCTGATCGAGCTCGAGCTCGGCAACCGGATGCCGTTCGATCGACCGTTGGCGACCCTGTTGACGATGATCGAGGTCGACCCGCGCGATCCGGCGTTCGAGAATCCGACGAAACCGATCGGTCCCGTCTACTCACAGGAGGACGCGGATCAGCTGGCGGCCGAGAAGAACTGGGTGTTCAAGGCCGACGGCGACCAACAACGCCGGGTCGTGCCGTCGCCGAAGCCGATCCAGGTGTTCCAGCTGCGCCAGATCCGGTGGCTGCTCGAGCAGGGCAGCATCGTCATCTGCGCCGGCGGCGGAGGCATCCCCACCTACTACGACGAGGACCACAAGCTCTGCGGTGTCGAAGCCGTGATCGACAAGGATCTGGCGAGCGGTCTGCTCGCCAAGGAGATCGGCGCCGACCTGTACGTGATGGCGACCGACGCCGACGCAGCGTTCGTCGGCTGGGGCACCCCCGAGCAGAAGGCGATCGCCCGCGCCCATCCCGACACCCTGATGGAGCAGCACCGCGACGAGTTCGCCGCCGGCTCGATGCTTCCGAAGGTCGAGGCCGCCTGTCAGTTCGCCCGGGCGACCGGGAGGCGCGCCGGAATCGGTTCGCTCGACGGGATCACCGACCTCGTCAGCGGCACCGGCGGAACGTTGATCTCGACCGAGTTCGACGGCGTCGAATACCGCGACTGACCACACCACCGTTTCACCGCAACAACTCACGAAGAGGAGAAAGAACCATGACCATCGGAGTCCATTCCGAAGTCGGCAAATTGCGCACGGTGATCGTTCACCGCCCAGGACTCGAACACAACCGACTGACCCCCGCGAACGCCGGCGAGTTGTTGTTCGACGACGTCATCTGGGTGAGCAAGGCGAAGTCCGAGCACGACTTCTTCGTCGAGGTGATGCGCGAACGCGACATCGAAGTGCTCGAGGCCGAGACACTGCTCGCCGAGGCGTTGAAGAAGCCCGAGGCGATCGACTTCGTGTGCGACCACATCCTGAACGAACGCAACGTCGGGATCACCGGCGCCGCAGTCGCACGCGGCCTCGTCGAGACGTCCGACTCCACCGACGTCGCCGAGTTCCTGATCGGCGGCGTCGTCAAGGAGGACATGGACGAACTCGGCGGCCTGTTCTTCGAGTCGGCTGTCGAGCACTCGATGCTCGTTCCCCCGCTCCCGAACTTCCTCTTCCAACGCGACCCCTCGTGTTGGATCTACGAGGGCGTCACGATCAACCCGATGACCAAGCCCGCTCGCCGCCCCGAGACGGCGATCATGGAAACGATCTACAAGTACCACCCCCGCTTCACGTCCGAGAGCTTCGACATCTGGCTCGGCGGCGTCGAGGAGGACTGGGGACGGATGAACGTCGAGGGCGGCGACGTGATGCCCATCGGCAACGGTGCCGTCATGATCGGAATGGGCGAGCGGACGACACCGCAGGCGGTCGGCCACATCGCCCGAGAACTCTTCCGCAAGGGCGCCGCCACCAAGGTCCTCGCGGTCCGCCTCCCGGCGATGCGCAGCTACATGCACCTCGACACGGTGATGACGATGTGCGACCGCGATGTCGTCACCGTCTATCCCGATGTCGTGCACGGCGCGCGCACCTGGATCATGACGCCCGACGACTCGGCAAGCGAGATCCACACCGAGGAGTACAAGGGGACCGTCATCGAAGCTCTCGCGGAAGCCGTCGGCATCGAGGAGATGCGGGTCATCGAAACCGGTGGGGATTCGTTCGCCCAGGCGCGCGAGCAATGGGACGATGGAAACAACGTCGTCTGCCTCGAACCCGGCGTGGTCGTGGCGTACGAGCGCAACGTCGGCACGAACACGGCGTTGCGCAAGGCGGGGATCGAGGTCATCACGATCGAGGGCTTCGAACTCGGCAAGGGCCGCGGCGGCTCACACTGCATGACCTGCCCGGTGCACCGCGACCCGGCCTACTGACAACCTCCACCACCCGATCCCGATCAACTCACCCCCACCGAAGGAGCCTCACATGGCGTTCAACCTCAAGAACCGCAGCTTTCTCAAGGAGATCGACTTCGAACCAGCCGAGATCCGCTTCCTCCTCGATCTCTCCAAGTCACTCAAGACCGCTCGCTACAACGGCACCGAGCAGCAACGACTCGTCGGCAAGTCGATCGCGCTGATCTTCGAGAAGGCATCCACCCGCACCCGGTGCGCATTCGAGACCGCCGCGCACCACCAGGGAGCAACGGTCACCTACCTCGGACCCGACGGCTCCCACATGGGCCACAAGGAGACGGTCGCCGACACCGCGCGTGTGCTCGGGCGCATGTACGACGGAATCGAGTACCGCGGGTTCGGCCAGGACACGGTCGAGGAACTGGCCAAGTTCGCCGGCGTGCCCGTCTGGAACGGGTTGACCGACGAGTGGCATCCCACGCAGATGCTCGCCGACTTCCTGACGATGCACGAGCACTCCCACAAGCCGTACGACGCCCTGTCGTACGCGTACGTGGGCGACGGTCGCAACAACATGGGCCACTCGCTCCTGGTCACCGGCGCGCTCCTCGGCAGCGACGTACGACTCGGCTGCCCGGCCGACCTGCAACCCGACGAGGAGATCCAGGGAATCGCGAACGACATCGCGGCTCGCACCGGCGCACAGATCACGATCACCGACTCGCCGACCGAGGCGGTCGACGGCGTCGACTACGTTCACACCGATGTGTGGGTCTCGATGGGAGAGCCGAAGGAAGTGTGGGATGAACGAGTCGCGGCCCTGGGCGACTACCAGGTCAATGCCGATCTGCTCGCGTCGACCGGCAATCCCGGCACGCGCTTCATGCACTGTCTCCCCGCGTTCCACAACGCCGATACCGCAGTCGGCAAGGAGATGATGGAGCACACCGGGATGACGAATGGCCTCGAGGTCACCGACGAGGTGTTCGAGTCGGACCGCAGCATCGTGTTCGACCAGGCCGAGAACCGCCTGCACACCATCAAGGCCGTGCTGGTCGCCACGCTCGCGTGACCGACGAGGGCGCTGCGTCGGCGGCACGCACGAGTTCCGGCGCAGCGTCCTCACCCGCCGCCACCGTTCAACCGGCCGCGCGCCCGATGGGCGTCTTCATGGCCACGTGCCTGGTCACGGGCAACATGATCGGCTCCGGCGTCTTCTTCCTCCCGCGCGCGCTGTCCGCGTTCGGTTGGATCGCGATCATCGCGTGGGTCGTGACCGGCGCGGGCTCGCTCCTCCTGGCGCTCACGTTCGCCCGCCTCGGATCGGCGTATCCATCGACCGGCGGGCCCTACATCTACGTTCGCAAGGCGTTCGGCGACTCGGCCGGCTTCATCGTCGCGTGGGGGTACTGGCTGACCGTCGTCGTCTCCAACGCCGCGGTGTCCGTGGCCGCCGTCGACTTCCTCAGCTACTTCATCGAAGAGCTCGAGGAGAACACCACCGCACGGATCGCCATGAACCTGGTGATCATCTGGTCGCTCACGGCTCTCGCAGCTCGCGGTGTTCGGTCGTCGGGCATGATGGCCGTCGCCACCACCGTGCTCAAGCTGATTCCGCTACTGCTCGTCACGGTCGCCGGGCTGATCGTGGCCGATCTCAGCGACATCGAGTTCAACCCGACCGGAGACCCCGCGTTCACGGCGCTCGGCGCGGCCGCGGCGCTGACGCTGTTCGCCTTCATCGGCCTGGAGTCGGCCACGATCCCTGCCGGCGACCTCCAACCGCCCAAAGGACGGACGCTCGCCATCTCCACGGTCACCGGAACGTCGATCGCCGTGGTCGTCTACATCTTCGGCACGCTGGCCGTGTTCGGTCAGCTCACCCCGGCCGAACTCTCCGTCGCCCGCAACCCGTTCGGATCCGCCGCCGAGTCCATCTTCGGGTCGACCGGCGGCAACATCATCGCCGCCGGCGCCGTGATCTCGGCGCTCGGCACTCTCAACGGGTTCATCCTCCTGCAGGGCCACATGCCGCTCGCCGCCGCCCGCGACCGGCTCTTCCCCAAGCGGTTCCTCTACGAGAACGGCCGCGGTGTTCCGATGTTCGGACTGCTCGTGTCGAGCGCGATCGGGTCGGTGTGCGTGTTCGTCGCGGAACTGTCCGAGGACGGATTCGACACCCTCGTGCTCGTCACCACGGTGACCGCATTGCTTCCCTATCTCCTGTCCGCAGCGGCGCAGCTGATGCTCATGGTGACCGACCGGGACGCGTTCAACCCGGTGGCGCTCGTGCGCGACGGGGTGATCAGCGGCCTCGCGTTCGCCTACTCGGCCTGGACGATCTGGGGGTCGGGCGCCGACAGCGTCCGCTACAGCGCGATGCTGTTGATCCTCGGGATCCCGGTCCTGATCATCATGCGCTGGCAGCAGTCGCGTGACGGCCAGATCGCCGACCCCTCGGCGCTGTGACGGCGGCCACACTCTGCCAAACTCTCCGAGCATGCCCGGACTGTTTCGTCGCCGACCCAGACCAGAGCCACCGTTCATCCCGCAGCGGCCGCACGAGCTGACCGCCGAGTGGTTCACCGAGATCATCGGAACCGACGCCACCGTCACCGACGTCCGACAGGTCGAGATCGGCACGAACGTCGGGTTCATGGGGGAGGTCCACCGGTGCCATCTCACCTGGGACCGGGTCGACGGCGGACTCCCCGACTCCGTGATCGTCAAGGTGCCGACCCAGGTGGACGAGAACTTCGCGGCGGGCGATGCCCTCCAGTCCTACGAGCGCGAGATCGTCGTGTACCAGGAGCTGGCTCCCAGCCTCGGGTTGCCGCTCCCCCGCTACCTCTACGGCGCGATGGATCCCGATCCGGCGCCCTGGCTCGAGAAGCCGGTGAGGTTCCTCTTCGAGCACCTGCCGCTGCGCGGGGTCAACTGGCTCATCGGCCGGTTCCTCCGGTTCGCCGGGAAGAGCAAACGCCGCTACATCCTCGTCCTGGAGGACATCGTCGACGCCCGCGCCCCGGCGCAGATGGTCGGCGGATCCTTCGATGACGCGGCACAGGCACTCGAAGTGCTCGCACGATTCCACGCGGCGAACTGGATGCGCACCGACGCCGCGGCCACGTACCATCGCATCTGGCCGATGAACCGTGCCTCCAAGGTGTTCCAGGCCAGCTACCTCCGGAACCGGGACCACTTCATCGAACAGTACGGTGCGGTCGTCGACGACTCCGTGCTCGCTCATCTCGACGACATCCAGACTCGGGTCCCCGAGATCAGCGATGCACTCGCGGAGGAACCCTGGACGCTGCTCCACGGCGACTACCGGCTCGACAACCTGTTGTTCCGCCCGAACGGGGAGATCGTGGTCCTCGACCTCCAGGGTCTCGGGTCGGGCCGACCGGCGGTCGACGTCGCGTACTTCATCACCACCGCCTTGACCGCGGAGCACTGTGCGGAGGAGGTGGCGCTCCTGCGCGTCTACCACGACGCTCTCGTGGAGGCCGGGATCACCGGCTATTCGTTCGACCAGTTGCGACGGGATTGTGATCTGACCAAGGAGATGCTGGCGCACAGGATCGTCGGGTCCGCCGATGTCCTCGACACCTCGATCGACGGGAAACAGGGCGCGCTGATGGACATGATGCAGCTCCGCGTGCTCGCCTGGCTCGGCTGACGGGATCGACCTCCGACACCCATCTCGCTGGTACTCTCTGGCCGTCAGTTCAGTCATACCGACCGACGACATCACAGATTCACCGCTGTACCGCAGCACACTTCATCAGGAGAACACCGTCATGCTCGCATTTTCCGTCTGGGAAGCCCTCTGGGTGACCTTCGCCGCCTTCTTGTTCATCGCCGTGCTGATGATGATGTTCTCGGTCATCGTCGACATCTTCCGCAACCACGAGATGAGCGGCTGGGTCAAGGCGATCTGGTTGATCTTCCTCATCTTCTTCTCGCTGCTCACGCTGCTCGTCTACATGATCGTCCACGGCAAGGGCATGGCCGAGCGCTCCGCGAAGGAGCAGGTCGAAGCGAAGGAATCGTTCGACACCTACGTGCGGGACGTCGCCGGCGGCGGCGCTGCCAGCGAGCTCGAGAAGGCCGCCGCGATGCACAACTCCGGCAAGCTCGACGACGCCGAATACGCGGCCCTCAAGGCCAAGATCCTCGCCAACTGATCCGACGACCGAAATGTGCGTTGGTGCCCGTCACCAACGCACATTCTTCGGCTGCTTCCGACGAACGGGTGCGGTGCGACCAACTGGTCAGCTCAACCGCACACCGTTCGCCGGGAGCGACACCACCAGCGCGCTGTGGTCTGCGCTGTGCCGAGACCAACACCATGTGGTCCCGGCCGGGATGGCCACCGACGTCCTCGACGTGAGATCGATCGAGTGCTCCCCCAGGTCGAGCACGGCGTCTCCGTCGATTCCGACGATCAACACGAACTCCCCGTCGTGAGTGAGCACCGGCGACTGCGCCGCAGACGCCGCTGACACCACGACGGCACCTGCGACGCCACCGGTCGCCTCCCCGATCCCCGTCTCGCGTGCGACGAACGATGGATCGACCCACGGCTGGGTCGTCGATGCTGCCGCGACGTGGCGGACGAACCGTTGACCGGAGAAATCACGTTCCCGGTCGATCGTCGGTGTCGGGAGATCGAGATCGTGGTCGGCGAGCGTGTCGTGCTCCGCGGGGCAGCCGATCTCGATCACTTCGAGCCCGGCGGAACTGCGCAGCACCCGGTGTCGGATCTCCGGGGGTTGCAGTACGCAGTCACCCGCGTCCATCCGGAACGGTTCACCTTGGTCCTCGTAGACCACGTCGACCCATCCGGCGGCCACGAAGATCATCTGGAACCGGATCCGGTGGAAATGAACCCAGTCGGCGACATCGCCCTCCTCGGCGATGCGGATGTGGCTGGCAATGAACCGCCCACCCCAACGATCGGGCAGCAGATCCCGATACTGCATCCCGGCGCGACCGACGCCGAACCCACCACGATCCGGTTCGACGACCGTCAGACTCGGCCGGTTCGGCGGGAGCACGACCTCGGTCGACTCCCGCTCGAACTCGACGACCGAACCACCCGGTGATGTGATCTCGTGTCGCGGACCGTCGGCGGTGATTCGCAACCGGGCCGGGCGATCGATCTCGGCACGACGCAACTCGACCTCGGTTCCTCCACGCTCGACCACGAACCGGCGCGGATCGTCCGCAGGTGACACCAGCCGAACACGAAACCCGGCCCGCTCGGTGAAGAACTCGACCTCACGATCGAGGTCTCGGCAATCGACGACGGTGACGGGCATCGACCCAGTGTGGCGCGCGACAGCCGGGGACACGAGCCCGCCCATCGATGGTGACAACGGAGCGCAAACACCCGCCAGTAGCGTCGACACGGTGAGAATCCGGCGGGGCGCACTTCGGCATCGGGGCCGCGCGATCGTCGCGATCGCGGTCGCCGGTCTCCTCGTCGCCGGATGTGGAACGCGCGAGTCGGACGCGTCCGTGCCCGGGGCACAGATCGCTTCTCGCAACGACGGGACCGAACCCGCGGACACCTCGCCCGAGGTGACACCTGCCGGCGGATCCCAGAACGTGCCGAGCGACGAAGCCGACACCGAGCGGGACGACGACGACGACGACGCCGATGCGACCAGCACGACGACCAGCACGACGACCACGACCACCAGCACGACCACGACGACCGGCACCACCCTTCCACCGGCGGTGGATGCGCCGCGACCGATCCGCTCCTTTCCGGCGACGACGGCCGCCTTCGATCGCCTCGCCGGTGCAAACGCGGCGGCCTCGATCACCGTCGTGCGCGGCGGCGAACCGGTCGTCGCCGCGGCGTCCGGCGTCACCGTCGACGGGACCGCCGCAACCAGTGATTCGCCGATGGTGGTGGCCAGCGTCAGCAAGATCGTCGTCGCCCTCGGAATCGCCCGACTCATCGATCAGGAGCTGGTCGATGCCGACGAGCCCTATCCGTGGGCTGCCGTCGGTCTCGAACCAGATGCCGGATGGGCCGACGTCACGGTTCGCGAGCTGCTCGACCACACCGGCGGTGTCCCCAAGGTCCAGGAGGCTTGGTTCACCGGTGACGGAACATGTCGAGACTTCGTCCCGGCGCTCCTGACCTCACCGCCCACCGGTGATCGCGGTCGGTGGGTGTACTCGAACGGCAACTACTGCCTCCTGGGCCTGCTCATCGAGCAGCGCACGGGCCTCCCCCTCGACGAGGGACTCCAAGAATTGGTCTTCGATCCGATCGACCTCGACGGATTCCATCAGACGCTCGACGGACTCCTCCCGGGCGATGTACCGCACGAGGAAGGGACCGATCGCCTGTCACGCCTCGGCGGAGCCGGCACGCTCGTCGCGTCCACCGACGACCTGGCGATGGCGATGGCGCGGATGACCCCGATGGACCGGTGGGTGCTCCGCGCGCCCGGCGTGTTCACCGACCAGTACGGGTTCGGGCACACCGGCACCATCACCGGGGCCAAGGCGTGCGTCTGGGTGCTCGAGGACGGGGCGACCGTCGTGGCCGCGACGATCTCGGGCAACTCGGTCGGTTCCGGCGGCGACATCTGCGACATCGTCGTCCCGGCAGTCGCGTCCGACCTCGGTCTCGGCTCCGCGAAGCCCGACCGCACCCCCTGAGCTAGATCTCCCAGAGTTGGCGGGCTGCGGTGATCACCGGGCGACCGATGTCGCCCGACGACGCCGCTTCCGGGCGATAGTGCTCTCCGACCAGCGCACTGAGCGTCGCACCGGTCGACATGCTGAGTGCATCGGCGTCGTAGCCACCCTCGAGCGCGACGACCACTCGCCGCTCGGGCACGAACTGCCGCAACCGGTCGGCGAAGTCGGCGTAATCAGCCGACGTCAGTTGCAGGCTGGCGAGCGGATCGTTGCGGTGCGCATCGAATCCGGCGGAGATGATCAACCACGTCGGGTCGAAGCGCGCGACCACCGGTGCGATGACCTCGTCGATCGCCTGACGGAACACGTCGCCGCGGGTTCCCGGTGAGAACGGCAGATTGAGGTTGGAGAACGGTGCTGCGGGACCACCGGTCTCGGTGAGGCGGCCGGTTCCCGGATACAGCGGCGACTGGTGCGTCGAGACGTACAGCACGGACGGGTCGTCGTAGAAGATGTCCTGGGTGCCGTTGCCGTGATGCACATCCCAGTCGATGATCGCGACCCGCTCGCCGCGATCGGTCAGGGCACGGGCGGCGACGGCGACATTGTTGAACAAGCAGAAGCCCATCGCCTGGGCGTACTCGGCGTGGTGCCCGGGCGGTCGACTCGCCGCGAACGCGACATCGCAGTCACCCGCGGCCAGCGCATCGACCGCGTCCAGCACCGCGCCGGCAGCACGCTGGGCGGTCACGAACGACCCCGGCGCGGCGAACGTGTCGCCGTCGATGTGGCCGCCACCCGTCTCGCAGAAGACTCGAAGCCGTTCGACCAGGCTCGGGTCGTGGACCCTCGTGATCTCATCGAGGGACGCGAGCCGAGGTTCGACCATTCGCACGGCGTCGGCGAGTCCGGCTTTGGGGATCCCGGACAGCGAAGCGTCCAGTCGTCTGACGGACTCGGGATGCCCGGCGGGCGCGAGGTGCTCGTCCAGTCCCGCAGCGGAGAAGACGGCAATCGGCTGGTCCACGATCGCAAGCGTACGGCAGGCCGTTGCGGGTGCCATGCTGGAGGGGTGACCACGACCGACCCAGCCGATTCGCGTTGGGCGACCACCGTCGTTCTGGGAGACGGCTCGACCGCCTTCATCCGACCGCTCGTACCCGCCGACCAGGACGCGCTGCTGGCGTTCCACGAGGCTCAGTCCCCGGAGAGCCTGTATCGACGCTTCTTCTCCCCGAAGCCCAGCCTGTCGAAGTCCGAACTCGCCCACTTCACCACCGTCGACATGATCGACCGCGTCGCGCTGGCCGTCGAAGTCCACGACGAGTTCGTCGGGTGGAGCAGCTACGAGCGCCTCGCCGGTCGCGACGAAGCCGAAGCCGCGTTCATGGTCGACGACCGGTATCACGGTCTCGGAATCGCCACGCTGATGCTCGAACACCTGGCGGCGATCGCGCGCACGAACGGCATCGAGCGGTTCGCCGCCGAGGTCCTGAGCGACAACCGCGGCATGCTCGCCGTCTTCGCGAAAGCCGGCTGGCCGTTGCAGCGGCGGTTCGACTCGGGGGTCGTCGATCTCGACTGGGAACTCACGACGACCGAGGAGTTCATCGACACCGTCGAACGGCGCGAACAGCGCGCCGACTCACGGGCGGTCGCGCGCATCCTGCTCCCCCGCGCCGTCGCCGTGATCGGCGCATCCGACCAGCCCGGGTCCGCCGGGAACCTGCTGTGGAACAACGTCCGCTCGAGCGTGAGCGTTCCGGTCTACCCGGTCAACCCGCGACTCGAGGATCTCGACGGTGTCCGCTGCTACGGCTCGGTCGGCGACCTCCCGCCCGAAACGTCGCTGGCGATCATCGCGGTGCCCCCGAGCGTGCTCGGGTCGACGATCGAGGCCTGCATCGACAAGCGCATGCGTGGCGCCGTCATCATCACGAGCCCGGATGCGCCCGCCGACGGGAGCAAACTCGACGTCCGTCCGATCGTCGCTCGGGCCCGTCGGCACGGGTTGCGGTTGATCGGCCCCTCGAGCCTGGGTATTGCGTCGCTGCATCCCGACTCCGCGCTGCAAGCGGCAATGATCGATGTGACGCTCCCGGCGGGCGGGGTCGCGATTTCGATGCAGTCGGGTTCTCTGGGTTCGTCGCTGCTCCGGCGAGCCCGAGATCTGAACATGGGCCTGAGTTGGTTCGTGTCGCTCGGCGACAAGTCCGACGTGTCCGCCAACGACCTGATGCAGTTCTGGGAGGACGATCAGTTCACCCGCGTGATCGGGCTGTACACCGAGACGTTCGGCAACCCACGCAAGTTCGCCCGGATCGCCCGTCGGGTCAGCCGCACGAAACCGATCGTCGCCGTCCGAACGGGCGCAGCGGGCGACGGACTCGGCAGTGCCCTCTACCAGCAGGCCGGACTGATCGAGGTGCCGACGGTCCACGCGATGCTCGACTGCTGCCGGGTACTCGATTCGCAGCCCGTGCTGCGCGGGAACCGCGTCGCGGTCATCACGAACTCGGCCAGTCCGGGCGTCCTCGCCGCGGGCGCCATGGCCACGGCTGGTTTGATTCCGGTGATTCTCAGCGGTGCGCTCGACTGGCGGTCCGGCCCCGACGACTACCGCGAGGTGATCGAGCAGACGCTCGCCGACGACGACGTGGACGGCCTGCTCGTGATCTTCGCTCCCCCACTTCCGGCGTTCGAGGCCGTCATGGGCCCCACGATCAGCGACGCGGCCGAGGGGTCGTCGAAACCCGTCGTCGCCGTCCTGCTCGGCTCCGGCGACGGGCAGGCCACCGATCGTCGAGCCGTTCCCAGCTTCGCGTTTCCCGAGCAAGCCGTCGCCGCCATGGCGGGCTCGTACGCATACGGTCGCTGGCTGGCGACCGAAGCGGCGGAGCCCCGCTCCGATCCGGTGGCGGTCGAGCCCGAGCGCGCCCGTCGCTTGGTCGCGGCGGGTCTCGAGGCCGCCGGCGACACGGCCGGTGACGGAGTCCGGCTGGGGATCAGCGCGGCCAGCGAGCTGCTCTCGACGTACGGCATCACCGTGGCGGCAGCGGCCGAGG
>NZ_BAOL01000172.1 GCF_000350145.1 Ilumatobacter nonamiensis YM16-303 | reverse complement strand
GTCCGCGCGATCTGCACCAGTTGTTGCTCGCCGACCGACAGGCTGGACGGGCTCCGCCGCAGGATGTGCTCGATGTGCATTGCTCGTGCCTCGGCACTCACCCGTTCGTGGATCTCGTCCGCTGTCTGCCGGCGCAGTTCGAGCGGGAACTCGACGTTGCGCTGCACATTGCGGTGTGGGAGCAGCGCGGACGTCTGGAAGACCATCCCGATGTCGCGCTGGGCGGCGTCGAGACGCGCGACGTCGTGACCGTCGAACGTGATGAACCCGCCGGACGGCTTCACGAGCCCCGCGATGGCACGCAGCAGCGTCGTCTTTCCGGTTCCGGACGGGCCGACGACCGCTGCGAACGTGCCGTCGGCCAGGTCGAGCGAGACGCGATCGAGGATCGGCTGGCGGCCGAGGACCACGGACAGGTCGGACAGCGCGACGGAGGCCATGCTCTGGTCAGTCTCTCACGCGCCGATGATCCACCCCTCCTCGCCGGCGACGATCCGACGCTCATCGGACGGGAGGGCCGGCAGCGAAAGCGAGAACGATCGCCCGGCCAGCCGCTGTGCTGTCTCGACGACCTGGACTTCGTCCCGGATCCGTCCCGGAGGCACGGACACAGGGTGGAGTGACGGCCAGACCTCGGCGATCACGACGTCTGCCGTGGGATCGTCTCCCGTGAACGGCCAGACGTCGACGGTTCGCCCGGCTGCGACGAGCACTCGCTCCAATCGGGTGAGGCGCGGGATGCCGAGCAGGCTCTGGCTGCCCACGCTGCCGGCACCGAGCAACTGCCACGACGAGAACGGGCGCAGTGCGCGACGGCGGAGTTCGCGCTCGACGAGACGCCATTCGGGGAGGGGCGTCGGAGCGACCTTCGTGGGCGTCAGCGTTGTGGTCGCCCGGCTCGGCGGACAGCCCCAGAACGGTCCGGGCCCCGGACCGAGCCGTGCATTCAGTTCCGCGGCGACCTCGAACCGATTGTTGGCGTTGTCATCGGCGTCGTCGATCATCGCGGTGAGCAACCCCCAGGTCGCACGCCACCCAGAACCGGTGAGGCCGAGCGCGTGCGCGGTCCCGGCGGGACAGCCGAGCGAGAAGTCGACACCGACCAGCACCCGGCCAGATCGTCGACAGCACTCCTCGATCTCGGCCGACGCCTGTGCACGGGTGGCCGGATTCGCGGTGGAGACTCCGGTGCCGTCGAGGACCGCGATCCAGATCGAGTCACGACCCCGGGTGGGGCGCGAGTTCGCACTCCAATCGACGACGACCACCCGCTCGAACGGCGCGGTCGCCATCAGATCAGGGTCGTGATCAACTCGACGAACGAGTCGCCGTACTTGTCCAGCTTCGCCGGGCCGACGCCCGAGATCCGCGAGAGTTCCTGTTTCGTGGTCGGAGCCGTTCGGGCGATCGCCGCGAGCGTCTTGTTGTCGAACACGACGTACGCGGGTTTCCCGGCGGCGAGCTCGGTCCGCAGCGTCTTGAGCCGGTCGAATCGCGCCGCAGCATCCGCGTCGAGGTCGTTCGTCGGATCGGCCTTCTTCGGCTTCTTCGCGCTCGCCGACGTCGCCGGAGCGGGCCGGTGCGACGACACGACTCGCTCCGGCTTCGGTTCCTCGGTCAGATCCTCGACGAATGGGCTGGGATCGGGTCCGGGAACGATCGTCACGTGTGCGCTCGCACGCGTGATCGCCACGTGGAACAGCCGTCGTTCCTCCTCGACGTCCTCGGCCAGGCGATGCGGATACTGCTCGGCATCGGCGTGGTGGACCACGACGTGCGGCCACTCCTGACCCTTCACGCGGTGGACCGTGGACAGCACGACGCCGTCGGCCGAGCGGTGGGTTGCCAGGCGGGATCGCAGCCACGAGTCGAACGTCGCCGCATCGTCGTGGAGGGCGGCGAGGTGGCGCACGGCCGTGAGGTCGTCACCCTGGGCCGAACGGTTCATCCCGCGACGCGTCGCATCGAGTCCGGACACGGAGCCGGCGAGTCCGATCTCGTCGATCAGGGTCAACACGAGGTCAGAGGTCGGGGCTCCGCCCTGGGCCATCTTCTGCAGTGTCTGGATGTCGGCCGCGAACTCCATCAGCCGGTCGGCGTCACGCTCGTTGTTGAGCCGCCCCGCGAGCTTGAACAGGTCGACGACCGAACCCTGCTCGGAGATCCACGACGTGATGCGCGGGTGGAACGAACGCGACGGACGACGGAGCGCTTCGCCCAGATCGGCGGGCAGGAACCTGCTGCGTTCGTCGGTCAGGGCGAGTCGTATCCACGCCAACACGCTGCGCACCGACGTGCGATCGAGGAACTCGAGACCGACGCCGCCGGCGATCAGGATCCCCTCGCCGACCAACGCGACCTGAACCGGTGCGAGGACGGCGTTGACCCTCGTCAGCACTGCGACCTCCGACGGTGCGGCACCGGCGGCGAGCGCCTCGCGCACGGCCCTCGCCGTGGCATCGACCGGGTCGACGGAAGCCGCCACCGACCACCCGCCCGGATCGGTGGACGCCGCGCGGATCACCTTCGAGACTCGCCGCCGATTGTGCCGCAGCAGGCGGTCGGCAATGTCGACGATCCCGCCAGGACACCGATAGTTGACCTCCAACGGATGGGCCCCCGCATTCGGGAACAGGTCACCGAAGTCGATCAGCCAGCCGGGATCGGCGCCGTTGTACCCGTAGATCGTCTGGTCGTCGTCGCCGACGCCGAACACCGCGCCACCGGGCGCGGCGAGCAGTCGGATCAACAGGAGGTGTGCAGGTGTGAGGTCCTGGAACTCGTCGACGAGCATCGTGCGACACGCCCGCTGCGCGGTCCGACGTGCGGCTGGATCGGACAGCAAGATCATCAGCGCCCGGTAGATCTGGTCGTCGAAGTCGACCTGGTGGCGGCGCTCGAGTGCCGCACGGTACGTGGGCCAGAAGGCGGCAAAGCCCTCGACGTCCCCCTCGTACCGGGTTTCGACTTCGTCCGGAGCGACCAGACCGAGCCGCACCAGGCTGAGTGCCTCGATCCAGGGAGCGACCGGGTCACTGTTGCGACGCTTCGGGAACGAGACGAGATCGCCGATCAACCGGCGTACGTCGACCTCGTTGATCGTCCGCCACGACGTCGGCTGCGGCGCGAACGGCGCGGTTCCGTTGACGATCGCCAGACCGATCGCGTTCAGTGTGCGTACGTGCAGGCCGGACAGGTCCGGAGTGCGTTCACGCATCTCCTCCTGTGCCCGCTTGTTGAAGGCGACCAGGCTGACCGCGCTCGCGGGGAGGTTCCAGTTCGTGAGCAGATGCCGAGCGCGCTCCGTGAGCACGCGGGTCTTTCCGGACCCGGCGGGTGCGATGATGCGCGCGGCGCCGCCCGGGTGCGTGACGGCAGCCAACTGATCGGGGGCGAGGTCGGCGTCGGAGCGGTTCGTCGTGGCGATCGCCGGTCGGCCGTGCTCGATCGTGACGGCATGCACGACCGGAACACCGTCGATCGGCTCCACGAATCGCAGCGGACCGGCGTCGATCCACGCCGCAGTGCCGTCGGCCAGCACGACGTCACCGCCGTTCTCCGGGTCGACCGGCTGAAGCCCCGCTGCGACGGCGCGGTCGAGTGCATCCCACGTCGGAACGGCTCCCCGGAGGTCGACCGTGTTCGACCAGAGCAGGTGATGCAGTTCGTCGCCGACGAACTCGAAGTCGGCTCCGACCTCGAAAGGTGCGGCCTCGGTCATCAGCATCGGCGTGCGCGCGACGCCGAAACGTCGGTCAAGGTCGAACGCCGGATGCACCTCGATCACGAGGCGGCGGCCCGTTGCCGCCGCGACACGGAGTGCATCGAGGGTCGACGTCGCCCGCAACGACTGCTCGTCGATCGTCAGTCGGTCGGCATCAGCCCATTCTTTCGGTACGTCATCGCCCGCACCGATGACCGCGTGCCGACCCAGCCGATCCGGTCCCGAATGCGCGGCGGCGACTCCACGCTCGACGTCGACCGCCGGCGCCGCTCGCGCGACCGGTCGGGCCCGACTCGCAGCCTCGACCGGCGGCGATGGCGGCGGCGGTGGCGGTGCGTTGTCGGGCGGGTCGCCCGGATCGGGTGTCGGATCGTCGCCGAGTGGGAGTTCCTGCTCGCCGTGCTCGGTCCAGCACGCCCGCACGTCGGCGGGCCGATCGTGCTCACCCCCGCAGTACGCACACGCGATCGCCATGGCCGCAACCTACCGAACGAGCACCGACACCGCACACACGTTCGATCGACCGAGCGAGAATGTCCGTCGGTGACCGTCACCGACGAGCATTCTCACCAGAGGGTGGACACGCGGTCGCCGACTTCGGGGATGCCGTAGGTGACGCAGAGGCCGGCGCCGTTCACGATGAGCATCGCCGCGATCAACCCGACCACGATCCCCGCCCGGCGACGTCGGTACGGGCCACTGCTGGACATCCGCGCCGGCATGTACCAGTCGGGCAACAGGCCGACGGCGGAGCCATCCACCCCGAACGGTTCGGCGTCGGCATCGATCTCGACGTCGTCGGGATCGGTCGCGAGCGCGAGTGCTGTCAGCTCGGCATCGGTGAATTCACTCGACCGCTCCATCCACCGACCGTACCTCGGCAGAGAACAGCGCCGACCGCGGCGTACATCGCAGGTTCAGGGCGCTTCCTCGAGAGGATTCCCCAAGCAGCCGCGTGCCCGCCGCAGGTCGGCAACGGCAAGTCAAACTACGGGTGAACGCCTGTGGGGAGGAAGAGGGACAACCCTGTGAATTGCGGTGTGGATTGTGCCCGGTTCGCTGTGGAAGCTGTGGACAGATTCAGGCGGGTTCGAGGTCCACCGGAATCCCGTTGAGAACGGACGTTCCCGACAGCGGATCCATGGAGCGGTCATCGGACAAGACGTTCGAGTTGACGCCGGCGTGCTCGGCGGCGATCCGCATTCTCGCGCCGGGAAGATCGTGCCCCCAGCCGTGCGGAAGGCTCACGACACCCGGACGGATCGAGTCGGTCACCTCGACCGGAGCGACGACGTGTCCGACCCGCGAGGTCACTCGCGCCGCTCCCCCATGTGCGAGGCCGAGCGCAACCGCGTCGTCCGGATGAACCTGCAGCGTGCAGCGCGGAGCGCCCTTCACCAGCACGTTGATGTTGTGCATCCACGAGTTGTTGCTGCGCAGGTGGCGGCGGCCCACGAGGACCAGCGAGCGATCGTCGAGCTCGGGAATCGCCGCAGCGAGTCGGTCGAGGTCGTCGAGGAACACGTCGGGGGCGAGTTCGACCACGCCCGACGGCGTCCGGAGAATCTCGGGGAGTCTCGGCACCAGCGCACCGAAGTCCCGTCCGTGAGGATTCTCGAGCAGATCGTCGAGCGATGTCCCGTCCGGGTCGGCGCCGAACCCGTCCCCGAACGGTCCCGTCCGCAGCATGAAGTCGACCATCCGGTCAGGACCGCGTCGGCCCGACGCGTCCAGCGCGGAACGCAGTTCGTCTGCATCCCGCCCGTAGACGTTCGAGTTCTCGTCCTTCACCGCACTGCCGATCAGTCCGTCGATCGCGAGATCGTCGACCAGCGCCGGATCGGCGTCTGCGCCCATTCCCTGCGCGATGAGCGACAGACGAGCGATGACCTCCCATTCGTCGATCTCACCGTCACCGAGCGGGAGCACCGGGGGCGAGTAGTTCGCGACGTTGCGCACGGCGAACTGCAGGAGCAGGACGTCGTAGTGGGCACGCTGCAGCTGTGACGGCACCGGCAGGATCACGTCTGCGTGGCGCGTGGTCTCGTTCAGGTACATGTCGATCGACACCATGAACTCGAGATCGTCGAGGGCATCGGCCAACTGGTCACTGTTCGGCGTGGACAGGACCGGGTTCCCGGCGAGCGTGACGAGCCCTCGGACCTGGCCATCGCCCGGCGTGGTGATCTCTTCCGCGAGGCAGTTCACCGGGTACTCGCCCATCACCTCGGGGTGACCGCTCACCCGAGACTGTCCACGACCGACACGGAAACCCTTTCCGGAACCCCGACGTCCGCGAGTCGTCGCTCCGCCGGCAACGGGTGTCGCGAACATCGAACCCCCCGGGCGATCCAGATTGCCCGACAGTGTGTTGACGACGTCCACGAGCCACGAAGCGGTGGAGCCGAACTCGGTCGTGGTGGTCCCGATCCGGCCGTAGACCGCGGCCGTGGGCGCCGCCGCGAGCTCGCGGGCCATCGATCGAATCGTGTCGGCATCGACTCCGGTCGACGCCGCGACCGCCTCCGGAGCGAACGCGTCGAGCGCGGCACCGAGCCGATCGAGGCCCGCGATGTGTTCGCGGACGTGGTCGCCGACGTCGGCCAGACCTTCGGCGAGCAACACGTGAGCGATCGCCGCGAGCAGCAGGGCGTCGGTCCCGGGCCGGATGCTGACCCATTGGTCGGCCTGCTCGGCGGTTCGCGACCGACGGGGGTCGACGACGACCACCTTTCCGCCGCGCTCCTGGATCGCCTCGATCCGTCCCGGGAAATCGGGAGCGGTGCACACCGATCCGTTCGACGCGTACGGGTTCGCCCCGAGGATGACCAGGTGATCGGTCCGGTCGAGGTCGGGCACCGGGATCGCCACGGGCGAGCCGAACACGTGACCCGCCGCAACGTGACGCGGCATCTGATCGACGGTCGAGGCGCTGAATCGGACCCGTGTGCCGAGACCGGTCAGCAGGGCTCGGGAGAACGTCATTGCGGACAGGCTGTGGGCCGTCGGGTTGCCGATGTAGGCAGCGAGCGACTGTCGGCCGTGACGCTCGATGAGATCGGGCAGACGCGCCGCGATCTCGGCCCATGCCTCATCCCACGAGACCTCGACATGCTCGCCGTCGCGTTTGATCATCGGCGCGCGCAATCGGTCCGGGTCGTCGTGCAGTTGCTTGAGCGTCGATCCCTTCGGACAGATGAACCCATGGGAGAACACGTCGTCCATGTCGCCGCGAATCCGCTGGACCCGCTCCCTGCCGTCGTCGTCGCGTCCCACGGTGATCTCGAGGCCGCACCCGGCCTCGCACAGCGGACACGTGCGAAACGCCGTTCGGTCATCGGTCCTCACATCGGTCATGGTCCGATGTAATCAGATCTGTCAGCCTGGGTCACGATGCACGTCCCCCTTCGCCGTGTCCTGCCGGCCGCCGACTCGACCGAGATCGACCTCGCCGACGCCTACGCCGCGCCTCTGGGCAGTCACGAGGATCGTCCATGGGTCGGATTGTGCATGGTCGCCTCGATCGACGGCTCGACGGTCGTCGATGGCGTCTCGGCGGGACTGTCGAGCCCGAACGACTCCGGGGTGCTCATCCAACTGCGGTCGATCGCCGACGTAATCGTGGTCGGGGCCGGCACCGTTCGCGGTGAGGGCTATGGCGTGCCGAAGCGGCCCGGTCAGCGCATCGGTGTCGTCACGAACAGCGGATCGATCGATCCGACGACGGCGCTGTTCGAGTCCGGCGCCGGGTTCCTGATCTCGTCGGAAGCGACCGAACTCGACAGTCGGATCGAACGTGACCTGGACGTCATTCGGGTCGGGGCGCGCTCCGTCGACCTCCGCGGCGCATTCGCCCACATCCCGCAGCTGTGCCCCGACGTAAGTTTCATCCAGGTGGAAGGTGGTGCGACGCTCAACGCGGCGATCGCCGCTGCAGATCTGTTCGACGAACTGAACGTGACCACCTCGCCCGCGACCGTCGGCGGCAGTGGACCCCGGCTGTTCCACGGTGGTGTCGACCACACGCGACGCTACGAGCTCGCCCAGATGCTGGTCGACGACGAGTCGTTCGTGTTCAGTCGATGGGCGAGGCGCGAGGCGCCGACTTCTCCATGAGTTCGAGCTCGCGGTGGAAGTCGGCGGCGGCATCGAAGTGCTTGTACACGCTGGCGAACCGGAGATAGCTCACGTCATCGACCGTGCGCAGTTCCTCGAGCACCGTCAGCCCCACCACCGCGGTCGAGACCTCGGTGCCGTTCAACCGGACGACATCTTCGACCCGCGTGGCCATCTGCTCCAGCAGTTCATCGGTGACGCCTCGGCCCTTGGTGGCTGCGGTGAGCCCGGCGACCACTTTGGAACGGTTGAACGGCTCGACCTCGCCCGACGACTTGACGACGGTGAGCGGAGCGTGATCGACCCGCTCGAAGGTGGTGAAACGATGAGAGCAGGCTGCGCACTGACGGCGACGGCGGATCGCCGTGCCCTCCTCGGCGACGCGGGAGTCGACCACGCGGCTCTCGTCGGCTCGACACGCGGGGCATTGCACGGCCCCGAGCGTACCGTCGCCGATCGGCGGGATCAGGGCAACGCGATCGCCTGACCGACGATGATGGTGGTCGAGCCGTTGAGCGCGATGAGCGCCCGCACGTACCGGTCGCGTTCGACCTCGCCGCGGTACTGGTTGGCGATCGACCACAGCGAATCACCCGGCTGGGCGACGTGCGCGGCAGCTGCGGTCTCGGCCGCCGGTGGAACATCGTCGGCGAAGGCAGGATCGCCGCCGAAGCTCACCAGCACCGCGTCGAGAGCCGACGCCAGCACGAGAACCGCAGCCACCGCTGCGACGACCACACCCAACCGTCGAACCACGTAGTTCGGCGACGACCGAACGACGCGGACCGAACGGTCGGGCCGCTCGATGCGCCGGAAGTGGCTGGCAGGCCCACCCCGGAGCGTCGAGGAGCTGCGATGGTCGAATGTGAGTGGTGCGGTGGTCGAATGATTCACGGATGTCTCCCCAACAGAGATGTGCGCGGTGTTCGACCGGAGCGGCCAAATGCAACGTGTGTTCGATAGTCAACACCGAAACGAACAGTCATGTCAACCGGTGCGACAACCTTTTTCGAACACCTGTTGGCGGTACAGGTGTTTGACTCCGAGCCGTCTCCGCCGTATTCTGTTCGTATGGCTCCCAAGATCAGCAAGCGGCAGCGGTCGATTCTCGACTTCATCGAACAGCAGATGCGCGACCGCGGCTTTCCCCCGTCGGTGCGCGAGATCGGCGATGCCGTGGGGCTCACGTCGCCGTCCACGGTGCACAGCCACCTCAACACGCTGCAACGACTCGGCTACCTCCGGCGCGATCCGGACAAGCCCCGCGCGATCGAGGTGCGCTTCGACCCGAACAGCGGTGCCGTCATGGACCGTCGGCCGGCCCGTTTCGTCCCCCTCGTCGGCGACGTCGCCGCGGGGACCGACGTGCTCGCGGAGGAGAACGTGGAGGAACTCCTCCCGGTACCGGTCGACTTCGCCGGCGATGGCGAACTGTTCATGCTGAGGGTCCGTGGCGAGTCGATGATCGACGTCGGCATCCTCGACGGGGACTACGTGGTCGCCACCCAGGTCGACCATCCGAACAACGGCGACATCGTCGTTGCCGGAATTCCCGGTGGCGAGGCCACGGTGAAGACCTACGAGCGCTCGGGGGCCACCGTCACGCTCGTTCCCGCGAACCCCACGATGGAACCGATGAACTTCCGCGCTGACGAGGTCGAGCTGTACGGCAAGGTCGTCACCGTGATGCGCAAGTACTGAGCCGAACCCCGCCGGAACCGCCGCCTCCGGAGTCCCACGCGCGGAGTCTCACTCGGGCGGAGGCATCGGACGGCGATCGTCGGCCGACGGCTGATCCGGCCGCTCCCGTGTGACCGCATCGTCATCGTCCGTCGACCGTGGCGGCGCCGGAGTGAGATCGGGTTCGCCAGGGATTCGCGTCGTCGCCGGGGATCCCGCTGGTGGAACAGGGGGTGACGGCGGCTGCCACTGCGGTGCACCTTCACGATGCGGTCTCGGCGGTGGTGGCGGCTGGATCGGAGGGCCCGGCGCATACGGGTTCTGTCCGGCGGGTGGCGGACCTTGAGGCTGGCCGTACACCGGCGGCCCCACCGGCGGCTGCTGGGGCACGGTCGTTCCCGGTTGCCACGAGGGAGGCGCGGGAGCCCATCCGGTCGCGGCGGAGGATGCGGGAGCACGGCGACGCAGTCCCAACACGATCAGGACGACCCCCACCAGCAAGCCGACGAGCGCAGCGATGACCCCACCGGCCCGGAGCGTCGTCACCCCGTCGGACGGGTCGCGACCGATGGCAACGGCGAAGAACGCGTCGTCGGACGACTCGACGCGGACGACGTGATCTGCGGCGTCGGCAACATCGATGCGGAACGCGACCCTGCCCACGAAACCGTTCTCGTCGTAGTTCGCCTCGGATCCGTCGACCGGGGCGAGTTCGACGGCCTGACCGGCGGGATCGACGATCGCGATGTCCGGCGCCGCGCGAGCAGCACTGACGTCGTACTCCCCCGTGGCCCCGCAGTCGCCATCCACCTCGTCCAACTCGCCTTCGCTCTCGATGAACACCAGGTACTCGCCACGTTCGACGAAGTCGAGGGTCGTGTCGCATCCGACCGGCGCGCGTGCGAGGTCTGCGATGGCGTCGTTCCGTCGATTCGTGCCACCGATCCACAGGGCGACGCCGGCGACGAGACCAGCGACGATCAGCAGCGCGCCGGCGACGATGAGCGGCCGACCACGGCCCGAACCTCCAGCCACGTCAGCCGTCCGCGCAATACTTCAGTCGGTCGACGACCACATCGATCTGCTCATCGGGTTGCACCACTGCGACCCGAACATATCCGGCACCGTCCGGTCCGTAGAACTCACCGGGGCTCACCAGCGCTCCCCCGTCGTGAGCGAGCCGCCGGGTCAGTTCCCATCCATCGTCGGTTGCCATCCAGAGATAGAACGCCCCGTCGGGCATCGGCACCTCGCGGCCGGACCACGACGAGAGCACATCGGCCAGCCGTTCGAGGCGCTGGCGATATCGGTCTCGCTGCAACGTGACGTGCTGGTCGTCGTCGAGCGCGACAGCGGCCGCCGCTTGGACCGGCCCGGGCACCATCAGCCCGGCGTGCTTGCGGACTTCTCGGAGGTAGTGGACGATCTCCCGATCACCGGCGTAGAAGCCGGCGCGGGCACCCGCGAAGTTCGACCGCTTCGACAGCGAGTGCACGGCCACCACACCGTCGTGACCGTGCTCGAGGATCGTGCGACCGCGATCGGACCAGGTGAACTCGATGTAGCACTCGTCGGAGAAGACAGGGACGCCGTGCGTTCGGCCCCATTCGGCGACCGCTCCGAGGTCGTCGAGACCCCCGGTCGGGTTCGCTGGGCTGTTCACCCACAAGAGGAGCGCCCGCTCGACGTCGTCGGAGTCGACCGACGTCAGGTCGATTCCGCCCGCTGGGTCAGCGGCAACCGGTACCGCCCGCAATCCGGCCAGCGTGGCGCCCATCTCGTAGCTCGGATACGCGATCGACGGATACAGCACCGTGTCGCGGTCGGGGTTCCGCAGCCCCATGAACTGCGGGAGCAACGCCACGAACTCCTTCGAACCGACGGTCGCACCGATCTGCGACGGGTCGAGCTCGACGCCGCACCGTCGGGCGAACCAACGCTGGATCGCCGCGTGGTACTCGGGTGTCCCGACACTCGGCGGATACGCGCGCTCGGCTCCGCTCGACGACAACGCCTTCACCACCGATTCCGGCGGCGGATCGAACGGCGTCCCGATCGACAGGTCGACGATCGAGTCGTGCCGCTCCAGGATCTCCGCCTTGAGCGTGTTCAGCCGGTCGTACGGATACGGAGGCGGGACGAAACCGGTGGTCACGTGCCCTCCGCGTCGACGATGAACTCCCCGAGTCGCCCGGCCGACGGATCGGACAGGCGCGCCCGCAGGGTCCATTCGGTCTCACCGTCGTTCACGGAGACGACCTCACCCTCGCGATGGGCGGCGGCCAACACGTCGCCACGGTCGTACGGGATGACCAGTTCGTACACCGTCGCCAGCGACCTCAACCGGTCGCCGAGCACCCGGAGGAACCCGTCGATGCCCTCTCCCGTGACCGCGCTCAGCGCGACCGCTCCCGGATGATCGGCGACGATCTCCTTCGCGACGCCCGGGGCGAGGTCGGCCTTGTTGATGACGAGCAACTCGGGCACGTCGCTCGCAGCGATCTCTCGGAGCACCTCGTGCACCGCCGCGATCTGCCCCTCGGGATCGGGAGCGCTCGCATCGACGACGTGGACCAGGTAGTCGGCTCGCGCCGCGACCTCCAGCGTGCCCTTGAAGGACTCGACGAGACCGTGGGGCAACCGACTGATGAATCCGACCGTGTCGGTGAGCAGCACCGGCTCGCCGCCGGGGAGTGCGAGCCGACGGGTCGTCGGATCGAGCGTGGCGAACAGCCGGTCCTCGCTGAGCACTCCGGAATCGGTCAGGCGGTTCAGCAGGGTCGACTTGCCGGCGTTCGTGTATCCGACGATCGCCACCGAGGCCAGTCCGCTGCGCTGACGACCCTGCCGCTGCAGCGCACGGGTGTCGGCGAGTGAATCGAGCTCGCGTTCGAGCTTGTTGATCCGCTTCATGATCCGCCGTCGGTCGGTCTCGATCTTCGTCTCACCCGAGCCGAAACGAGCGCCCACGCCACCGCGCTGCTGGGACAGTTTTGCCTTCGCACCGCGCCGGAGTCGGGGGAGCCGGTAGCGCAACAGGGCCAACTCGACCTGCGCCTTGCCCTCCATCGTGTGGGCGTTCTGGCCGAAGATGTCGAGGATCACCGCGGTGCGATCGATCGCCGTGCGGCCGAGCAGCTTCTCGAGGTTGAACTGCTGCGCCGGGGCGAGTTCGTTGTCGAACACCACCGTGTCGGCGTCGACGGCGAGGCAGAGTTCCTTCAGTTCCTCGGCCTTGCCCTTCCCCAGGTACCAGGTGTGATCGGGTGCGTCACGGCGTTGGATCAGCCGGGCCACTTCATCGGCTCCCGCGGTGTCGACGAGCAGTGCCATCTCGTCGAGGCTCGCATCGACCGCTTCGTCGGTGTCGCCGGGCAGTGCGACCGCGACGAGCACGATCTTCTCCCGGATCGTGCGGTCGATCAGCGTCCCGGCGAGTGCCTCGTTGTACGGGTTGTTCGGTTCGCTCACGGAGTCCCGATCTCGATCGTTGCGACGAAGGTCGCCGGCCCGGTGAGGATGGCCTGTGTCGGTTCGTCGGCGGTCAGCGCCACGGTTGCCGTGCCGCCGTCCATGTGGACCACGACCTCGGGCTCACTCGGGGTGACGAGGCCCCACGACCGTGCGGCGAACGCCGCTGCACATGCGCCGGTCCCACAGGCGGCCGTGATTCCGGCTCCGCGCTCGTGGACCCGCATGGTGATCGCATTCGTCTCCGGACCCGGTTCGATGATCTCGAGGTTCACCTGCGGGACCTTCGATCCGAGATCGGCGAGGTCGACGACGGCCACTTCGTCGACTCCGACGACCGAGTGCGGATTGCCCATCGACAGGTGCGCGACCGGTCGATCCGGGTGGCATCCGAGCGTTCCCCAACCGTCGGGTTCGGTGAGCGCGGTGACCGGTCCCATCTCGACCTGCGCGTTGATCACACCGGGATCGTCGGTGGCGGCGAGGGTCACCACCTTGTCCCCCGCGTCGGTGAGGATCAGTTGCGGACCGAGATCGCCCCGTCGCTCGGCGACGGCCTGGGCGAAGCATCGGATCCCGTTGCCGCTCATCTCCGCTACCGAGCCGTCAGCGTTGAACAGCGTCATCTTCGCCGCGTAACCGTCGGCGCTCGTGGCGACGAGGAGACCGTCGGCACCGATGCCGGTACGACGGTCGCACCACTCGACGGCGAGTCGGGCCAGATCATCCGCGGCAGTCTCGCCGTCATCGTCGAACAGCACCAGGAAGTCGTTGCCGAGTCCATGGTGTTTGGTGAGTGATCGACGGGTCATGCGTGCAGGGCGTGGATCACGGCCGGAGCGACTTCGGCGACGGGGTCATGATCGACATCGATCCACTGTACGCGTGGATCGCGGCGGAACCATCGCTCCTGGCGGACGGCGAACTGGCGGGTGCGGGTGATGATCGTCTCGATCGCTTCATCCTTGCCGATCCGACCATCGAGGTATGCCACGATTTCCTTGTATCCGAGCGCCTGACCGGCCGACCGGGAGAATCCGGCGGCCATCAGTTCGCGCACCTCGTCGATCAGACCCGCGTCGATCATCGCGGCGACCCGGCGCTCGATCCGCTCCGCGATCACGGGACGTGGTCGACGAAGTCCGATCTGGGTGACCGGTGTCGGCGGATAGGCGTCGACACCCGGGCCGAAGTCGCTGAACGGACGTCCCGAGCCGAGCGTGACCTCGAGTGCCCGCACGACGCGGCGACGGTTCTCGGGCTCCATCTTGCCGGCGGCTGCAGGGTCGAGGGTTGCCAGGCGGGCGTGGAGCCCGACGGTGTCCGGTTCGGCCTCCAGCTCCGCCCGCACCTCGGGAAACTCACCCGGCAACTCGAAGTCGTCGATCACGACCCGGTGGTAGAGCCCCGTCCCACCGACGAGCAGCGCCCGATGTGAGCGTGATCGGGCGTGATCGATTGCGGCGCGGTACGCCGGCTGGAAGTCGCCGACCGTGAACTCGTCGGTCGGCGCGACCAGGTTGATGCAGTGGTGCACGACCTCGGCGCGCTCGGCAGCGGTCGGCTTCGCGGTGCCGATGTCCATCCCGCGGTAGACCTGCATGCTGTCGACCGAGACGAGCTCGACGTCGCCCAGTTCACGGGCAACCGCCATCGCGACGTCGGACTTTCCCGATGCGGTCGAGCCGACGATCGCGACTCGGATCGGGCCGGTGTCAGAGATGTTCACCTTCGGCGATGCGCTGATGGTGGTGGATCACCTCGGCCACGATGAACCGGAGGAACTTCTCGGTGAACGCGGGGTCGAGCCCCGAGTCCTCCGCCAGCGACCGGAGGCGGGCCAGTTGGATCTCCTCGCGGCCGGGATCCGCCGGCGCGAGCTGCGCGTCCTTCTTGTACCGGCCGACCGCCTTGGTGATCTTGAACCGCTCGGCCAGGAGATGGACCAGGGCCGCATCGATGTTGTCGATGCTCGACCGGTACTCGGCCAGGCGTTCGTCGTGCTGCTGCTCGACCGGGTTCTGCTCCATGTTCACAGCGATGCTACGGGAATCCGCACCGTGTGGCGGGCGTCGGCCACGTGCTCGACGAAGTCGCCGATCAGATGGTGCGGCGCGGCGCGGGTGACCTCGACACGGGCGTAACTCCCGGCGCGCATCGGACGTGGCGCCACGAAGTGCACGAGCTTGTTCTGCCGGGTTCGTCCGGACGTGACGGTTGGATCCTTCTTCGACGGCCCTTCCACCAGGACCTCCTCGATGCGACCGACACGCGCCTGGTGCTTGGCGATCGCCGAACGCTCGACGACGACCCGCAGGCGTTCGAATCGCTCACTCGCCACGGCGGGATCGACGAACTCGGCGTCCATCTCGGCCGCCTCGGTGCCCGGGCGTGGCGAGAAGATGAAGGTGTAGGCGTAGTCGTATTCGGCCGCAGCGGCGACTTCGAGCGTGCGTTCGAAGTCGTCGTCGGTCTCACCGGGGAACCCGACGATGATGTCCGTGGAGACGGCAAGGTCGGGGATCGCACGGCGGGCATCGACGAGGCGTTCGAGATACCGCTCGGCGGTGTAGCCGCGGTGCATCAGCGCGAGGACCCGGTCGCTGCCCGACTGCAACGGATAGTGGAGGTGCTCACACACGGCAGCCGTCTCGGCCATCGCGGCGAAGGTCTCCGGTCGCATGTCCTTCGGATGGGGGCTGGTGTAGCGAACCCGTCGGATTCCGTCGACCGCTCCGACGTCACGCAGGAGGTCAGCGAACAGCGGCCGGAGCCGGGCCGACTCGTCGCCGGCCTGACGAGCAGCCAGTTGGAGGTCGCGTCCGTAGCTGTTGACGTTCTGTCCGAGCAGGGTCACCTCGGTGACGCCGTCGGCAGCGAGTTGCTCGACCTCGGCGACGATGTCGGCGTACGGGCGACTCATCTCCTCGCCGCGGACGGCGGGAACGATGCAGAACGCGCAGTTGTTGTCGCAGCCGATCTGGATGGTGACCCAACTGTTGTAGCTCTTCTCGCGGCGGACCGGGAGCGCCGAGGGGAACATCGCGTGGTCGTCGATGACGGCCGCCTCGAGGATCTCGGTGATCGGAACGTCGGACGATTTCGACGCTTCGAGCAGCTCGGCAGCGCGATGGACGTTGTGCGTCCCCATGACGACATCGACGTGGCCGGCGCGTTCGGCGACACGGCCCTGGTCCTTCTGTGCGAGGCATCCCGACACGACGATCTGACGACCGTCTTTCTTCGCCTTCCAGGTCTTGAGGTGGCCGAGGTTGCCGTAGAGCTTGTTGTCGGCGTTCTCACGGATGCAGCAAGTGTTGAGGACCACGACGTCGGCGTCGGAGTCCGAGTCGGCCCGGACCAGACCGTCGGCCTCGAGCAGCCCGGCGATCCGTTCGGAGTCGTGCTCGTTCATCTGGCAGCCGTACGTGTGCACGACATAGCTGCGCTGCTCGGACATGA
>NZ_BAOL01000173.1 GCF_000350145.1 Ilumatobacter nonamiensis YM16-303 | reverse complement strand
CACCCGCCCGCCCGTCGAGTTCGTGGAACCGAAAGCGCGTCCGGCGTCGGATTCGGTCACACGAACGTCAGCACGCGGGGACGCGGAACCGCCATGGACGATCGACCGCCTTGCTGATTCCGATGCGTGGGCCGGTCAACGGATCGACCGGTGGTGGCAGTCCGTCGTCGGCGATCGTCACGCGGTCGCCGCCGACCAGATCGACGCCGTTGTCGGCGAGGTCGATCCCGAGCGCCTGGCACAGCTTCCCCGGACCATTCGCCAGCTCGGCGTCCGACCGGACACGACGCTCGCGCATCGTGTCGATCCCGTCGACGGGGACGACCGCGCGGATCAACACCGCCTGCCCACTCCCCTCGGGACCGGTCACGACGTTCGCGCAGCGATGGATTCCGTAGCTGAGATAGACGTACAGCCGTCCCGGCGCACCGAACATCACCCGATTCCGTTCGGTCGGGCCGCGGAACGAGTGACTTGCCGGATCGTCGGGCAGGTAGGCCTCGGTCTCGACGATCCGACCGGACACGACACCGTGACCAGAGCCCACACGGAGCAACTTGTTCAACAGGTCGGGAGCGACCGCCAGGGCGTCCCGCTCGAACCAGTCGCGCTCGACCGGACTCACGTCGTGGTCGTGACCAACTGGATCGCCTCGGCCTCGTCGACCAGCATCGCGCGGTAGGCGTCGACCTGTTCACCGCGTGCGTCCGGCCCCGCGGCGCCACGACTGGAGCGCATCTTCACGCCGACGCCTGGTCGAACGAGCGCCGCGCCGTCGGCACCCAACAGCGGGTCGGCGGCCACGAGTTCGGCCAGCGAACCCTTGCCGGCCAGGCACTCCTGCACATGAGCGCCGACGACCGCGTGAGCGTCACGGAACGGCATCCCGTTCCGGACCAGATACTCGGCCAGGTCGGTCGCGGCCATCGTCTCCTCGTCGGCGGCTTCCTCCATCCGGTCGGTGTCGAAGGTCGCGGTCGCGATCATGCCGGTCAGGGCGGCCACCGCGAGGGTGACCTGCTCGACCGAATCGAACAATGGCTCCTTGTCCTCCTGCAGGTCCCGGTTGTAGGCCATCGGGAGACCCTTCAACGTGGTGAGCAGCCCGGTGAGGTTGCCGATCAGGCGGCCGCTCTTGCCGCGGGCGAGCTCGGCGATGTCGGGGTTCTTCTTCTGCGGCAGCATCGACGAACCCGTCGCGTACCCATCGTCGAGACGGGCGAACCCGAACTCCGCCGACGTCCACAGCACCCACTCCTCGCCGATCCGCGACAGGTGCAGCCCGACCATCGCGAGGTCGAACACGGCCTCGGCGACGAAGTCCCGGTCACTGACCGCGTCGAGGCTGTTCTCGAACGCCTTCGCGAAACCGAGGTCCGCCGCGTTGCCCACCGGATCGATCGGGAGTGACGATCCGGCGAGCGCCCCCGCGCCGAGCGGGGACACGTCGAGCCGATCGATCGTGTCGAGCAACCGGCTCACGTCCCGCCCGAGCGCCCAACCGTGCGCAAGCAGGTGATGCGCCAAGAGCACCGGCTGGGCCCTCTGCAGGTGGGTGTATCCCGGCAGGTACGCGTCGCCGGCTTCGATCGCCTGCTCGAGCAGCGCCTGCTGCATCTCGACGAGACGCGCCGCAACATCACGCAGCTCGCGCTTGCACCAGAGGCGCAGGTCGGTCGCGACCTGATCGTTGCGCGACCGCGCGGTGTGCAGCTTGCCGCCCGCCGGGCCGGCCAGTTCGGTGACCCGCCGCTCGATCGCGGTGTGGATGTCCTCGTCGGACGGCGCAAACGCGAACGTCGCGGTCTCCATCTCGACGCCGACCGCGTCGAGCGCATCGAGCACATCGTTGCGTTCGTCGTCGCTCAGGAGACCCACTCGCGCCAGACCCCGCACGTGCGCCTTCGACCCGGCGATGTCGTCACGCCACATTCGCTGGTCGTACGGGAGGCTGACGGTGTAGGCGAGCAACGACTCCGACGGCCCGCCGGTGAAGCGGCCGTGCCAGAGCGTCTGAGCCTTGGCGGGCAGCTCCCCGTCGCGCGCGAATTCGTGCTTGTCGTCGAGATCCATGGGTTCCTTGTCAGTTCATTCCTGCGAGTTGGCGGAGCTTGTCGGCGAGGACCGAACCGTCTGGTTGGTCGGCGACACACATCAGCGTGTCGTCGCCGGCAACGGTGCCGATCATTCCCTCGATCCGGCTGCGGTCGAGAGCTGATGCCACGACGTGTGCACATCCGGGTGGCGTCCGCAGCACGACGATGTTGCCGGAGAGCGCAACTTCGGCGACCCACTCCCCCATCACCCTGCGGAGTTGGTCGAGCGGCGCGAACCGGTCGGGCTCGAACTGGGGGATCGCGTAGACCGTGTTGCCGCTTGCGACGCGGACCTTCACCGCGCCGATGTCGTCGAGGTCACGCGACACGGTCGCCTGCGTGGCCTCGATCCCCTGCGCGCCGAGCAGTTCGATCAGCTCGGGTTGGCTGGTCACTTCCTGCTCGCCGACGATCCGGACGATCACGGACTGGCGTTGCACCTTCGTGGTCATCGCGGGCTCACCCTGCGTTCGCTGCGAGCTGAGCTTCAAGGGCCTGGCCGATCATGGCGACCGCTTCGTCGATCTCGTCGTCGGACACCGTGAGCGGAGGCAGCAGTCGGATCGTGGTCGGGTTGACCGCGTTGACGATGAGGCCCGCCTCCAACAGATCGGTGTACGCCTGCTTGGCATCGAGTCCTTCCGCGAGTTCGATGCCGAGGATCAACCCGGATCCCCGCACACCGGTCACGCCAGGGACCGACGAGAGCGCCCACGCAAGACGTTCCCCTGCGCGCTCGGAGAGGGCCGGCGCATCGAGTCGCACCATTTCGTCGATGACCGCGTTGACGGCTGAGCAGGCGATGGCGGTTCCGGAGTAGGTGCTGCCGTGATCGCCCGGTTCGAACACCGCGGCCACGTCGCGCCGGGCCCAGCAGGCGCCGATGGGCATCCCGTTCCCCATTGCCTTCGCCAGGGTGACCACATCTGGTGCGACCCCGAAGTGCTCGAACCCGAACCACTTGCCGGTTCGGGCGAATCCCGTCTGCACTTCGTCGACGATCATCAACGCGCCGACGTCGTCGCACACCTCACGGACGGCACGGAAGTACTCCTCGCTCGCGGGGTTGACGCCGCCCTCGCCCTGGATCGGCTCGATCAGGACGGCGGCGACGGTGCCATCGACCGCGCCTCGCATGGCCTCGATGTCTCCCCACGCAACGTGACGGAAGCCTTCCGGCATCGGTTGGAACGGCTCGTGCTTCGTCGGTTGCCCCGTCGCCGCCAAGGTGGCGAGGGTGCGGCCGTGGAAGCTGCCGAGCGTGCTGACGATCGTGTGCCGGCCGCGACCACCGTGCTTGCGCGCGAGCTTGATGGCGCACTCGTTCGCCTCGGCTCCGGAGTTGGTGAAGAAGATCTGTCCGTCGTGGCCGGTCGCGTCGTGGAGCAAGGTGTTGACCTTCACCGCCGCTTCGGTCGCGACCGGGTTGGCGAAGAAGTTCGAGACGTGGAGCAGTTGCTCCGCCTGGTCGGCGATCGACTCGGCGACGATCGGATTCGCATGTCCGAGCGACACGACGGCCAGGCCCGCCAGGAAATCGAGATAGCGCTTGCCCTCGGAGTCCCAGAGTTCCGTCCCTCGACCTCGGTCGAACATGATCGCCGGCGGCCCGAAGACGGGCATGAACGGACACGCGTCCATCGGGGCGTGGTGAAAGTCGTGAGATGTCATGTGGGTACCACCATGGTTCCGATTCCGGCGTCGGTGAACAGTTCGAGGAGCAGGACGTGCGCGATGCGCCCGTCGAGGATGTGCGCGCCCTGCACTCCGCTGCGGACCGCCTGTTGGCAGCTGGCGACCTTCGGGATCATCCCGCCGGCGATCGTGCCGTCGGCGATCAGGTCGTCGAGCGCATCGGCGGTCGTCTGGCGGATCAGGCTGGCGGCGTCGGCCACGTCCGAGCGGAGGCCCTCGATGTCGGTCAGGTAGATCAACTTCTCGGCACCCAACGCCTCGGCGATCGCTCCGGCGGCGGTGTCGGCGTTGATGTTGAACGCCTGGCCGGTCTCGTCCGAACCGATGGTGGCGATCACCGGAATGAACTCGTCGTCCAACAGCCGCTCCACGACGGCCGGGTTGATCTCGGTGACGTCACCGACGAACCCGAGCCGTTCGTCACGCGCCCGCGCCCGGATCAGGCCGGCGTCCACACCGGACATCCCGACCGCGTAGTTCCCGTGCACGTTGATCGCCGCCACGAGTTGGGGGTTGACCTGCCCCTTCAACACCATGCGCGCGATCCCCACGGTTTCGGCGTCGGTGACCCGGAGACCGTCGACGAACTCGGTGGTCTTGCCCAACCGTGACATCAGTTCCGAGATCTGCGGACCGCCGCCGTGCACCACGACCGGCCGCATCCCGACGAGCCGCATCATCACGATGTCCTCGGCGAACAGGGCCAACGCATCGTGGTTCGAAGTTCCGGCGAGCGCGTTGCCGCCGTACTTGACCACGATCGTCTTGCCGGCGAAGCGTCGGATGTACGGCAGCGCCTCGACCAGAGTCTCCGCGCGAAGTGCGGATGCGTCGGGGGCGAACGTCACGGAGCGAGTCCGATCGTCGACAGCCCGGCCGTTTCCTCGAGACCGAGCGCGACGTTGGCTGCCTGCAGCGCGCCGCCCGACGCCCCCTTGGTGAGGTTGTCGATCGCGCACATCGAGATGACCGTGCCGGTGCGTTCGTCGAGACGAGCCGTGACGTGCGCGGCATTCGAGCCGAGGACCGATTTCGTCGCCGGGGCACCGTCGATCACCGACGTGAACGGTTCGTCGCCGTAGAACTCATGGAGCGCGCCCATCAGTCGATCCGGGGAGCAGTCGGCGGCGGGCCGGGCGTAGCAGGTGGCGAGGATCCCGCGGCTCATCGGGACGAGGTGCGGGGTGAACGTGACCTGCGCCCCGATCTCCTGCTCCATCTCGGGCGTGTGGCGATGGTGCAGCAATCCGTACGGCACGACGTTCGAATCGATGTTGGTGAACACGTTCGTCTCGGTCGGGTTGCGGCCGGCACCGGTGATCCCGGTGACGTTGTTGACGATGATGCCGTCGGCGTCGACCAGACCGGCCGCCACGAGCGGCCGGAGCGCGAGCGTGGCTGCGGTGACATGGCAGCCCGGTGTGGCGATCAGTCGGGAGCCGACCAGGTCGGCGCGGTGGAGTTCCGGCAGTCCGAACACGGCTTCGGCGAGGAGTTCGGGCTCGGAATGCTCGAAACCGTAGAAGTCGGGATACTGCTTCGCGTCCTTGAGCCGGAACGCCGCCGACAGATCCACGACGCACGGAACCTCGCCGACGATCTGCGGTGCGAGTTGCATCGACGCCTCGTGCGGGAGTCCGAGGACGACGAGATCGAGTCCGTCGACCAGGCCCGGATCGAACTCCGAGTACACCAGGTCGGGGTACGCGGTCGCGAGCGACGGATACAGGTCGGCCGCGCGGCGACCGGCCATCGAGTCCCCCGTCGCGACGACGAGTTCCAGGTCCGGGTGTGCCGCGACCAGTCGCAGGAGCTCCGCGCCCGTGAACCCCGACGCCCCGATGATGCCGACCCGCAGGCGTGCCTCGCTCATAGCTGCATGACCATACACGACTCTGCATGTTCATCCAAACAGCTGAGTCCCGTGGCGTCACGCCGACGGTAGTGCTCGCGGTGTCGGCGGGCCAGACTGAGGCGGTGTTCGCGATGTCACAACAGACGAAGGGTCGGCTGCTCGTCGCTACCCCTCCTCTGGCGGACCCGAACTTCGACCGGGCGGTCGTCTACGTGCTCGAACATCACGAGGACGGAGCGATCGGCCTCGTCCTCAACCGTCCGACCGACGAGGCGCTGTCCGAACCCCTCGACCGTTGGATCGAACTGCAGAGTGTGCCGTCGTCGGTCTTCGCCGGCGGACCGGTGGACACCAACGCGATGATCGGAATCGCGAGAACCAAGGATCTGCTCGATGAGTCGACCGAGCTCCTCACACCGATCAGCGGCCTCGTCGCCTCTGCCGACTTGTCGGCCGACCCGGCGATCGCCGCCGCGCACATCGATGCCGTTCGTGTGTTCCGCGGCTATGCCGGCTGGGGAGCCGGACAACTCGAATCCGAGATCGACGAGGGCGCGTGGTTGGTCCTCGACTCCGAGATCGGTGACGTGTTCTCCGACGTTCCGGAACAACTCTGGTACGACGTGTTGCGTCGGCAGCCGGGACGGCTGAGCTGGCTCGCGCTCGCCCCCGATGACCTCAGCTTGAATTGACGGACAACGCGGCGATCGCATCGTCGGCCCGTTCGACCGGGACCAACAGATGATCATGGTGGTACCCCGCGAGCACGTTGCACGAGATTCCCGCATCGCCGAGCACCTTCGAGAATGCTGCGGTCAAGCCGACGGCCTCGAGGCTCGATTGCACCGTCAACGACAACCATGCCATCTCGACCACGACCGGGAGCCCCGCCCGTCGCGCCGACTCGACCGGCAGCACCAGCGTCGTCAGCGTCCCCTCCTTGACCATGCCGTGAGATGCCGCGAGCAACCCCGGAGTCGGAACCTCGACCGCCACGAACGTGAACACACCGGGTCGACGCTCGACATCGAGCGAGGCGAGCATCGCCTCGAGGTCGGTGGATCCCGGTGCAGTCATGGCCTCAGCTTCGCAGTTCGGCACCCAGCTTGGTCGCCGCGGCCTCGATTCCGCGTCGGATCTCGGCGATGTCGGCATCCGTGAGGTTTCGCTCCTGGGACTGGAGGCGCAATCGATAGCCCAACGCGCGTGACCCGACGGACGCTTGGTCGCGGTAGTTGTCGAACAGGTCGAGGTCGACGAGGAACTTGCCGGCGCCTTGTCGCACCGCCTTCTCCAACTTCTCCGCGGGGACCGCCTCGTCGAGTCGGAAGGACACGTCGAGGTCGCTCGACGGGTACCGGCTCGTCGATTTCCACTGCGCCGGCTTCGGCTCGCGAGCCAAGAACTGATCGAGGTCGACCTCGAGGATCGCCACGCGTTCGGTCACGTCGAACGCAGCGAGGACCTCGGGGGCGACCTCGCCGACGGCTCCAAGTGGTTCCTTGCCGGCCTGGAGTGTCGCGCTGCGGGTCGCATGCAACCCGGCCGGGACGCGGGCCTGATCGATCCGCGCGCCGCCGCCGAGGGCAGCGGTGATCTCCCGCCAGACGGCCATCGCCGCCGGCGCGTCATGACCCGCGAGCACGACGGCGAGCGCCTCGAACTCGCCCGGCAGCTCACCGTCGCCGGGCGGGTAGACGTGGCCGATCTCGAAGAGTCGGGCACCGGTCCGACGGTGCGACTCGTTGAACGCGATCGACCGGAGCAGCCCGGGACGCAGCGACGTGCGCAGCACGCTCTCGTCGGACACGAGCGGGTTGGTGATCGCGATCGACTGCGCGTCGAGACCGGCCTTGGCCAGTGTGTCGGGAGCGAGGAACGGGTTGGGCATCGCCTCGGAGATCCCGAGGCCGAGCAGCACGTCACGGAGCACCCGCCGCCGCTGCTGGCGTACCGTCAAGCCGCCGTGGTCGGATGACTTCGGGACGCGCGACCCCAGCCGGGCGTAGCCGTAGTGGCGACCGACCTCTTCGATCACGTCGACCTCGGCGGTCGAGTCGAGCCTCCAGGTGGGCAGAGCGACGGTGCGCGTGTCACCCGATCCGGACACGGTGTATCCGATCGGATCGAGCAGGCTCGGGAGATCGTCGGCGGACAGGTCGGTGCCGAGAATGCGGTTGACGTTGGAGATCCGCACCTCGGCGGTGCGCTGCTCGGCCGGGAGGTGCTCGGATCGTGCGTCGACGGCACCGGCGTGGACGACCAGATCGGGGCAGGTCTCCGAGAGCAGTTCTGCGAAACGCGCGACTGCCAGTGGCATGCCGTACGGGTCGACACCGCGTTCGAACCGCTGTGAGGCTTCGGAACGGAGCCCCGAACGGGTCACGGTCCGGCCGATCCCGACGAGTTCGAACCATGCCATCTCGAGCGCGACGGTCGTCGTGGCGTCGGAGATCTCGGAGTCGAGGCCGCCCATGATCCCACCGACGCCGATCGGTGCATCGTTGGCGTCGCAGATCAGCAGGTCGTCGGTGGTGAACGTGCGATCCTCACCGTCGAGCGTCACGAGGTGTTCGCCGTCGGTCGCGAGGCGGATCCGGAAGCCACCGCCGCCGAGGGTCTCGAGGTCGTAGGCGTGGTTGGGCTGGTTCAGTTCGAGCATCACGTAGTTACTCACGTCGACCACGTTGCTGATCGGCCGCATCCCGGCGGCCGTCAGTCGGCGCTGCATCCAGCCCGCCGATTCTCCGACGACGACACCGGAGATGACCGTCGAGGTGAAACGCGCGCAACGGTCTCCGTCGACGATCTCCACGGGCGTCGTCCGCTCGTCGCCGGTGACGTCGATCGTTGGCGTCGGTGGCCGGAACTCCACGCCCATCTTGGCGGCGAGATCGCGGGCGATTCCGACGTAGCCCCAACAGTCGGGCCGGTTCCGCGTGACATCGGCGTCGATCAACACGTCCGGTCGGATGCCGAGCGCGTCGCCGTACGGAATGCCGAGCGGCAAGCCCGAGGGCAGGATGCGGATTCCGTCGTGGTCCTCGCCGAGGCCGAGTTCCCGGGCAGAACACAACATCCCTTCCGAATCGATGCCGAGGATGCCCCGGCGCTCGATCGTCATGCCGTTCGGCATCGTCGTACCGAGCGTGGCGAGCGGGACGATGTCGTCCTCGGAGATGTTGTCGGCGCCGCACCACACATGGCGTTCCTCGCCGTCGCCCGCGTCCACGTAGACGCGCTGGACCTTCGCGGCGTCGGGGTGACTCTGGAGGCGCAGGATGCGCGCGGTGACGACACCCTCGACGGTCTCGCCGACCGGGGTGATCGACTCGACCTCGAGGCCGAGCGCGGTGAGCTCGTCGGAAACCCGCTGAACGTCATCGGGGTTCGTGGGGTCGCCGAAGTCGCCGTAGTCGTTGAGCCAGGACAGGAGAATCTTCATCGTTCGCTCCCTCTCAGAACTGTTCTGCGAATCGGAGGTCGTCGGAGAACATCTCACGGATGTCGGCGACACCGTGGCGCATGATCGCCATCCGGTCGATCCCGAATCCGAACGCGAAGCCGCTCCATTCCTCGGGGTCGAGTCCGCCGGCGGTGAGGACGTTGGGGTGGACCATGCCGCATCCGCCGAGCTCGATCCACGAGCCGTCGGGGCGTTGGATGTCGAACTCCGCCGATGGTTCGGTGAACGGGAAGTAGCTCGGCCGCAGGCGCGAGTTCCAGCCCTTTCCGAAGAATGCTTTGGTGAACGCGTCGATCGTGCCGGCGAGGTCGGCCATCGAGATGTCCCGGTCGACGACCAAGCCCTCGATCTGATGGAACACCGGCATGTGGGTCGCATCCGGGGTGTCCCGGCGGAAGACTCGACCCGGCGCGATGACGTAGATCGGCGGCTCCTCGGTGAGCATCGTGCGGATCTGCACCGGCGACGTGTGCGTGCGCAGCACGGTTGTTCCGGGTCGGCCGCCGGGCGGAACGTGGTCCACGAACAGCGTGTCGAACTCGCCCCTCGCCGGGTGCCCTTCGCCCATGTTGAGCGCTTCGAAGTTGTGCCAGTCGGTCTCGACCTCGGGACCCTCGGCCACGCGGAACCCGAGTCCGACGAACACGTCCTCCAGCCGTTCCCACGCCTGCGTCACCAGGTGGGCGTGTCCACGAGCCGGTTTGCCGACGTACTCGGTCAGGTCGAGGCGTTCGTTCTCGACCTGCTGACGCATCGCATCTGCCGCAACGGCCGCACGGCGTTCGTCGAGGGCGGCATCGACCGCGCTCATCGCCTCGTTGATGGCAGCGCCGGCGACCTTCTTCTCGTCGATCGTGTCGAGCGAGCCGAGCCGCTTCTTCAGCCCGGCGAGTTCGCCCTTCTTTCCCGCGAAGCGGGTGGTCATCTCGGCGACCTCGTCGGGTGAGGTCGCGCGTGCGATGTCGGCGAGTGCCGCGTCACGGGCGGCAGTGATATCGGAAATCAAGAGGTGTCCTTTCGAAGGAACGGTGTGAGCAGGAGCGTTTCGGGAACCCCGGGGTCAGCCGGGGTACGGAAATCGCTGCAACCGCGTCGTCACGACTCCAAGCGTAGCCGCCGTCCTCGGTCCACACATCGTTTCATTTCGCCGCCGACGTCGGAGGGAAACCCGGAATGAACAGCTGGCGAACACCTGGTCCACACTCCCAGCGGAGCGAGTCCGCGTCCGTAGCGTCCGGCGCCGTGCGTCTCCACCACATGCTCGCCCTTCCCCTCGCGCTGGTCCTCGCCGTGTCCGCGTGCGGCGGTTCCGACGAATCCTCCGATCCGTCCTCGCCGGTCACCGACGCCGCTGCGGAACCGGCCGACACCGAGCCCGCCGAGACCACGGCTCCGCCAACGTCGGCCGAGGAAGCGACCACGACGGCCTCCCCGACCACCACGACAACGAGTACGACGACCACGACGCCGGCCCCGAAGGTGTTGGAGATCCTGGTCACGAACGACGACGGGATCCGCGCTCCCGGCATCGACACGTTGGTGGAAGCGCTTCGCGCCGTGCCCGACGTCGAGGTGGTCCTGGTGGCGCCGAGCGAGAACCAGAGCGGGTCGTCCGACACCACTACCGCGGGAGCGGTCACCAGCGCCGACGGAACGACGGCAACCGGGTTTCCGGGCACGGCGGTCATGGGCACGCCCGCCGACTCGGTCGGAGTCGCCCTCGGTGAACTGGGGCTGATGCCCGACCTCGTCGTCTCCGGCGTCAACTCGGGCCAGAACATCGGTCCGTTCGTCGACCTGTCGGGAACGGTGGGCGCTGCCCGGACAGCCGCGCGTGCCGGGGTCCCCGCAATCGCGGTCAGCTCCGGATTGGTCCCCGACGAGGCCGACGCGTCGTTCTCGGACGCGGCGGCGTACGTCGTCGCGTTCATCGCGGAGCACCGCGCCGACGACGGCTCGCTCGACCTGGCCGTGTCGGTCACCAGCGTGAACGTGCCGAGTTGTACCGACGGCGGTCAGATCCGCGGTCTCGTCGAGGTTCCCGTCGCCACGGCGTTTCCCGACGGGGCCGATCCCTTCGCCAGCGATTGCAACTCCGAGTCGACGGAACCGGCCGACGACTACGCCGCCGTGTCGACCGGATTCGCCAGCATCAGCGACGTCGGATTCTGATCACCCGACCGCTTCGGCCAGACGGATGCGATTGCCGTCAGGATCGGTGACCTCGAAGTCACGGGCCCACGGCATCTCGTCGGGAACCACACCGAAGTGTTCCGCGAGTGGGTCGATCTCGTCGACCCAGATGTAGAGAAGACCCGGTCCGGGTGCGTCGCCGGTGTGTTCGGAGAGGTGGATCAGCGCGCCCTCGCGTTCGAGCCCGACGTACGCCGGCATCCCCTCGTCGAAACGGTGTTCGAACACCTGCTCGAACCCGATCCGTGCGTACCACTCGACCGACACCTCGGCGTCGGCGACGCGGAGGATCGGAACCACCTGCGTCGTCATGGTTCGGCGACCTTGGCCAGGTCCGTCACGACCTCGGCGCCGATCGCTTCGAGGATCGTCGGTGGTGCGATCACCTTCTGGCTCCGATCGCCACCACCGAGAACGATCCTCGGGCGAGACAACACCCGCTCGTCGACCCAGATCGGAAGATCGGCGGGGAGCCCGAAGGGGGTGACGCCCCCAATCTGCATCCCGGTGAGATCAGCGGTCGCCTCCGCGTTCGCAAACGACGCCTTCTTCACCCCGAGCCGTTTGCGGACCACCTTGTTCACATCGAGTCGGGTGTTCGCCAGGACGACGCAGGCTGCGTGGACCGGCGGATCGGACTTGCCCACGACGACGATCGTGTTCGCCGAGTCGCCGAGTTCGAAGCCGTACGCCTCGCAGAACTGAGCCGTGTCGGCCAGATCCGGGTCGCACTCGAAGATCTCGTACTCCACGCCCGTGTGGTCGAGTCGTTCGGTCAGCGCGGCACCCATCCCGCACGAAGGTATCAACCGGGGTCGGACCCCGGTTGATACTCCGCTCGTTGGCGGGCGGCTTCGAAGACGATGATGGTCGCCGCCATCGCGACGTTGAGCGACTCGCTCCGACCGCGGTGGCGAATCGTCAACCAGGTGTCGATCGGACCGTCGTGGTCGTTCCATTCGTCGGGCAATCCGGCCGCTTCGTTGCCCATCACGATCGCGAGTCGACGAGTGAGGTCCGCCTCCGTGTGCGCCACCACCGTCCGGTCGGGAAACTCGTGGCTGCTGGTCCCTGCCAGTTCGAAGCCCGAGTCGGCGACCTCCTCGAGCGTCGCGACGAGAACCGGAACGTGGAAGACCGCGCCGGCCGACGATCGCAGCACCTTCGGGTTGAAGACATCCACCGACCCCGGCGTCAGCACGATCGCCTCCGCTCCCGCCGCCTCGGCCGAGCGCAGGATGGTGCCGACATTGCCCGGATCACCGACCCGGTCGAGGACGACGATGAACGAGGCCGCCGCGAGAACGGCCACCACGTCGTGGTCTCGCATCTTCGCGAGCGTGAGCGGTGCCTGCGGGGACTGGGTCGAGGCAACCCGCTCGAGCACTCCGGCGGCCAACTCGTTGACCGGCCCCGCACCCTCGACCTTCACCCCACTCCCCTCCGGGACGTACTGGGCGAGGCAGATCCATCCGGCCCGCACCGCCTCGGTCGAGAGGACCGGCCCTTCGATCACGAACTGTCGTGTCGCATGGCGCTCGCTCCGCCGACCCAACAGCTTCTTCAACTGCTGGACGTTGCGATTCGTCGCTCCGAGTCCGGTCATCGGGACCAGTGTGGCCGATGAGGTGTGGATGCGCCCGAAAACGCCGAAGGGGCCGTGCATGTGGCACGGCCCCTTCGAGATTCGGTGTTCGTTCAGCTGCTCAGAGAGCGGCCTTCGCGTTGTCCACCAGCTTGGTGAACGCCGCAGCGTCGGTGACGGCGATCTCGGAGAGGATCTTGCGGTCCACCTCGATGCCGGCAGCGTTCAGACCGGCGATGAACCGGCTGTAGCTCATGTCGTTCTGACGGCAAGCTGCGTTGATCCGCTGGATCCACAGCCGCCGCATCTCACCCTTGCGGGCGCGACGGTCGCGGAAGGCGTAGTTGCCCGACCGCATGACCTGCTCGTTGGCGGCCCGGAACGAACGGCTCTTGTTGCCGTAGTAGCCCTTGGCCTGCTTCAGAACCTTCTTGTGGCGGTTCGTCTTGGTGACGCCGCGCTTGACTCGTGCCATTGTTCTTCTCCTACTTCTGCTTCAGCGTCTCGATCAGCGCTCTGCGAGCAGACGCTTGATCCGCTTCGTGTCGCTGGGGTGCACGTCGACGTCCCGATCGAGACGGTGCTTCCGGCTCGACGACTTCGACTCGAACTTGTGCTGGTTGTTCTGCTGTTCGTGACGGAGCTGGCCCGTCCCGGTCTTCTTGAACCGCTTCGCAGCGGTCTTCGATGTCTTCATCTTCGGCATCTCAATCTCCTTGTGATTCGGCCGTTTCGCCTTCGGCCTCGGCGGCTGCTTCCTTCTCGGCAGCTGCCGCTGCTTTCTTGATGGCCTCCTGGGCCTGCTTGTCCGGTGAGAGCACCATCGACATCGCGCGACCTTCGAGCCGCGAGCGGCTGTCGAGCTTCGCTGCCGGACCGACGGCTTCGATCACGTCGTCGAGGATCTTCGCACCCAGCTCCGGGTGGGCCATCTCGCGGCCGCGGAACTGCAGGGTCACCTTGACCTTGTGACCGTCATCGATGAACCGGATGACGTTGCGGGTCTTGGTGTCGAAGTCGCCCTTGCCGATCTTGGGGCGATACTTCACCTCCTTGACCTGCACGTTGGTCGACTTCTTGCGGGCCTCTTTGGCCTTCTGATCTTCTTCGTACTTGAACTTGCCGTAGTCCATGATGCGACAGACGGGCGGTTTGGCTTGCGGGGCGACTTCGACGAGGTCGAGGTCGAGACCCCGGGCCATCCTCAGCGCCTCCGGCACCGGCTTGATTCCGAGTTGGTCACCACTCGGTCCGATCAGTCGGACTTCACGGCTTCGGATGCGGTCGTTGACGCGGTGTTGATCGCCACGCGGTTCTGGTCGTCGCGGTGCTATGAGACTTCACTCCTGTGCAATGGGCCTCCCCATGTTGAATGTTTCGGTGCTCGACGCGAAGTCCGCGGAGCGACCGACACTCAGCCGACCCGATGGGCCGGTGGTGGCTGTCTCAGCCTCAGTACCTGTGTCACGGTTTCGACGATCTTCTCGCCGGGGAGTGGACAGGTGGGGACTCGCGTCCCACTTCGCCTCAGTTGTGCCCCGGTAGGGTACCGCGCGTGAGCGACGAAACCTCTGAGCACGATTCCGCCGAAACCGCCGACGCCGTGGACTCCTCCGGCTTCTCCGGTGAGATCCCGGGTCTCGACGACCTCCAGTCCCAGTTCGAGCAGCTGTCGCCCGAGGAACAACAGGAGATCGCCGAGGCGCAGCAGGCGATGGAGGAGAGCCGCCAGCGACTCGCGTCGGTTCCGGCCGAGGTCGTCATCACCAACCATGTGATGGGCCTCTACGAACTGGCGGCCATCCACCTGTCCGCCGAGGAACCCGACCTCGCACAGGCCGCGCTCGCGATCGACGCACTCGCGTGCCTGGTCGACGGCCTGGGCGACCGCCTCGGCCCGGAAGCACCGACCATGGTCGGCGCCCTCCAGAACATCCGCCTCGCCTTCGTCCAGATCAAGGGCCAAGCAGCGCAGGCCGGCCAGCCAACCGACTGAGGCTCCCGCTCGACCCGGTCGACGGGGTCAGCCGTCGCTCGAGGCGAAGCGGCCGATCGGGGCGCGGATCACCCTGCCGTCGCGGACCACGACGTTCTCCTCGGCCAGCAGCTGCGCCTGGAGGCCGGGATCGGACGCGCGGATCACGCCGGCGACGTTGACGACGCGCCACCACGGAACGTCGACGTCGGTCGTGCTCAGGATGCGGCCCACGAGCCGTGACTGTCTCGGATATCCCGCGACCTCGGCCACGTCGCCGTAGGTGGTGACCTCGCCCTCCCCCAGCGACATCAGCACGTCGATGATCCGTCGCTCCCGTTCGGTGCGCGGATCGGTGTCGGTCACGACCGGATGTCGGCGGCCTCGTACCGGCCGAACTTGCCGATCAACTCGAACGTCACGGCGGTACCCACCGCAATGTCACGGGTCCCGTCGGCGATCTCGATGCAGTGGAATGCGTATCGATCATCACCGGACTCGACGACACCGAGGCCCACGGCGGCATCGAACTCGACGATGCTGCCGGACAGACTTCCGTTCCGATGCGCGGTCACGGGACGATCTTGGAGATCGGCAGCTCGAGGAGATCGGTTGCCCCCGCCTCGCGCAGCGCCGGGATCACCAGGTTGATCGTCCGCTTCTCGACCACCGACTCCACCGCGAATCCGCCGTCGGACAGCGGCGACACGGTCGGTGACTTCATCGACGGCAGGACCGCGAGGACCGCTGCCTTCTTCTGCTCGCTCACGTTGAGCTTCAGCAGCACCCGGCCGCGTGCGTCGAGCACGCCGTTCAGCAGGGTCATCACCTGCTTCATCGCCTTCTGCTTCTCCGGGTCGGCGAACGAGACCGGATTGGCGACGACTTCGGTGTAGCTCGTGAGGATCGTGTCGATCACCTTCAAGCCCGCCGCACGGAGCGCTCGGCCGGTCTCGGTGATCTCGACCACACAGTCCGCGATGTCGGGGATCTTCGCCTCGGTCGCTCCGTACGACAGCCGCACGTTCGCATCGACGCCGTTCTGTTCGAAGAACCGGCGAGTCGATTCGAGGTACTCGGTCTGCACTCGCACGCCGTTCGGGAGGTCCTTCACCGACTCGGCCGGCGAGTCACCGGCGACGGCGACGACCATCCGGATCGGGTTCCCCGTGTTCTTCGAGTACTTCAGTTCACCGAGACTCTCGACGACGCTGCCCGTCTCCTCGACCCAGTCGCGGCCGGTGATCCCGAGGTCGAACAGACCCTCGGACACGTAGGTCGGGATCTCCTGTGGTCGCAGGATGCGCACCGAGTCGATCCGCGGGTCGTCGATGTTCGCCTGGTAGTCGACCGACGACGACCGATGCACGGGGAGGTCCGCCGCTTCGAAGAGTTCGAGTGTCGCTCGTTCCAACGAGCCCTTCGGCAAGACCAGTTTCAGCACCCGAGCGAGGCTACCGGCGACCGCAGTCCAGGCTCCGGCCGATTGCGGATCGCTGCCGTCAGTGGCTGGCGTCGGTGTCGTGGAGCAGACGCAGGGCGTGGGGCAGCACGTCGATGACCGCTTCCAGCTGCTCGACGCAACCCTTCGTGCTCCCCGGCGCGTTCACGATGATCGCGTTCCCACGAATGCCGGCGACACCGCGGGACAACCGTCCGAGCGGATTGCACAGCCGCATCGCCTCGGCGAGTCCGGGAGCTTCCCGCTCGATCACCGATCGGGTGCCCTCGGGCGTCTGATCGCGAGGAGCGAAGCCCGTTCCGCCGGTCGAGGCGATCAGCCCGGCGAACCCATTGGTCATCTCGGAGAGCGCCAGGGCCACGTTGTCGGCACCGTCGGCGGTCACCCGGCGCTCGACGACGTCGAACCCGTTGGCGGCCAGGAAATCGGCCAGCGCCCGACCACTCTTGTCCTCGCGCGTTCCGTGCACCACTCCGTCGGAGCACGTGAGCACCTTCGCTTCGAGCCGATGTTCGCGTTCGTCGCTCATGTCGTGCGACGGTAGCGAATCATCACCATGCCGTCGGTGTCGGCATCTTGTGGCAGCACTCTCCAGCCTTGACGGTGCCGCCGCCATCGACCAGCCGGTGGTTCGGCGTCGTCGACCTCGAACCCGTCGGGCGTCGGATGGTCGACCGATTCGGCGTCGAGCAGCGTGCACACGCTGTACACGAGACGGCCTCCGGGCCGGACCAGCGACGCGGCCGATGTGAGCAGCTGCGCCTGCAACCGTGCGAGCTCGCGGACGTCGTTCGGTTCGATTCGCCAACGGGCGTCGGCGCGGCGCCGGAGCGCTCCGAGGCCGGAACAGGGGGCGTCGAGCAACACGGCGTCGAACGTGGCGGGAGCGAACGGAGGCCGTGTCCCATCCGCGACAAGAACTGGCAACGACAGCTCCAGCCGTTGCACGTTGTCGTGGACGAGGGCAGCTCGGTGATCCTGACGGTCGGCGGCAATCACGGTGGCACCCGAGCCGGCCATCGCCGTGGCCTTGCCGCCCGGGGCCGAGCACACGTCGAGCACCCGCTCACCCGCTCGCGCTTCGACGGCGTACGCGACCCAGAGCGACGAGAAGTCCTGGACGTAGCCGTCGGGGCGCTCGGTGACGGTCGGCGCCTGGTTCATTCGCTCCATCGCCTCGCCCGCGCCGTCTCCGAGGTCCGCGGTGAGAGCGTCGGCGATCCACTCCGGATAGCTCAGACGCGCTGCCTCGGACGGCCAGACCATCTCGTCGATGTCCATCTCGGCGACGCGGCGGAGCACGGCGTTGACGAAGCCACGGGTCTTGGTCGGCGCTAGGTCGACCGTCGCGCTGACCGCTGCGTGCGCCGGGACCCCGGCGAACGCGAGCTGGTAGGTGCCGAGCCGGAGGATCGAGCGGGTCTGCTCGTCCGGTGGCTGACTGGCGTACCGATCGATGATCGCGTCACAGGCCCGCCGCATGCGAGTGGAGCCGTAGACCAGTTCGGTTGCGAACTTGCGATCCTGCTCGGACAGATCGGAGTCGGCCAGCATCGGCCCGAGAACGAGGTTGGCGTACGCCCCGTCGTTCTCGATGCGTCGCAGCACGTCGAGCGCGACGCCACGGGCCATCCGCCGTGCAGCAGAACGAGATGTCGGCTTCGGCGTCGTCGTGCCCGTGTCCGTCTTCGGACCGCCCTGGAGCGCGGCACGGCGTTCCTTGCGGTTCATCGGTCGCCGAACAGTTCATCGGGGAGCGGCTGCGCACCGTTGCGCCACGCGTCGAACGCCATCGGACCCTTGCCTTCGGGCTGCACCATGGTCGGGACGACCGTGCCGTCGACGAGGTCAGCAGCGAGGATCTTCAACCGCTTCTCGCGGAAGGTCGTCCACGCTCCGCCGACTCGGATCAGCCGGTGGTTCTCGACCGCAGGACGCTTCCAGTCGAGTTCGAACTCCGCCTTGTCGAGCTTCGACGCATAGGTCGTCTCGCCCGTTTGCGGGATGGCGTCGTCGATCCATGACGCGAGCGGCTGTGCGAGCACGTCGACGAGCAGCCGGCAGCCGACGTCGCTCAATGTCGCACGGAGTTCGTCGGCCGTCGTGTCGCCGCCGATCGGCACCCGCTCTTCTGCGTACAGGCCACCGGTGTCGAGTCCTTCCTCGAGCCGCATCACCCCGACGCCGGTCTCGTCGTCACCCGAGAGGATCGCCCGCTCGACGGGCGCCGCCCCACGCCAGCGCGGCAACAACGAGTAGTGCAGGTTGACCATGGGGACGGCATCGAGCAGGTGCGGCTTGATGATCCGCCCGTATGCCACCACCACGCCGAGTTCGGCTCCGTCGGCCACGGCGTCGAGGACGTCGTCGGGATCGTGGGAGACGGGCAGCCCGAGTTCGACGGCCGCAGCCTTCACCGGACTCGGCGAGAGGGCGCCACCGCGCCCACGCTTCTTGTCCACCCGGGTGACCACACGCACGATGTCGTGTCCGGCGTCGACGAGCGCCACCAGCGGGGCCACCGCCATCTCGGGGGTCCCGAGGAAGACGAGCTTCATGAAAGGCGCAGTCGACGCCGAATCCCACCGCGCGCGGCGGCCTCCGCTTCGGCTGCGGTCTGTTCTTCGATCCGGCGGTACTCGGCGAGCGCTTCCTTGCGCTGATCTCCTTCGAGCCGGTCGAACATCAGCACGCCGTTGAGGTGATCGATCTCGTGCTGGAACATGCGCGCCTCGAGTTCGTCGGCCTCGATTTCGATGACCTCGCCGTCGAGGCTGACGCCCCGGACCAGCACCTGCTTCGGGCGAACCATCTCGACATACAGACCGGGAATCGACAGGCAGCCCTCGTCGAACACCCATTCACCATCGCCTTCGATGATCTCGGGGTTGACGATCGCGAGCGGTTCGTCGCCGAGGTCCCAGACGACGACCTGCTTCTGGATACCGATCTGCGGCGCCGCCAGGGCAAGACCGTTGCCGGTCTCGACGAGCGTGTCGAACATGTCGTCCACCAGGCGGATGATCTTGCCGTTGACGTCGGTGACCTTCGCGGCCTGACTCTTGAGCACCGGATCGCCGTATGTCCTGATCTTGTACGACATTGGTGCCAGGCTACGGGAGATGACGCCCAAGCCCATGCCCCCTACCGGTCACACAGGTGGGTCCCAGTATTTCGAGGACCCGACGGTGCCATCGGACCCCGTCGTCGTCGACGTCACACTTCCCGACACCGCGTTCACGATGGAGACCGACACCGGAGTGTTCAGCCGCGGCCACGTCGACGCGGGAACGTCGCTGCTCCTGCGCTCCGAGGTACCGCTCGCCTCGAAGGGAAACCTCCTCGACCTCGGAGCCGGATCGGGAGCGATGGCGCTCACGATGGGCCGACGGTCCCCCGATGCGACCGTGTGGGCGGTCGACGTGAACACACGAGCACGGGAGTTGTGCCGACGCAACGCGGCCCGTAACCATCTCGACAACATTCGCGTCGCCGCGCCCGAGGACGTGCCCGACGAGATTCGTTTCTCGACCATCTGGTCGAACCCGCCGATCCGGATCGGCAAGCTCGCACTCCGCGAGCTCCTGCTGACCTGGCTCGGCCGCCTCGACGCCGAGGGAACGGCGACGCTCGTCGTCCAGAAGCATCTGGGCGCCGATTCGCTCCAGCGCTGGCTCACCTCCGAAGGTCACACCACCGAACGCGTCGCGTCGAAATCGGGCTTTCGCCTCCTCGCCGTCCGTCCCACCTCCGGCACGACTGCGTGAAGATGTTCAGGCGGTGAGGACTGCGGGGACCGCGGCGTCGGTGACGAAGGCGAGGCGTTGGACCGCTCGGGTCATGGCGACGTAGAGCAGACGTGCGCCGAGGGCGGAGTCGCCGAGGATGTCGTGGGGGTTCGCGACGACGACTCCGTCGAACTCGAGACCCTTCGCAGCGTGCGGTTCGAAGAGCGGAACCTCGGTCGGGCCCAGTTCGTGGACGTGGTCGACGGCACTCAGGTCGACCTCCGCCAGCGCCGTCGCAATCGCTTCGTGCAGTGCGAGCGGCGCGACGAGTCCGGTGAGTCGATGGAGCCGCTTCGTCTCCTGCACCGTCGTGGCGACCCGCCACGGAAGGTCGTCGGTCGCACCGTGATTCCACGTCGGTGGGACCCCACCCACACGCACGCTGCGACTCTCGGTCGCGTCCACCTCGGTGAGTGGGAGCAACCGGTTCGCCATGGTGAGGATCGCCTCGGGAACGCGGTAGCCGATCGTCAAGTCGGCGATCGTGCCGCTGGTGCCGGTCGGCGACAGGTGCGCGAACACGTCCGCCCATCGCTCCTGACCCGCCGGTGCGGTCGATTGGGCGACGTCGCCGAGGAGCGTCATCGATCCGGCAGGGCTCCGGCGACCGATGACGCGCAGCGCGACATCGGAGTGGTCCTGCGCCTCGTCGACGACGACGTGGCCATAGGTGAACGGTGAGCCGTTGAGCAACGAGTTCGCTTCATCGACGAGCAGTTGGTCGCCGACCGTCCACGCACGACGCTTGCCGCGAGGGCCGGGCAGGAGCCCGTCCACCAGCTTGATCGGTTTCTGCGTCGGCCACGCCTTGTTGATCGCCGTCTTCAGCGGCCCCGCGTGCCGCCAACAGCTGTCATCGCCCGAGCGACGGGTGAGTTCGCGCCTCGCGATCGCCACGAGGCGTGTGCGCCGCTCGTTGATCGGCGTGGAACCGTTCTTCGCCGTGTCGATCCACTCGGCGAACTCCGCAGCGGGGATCACGTGCTTGCGGACGCCGATCGGAACGACGACGTCCTCACCGGGCGGACTGATCGCTCTCAACGCCGCCCGTTCGAGGTGCTCGAGCCGCTCCGATGATCCCTTCCAGCGCGCCGTTTCTGCATCGTCGGTCGTCGTGACATCCACCTTCGGGATGCAGAGTTCGTCGACCGTCGACTGGCGGACCGTGCGTTCGCCGAGCGACGGCAACACATTGCCGATGTAGTCGAGAAAGGCCCGGTTCGGTCCGACGACGAGCACACCGTCCCGGGCGAGCCGGCCGCGGTGCTCGAACAGCAGGTACGCGGCACGGTGCAACGCCACCGCCGTCTTACCGGTACCGGGTCCACCCTGGACGATCAACACCTGATCGATGTCCGAGCGGATCACGACGTCCTGTTCGCCCTGGATCGTCGCCACGATCTCGCGCATCTCACCGCTGCGCTCCGCTCCGATCTCGGCGAGCACCGGATCGGGGATCCCGGCGGCCGTTCCCCCGGCCTCCGGGTCGTCGAGATCCTCGTCGAGGTACGCGACGAGCTCTCCCTCGTCGAGCGTGAACCGACGACGGAAGGCCACGCCGAGCGGATCGACAGCGGTCGCACGGTAGAACGGCGCCGCGATCGGCGCGCGCCAGTCGACCACGACCGGGTCGTGTGACTCGTCCTCGATGTGGCGGCGACCGACGTACCACGAGCCGTCGTCATCGTCGATGCGGCCGAAGAAGTCTCCCGCTCCGGGCCCCCGTAGATCCTCGAGCGCCTCCGCGACCGTGACCTCGATGTAGTCCTTGGTGATCTCGTCGGCGGCACCCTCCGGGTCGACCGCGTCGAGGCGCTCGATCATCCGGTCTCGCGACGCGCGCGCGAACGACAACTGCGCACGCTCGTCGGCGAGATCGGGGAAGAGGTCGGCGTTCACGGGACGTGCGAGGCTATCGACGCGACCGGGGCACCCCGCAGTGACGCGCGGCGATCAACCGCTGTCGACGACCGGCGGGCGGATCGCCGGAAAGTCCTCGCGGCGCCATTCGTTGTAGACCGCTCTGACCACACCTGCCGCGGGAATCGCGAGGACGGCGCCGACGAGGCCCGCGACCGCGACTCCGACCAGTGCCGCAGTGAGCGCGGCCAACGGCGTGATGTCGACCGCATGACCCACGATCGCCGGTTGGATCAGATTGTTCTCGACCAACTGGTAGCCGACGAAGAGCCCGAGGCAGACGACTCCGGCGAGCGGACTGACGAGGAACGCCAACACCAGCATCGGCACCCACCCGATGATCGCACCGATCTGTGGGACGAAGTTCCAGCTGAACGCCCAGATCCCGAGCACCGCGGGAGCGGGGACGCCGACCGCGAAGCCCATGCTCGCCACGATGAAACCGTTCAGTGCGGCCACGGTGGCCGAGCCGGCAACGTACCCCGACAGTGCCGAGTGGCCCGCCCGTGCCAGACGCTCGGTCTGACGGCGGAGCCGTGCGGGAACGCGACGATCGATCGCGACCACCAGTTTCGGGCCGTCGATCAGGCAGGCCATCGCCACGACGAGGATCCAGAATCCGCCGACGAGCCCTCCTCCGACCAGTGGTGCGACTCGTTCGCTCACGTTCGTGCTCGACATCAGATTGGGGACGTCACGCTCGAACTCGTCGATCCGTTCGCTGAGGTCGAGATCCGCGATGCGGTCGCCGATCAGCGGCAGGTCCTCGAACGATGCCTGGATGGCGGCCAGATCGGTGTCGAGCTTCGACGAGCCTCCCAACGACTCCGACGCCGAGAACGCGAGACCGGCCAGGGCTCCCACCACCAGCAACGCACCGAGCGCCACCGTCAGCGATCGCCGGATCCCCCACCGTCGCTCGAGCCACGACACCGGCCGATCGAGTCCGATCGCGATCAGGATGCCGACCACGGCCCAGATGATCGTCGGTCCGATGCGCGTGATCGACAGCTGCAGCGAGAACGCTGCGAGCACGATGCCCGTGATCCGCCAGAGGGTGCGGTTGGTCGGCTGGAGCAGCAGACGTCGGTCGTTCACGGGGGCATCGAGCGGGGCAAAGTCGGTGTCGGCCTCGTCGGACTCCGCGGTCCGGACGAACTCGGATGTGTGCGCCAACGGAGCGGTCACCCCACGCATCCCGGCGATGCGTTCCACCGTCCAGTCGTGACCGAGCGCACTCGCTGCGAACACCGCCAGGAACATGCCACACATCGCACCCGGGAGTCCCCCGGCGCTCAGTCCCGCTGCGAGCCCGAGCGCCACCAGCAGCAGACCCGGCGAGAAGCCGTGGCCGAGAACCCGAGCTCGCAGCAGCCCCACCGCGATGACACCTGCGACGGCGACAACGGCCACGGCGGCGACCTCTCGCGGTTCTCGATCCACGGCGGCGATCACCACCAACGGCAGCCAGCCCACCACCGGGCCGAGCAGCGGGACGATCGAGAGCAGTCCGGCGGCCACCCCGATCAGCAGCGCGGCGGGGAGCCCGAAGGCGAGCGCGACCGCGCTCGCTCCGAGCCCGCTGACGACGGCGACGAATCCGGCCCGTCGGGTGAACGATGCTCCACGCTCGACACCCTCTTGCCAGATCTCGCGAAGGACGCGACGCCGATCGCGATCATCGATCCATCCGAGGGCCATGGTGAGCAGCGCCCCGCCCTGGACCGAGAAGAACGCGCTGAACACCACGAGGAGGACCAGTTCCGACATCCGGGTCGCGATGCCGGTCGCGTCGTCATCGCCGACCACCGCTCCCACGCCCCATCCTGTGACGGTGTCGCCGATGCGTTCGTCGAGTCGGGTGCGCGTGAGAAACGTCGGTCCGCCATCCTCGTCGAGACGCTCCAACTGCACCGCGGTGTAGTCCTCGAGGGCCGTCGACTCCGCCCGGATCGACTGCACGACGAGAACCGTGGAGCCGGCGACCACCAGCAGCAGGATCACGTGGACGACGATCGTGGACGCAATTCCCCCGATCAGCTGCGCGCCGGCCCGGATCGCCGGTCCGATCACCGCGGCAACGACTGCGGCGGCGATGGCGATCCCGACGAGCTGCTGCGCGCGCGAGAGACCGGCGAGGAGCAGAAAGCTGACGACGAGGACACCCGCGAGTTTCAGCAGCGCGGTGACCGGGACGTCGACCTCGTAGACCGGTCGCTCGCTCGACAACGGATCCACTCCGTCCGATCCGTCGGTCATGGCCCGATCATTCCACGTCGAACCGGATCCGAACCGCTTCTCCGAGCGATGACGTGCGAGGCTGCGGACCATGATCGTCAGAGGAGCCGAGATCGACGTCGAACGCATCGGAACGGGTCTCGATCTGGTCTGGGGTCACGGGCTCACGCAGAGTCGCCTGCTGGAGGATCGGCGAACGCTCATCGACTGGACCGAGGTTCCGGCGCGGGTCGTCCGCTACGACGCCCGCGGCCACGGCGTGTCCGAGTCGACGACGAATCTCGACGGCTACCGCTGGGACGAGCTCGCCCGCGACCAACTCGAGCTGGCGACCGGGATGGACATCCACCGATACATCGCTGCGGGAGCATCGATGGGTGCCGCCACCGCGCTGCACGCAGCGGTGCTCGCCCCCGATCGAGTTCGCGGTCTGGTGCTCGTGATCCCGCCGACCGGTTGGGAAACCCGTGCGGAACAGGCGGGCACCTACGAGGTCGGGGCCGAGGTCATCGAGTCGCGCGGCATCGAGACGCTGATCGCCGCCGGCGCGAACGTCGCTCCACCCGATCCCTTCGTCGGCGATCTCGAGTACCGCGAGCAGCGCGCTGCCGGACTCCGAAGCTGGGATCCGGACCGGCTCGCGCGCGCGATGCGCGGTGCCGCCCGGGCCCAGCTCCCGTCCCGTGACGACATCGAGTCGATCGCGTGTCCCACGCTCGTTCTCGCCTGGACCGGCGACCCCGTCCATCCGGTCTCCACCGCCGACGAACTCGGCCGTCTGATCCCATCTGCCGACGTGCACATCGCCTCCAGCGCCGCCGAACTCTCGACGTGGACCCAGCTCGTCGCCGATTTCGTGTCGGCACGCTCGAGTCATCCCGCCTGACGCGCCGACGACAACCGGCGTTCAGACGCGTGGTGGGTCCACGGCGACCCGCACGCGGGACCCCGACGGACGAACCGTCTCGTTGATCGCCCGTCCGAGTGTCGTCCAGTCCTCGGCCCGCACGAGATACCGATCGACACCGGTCCGTCCGACCTGAATGGCCTCACGGTCGAGTTCCGCGACCACCTCGTCGCTGTAGGCACCGGTGATCGACGCAAGCGCGCCGAACGGCGGTAGGCCGAGCATTTCGCGACGCTCGCGCTCCTCGCCGAGCACGATCTCCGGGTCGGCTGCAACCGCGGCGCGGACGACTTCGTGGTCCGGGTTGAACGTCTGGATCATCACGGTGGGAGCGAGTCGACCGGCGCGCACGAGCAACGCCAGAGCCTGCTCGGACGCCCGGAAGCGAGGCGCCAACATCTCGGAATCGAACTCGAGAAACGCGACCACATCGACGGGCTCCACGCGGTACAGCGCCGCCTCGGTGCCGACGTAGACATCGGAGCGCGGCGGTGGGTCGGCGTCCTTGCCGGTCACGACGACGACCTCGCGGTTCGCAGCCGCCTCCAACTCCTCCCCGAGTCGGGTCACACCAGGGCGCAGGTTCGCGAACGTCCCGCCGCCACATTCCTGGCACACCGGCGGACGGTCGACACCGCATCGGGCGCAGGCGAGCCCACGGTCGTCCGCGAGACCGACGGCCGCGTCGCAGTTCTCACAGCGCACGAGCGCTCGGCACGTGCGGCACGCGAGCACCCGCGCCCGCCCGGTCGTGTTGCTGATGCAGAGCACCCGTTGCAGCGGGTCGCGGATCCGTTCGATCAGCTCCGAGGTGACGAGGGACTTCTTCCACGGCTCGTCGTCACTCCGATCGACCACCTCGACGTGCGGCCAGTGGGCGCGCTCACGCTCCGCCGGAGGATGGATCACACCGTCCGATCCTGCGAGTTCCTCGACGGCGACGAGTGTGGGAACCGGTGAGATGTACACCACCGGCACGCCGGCGCGAAAGCACCGTTCGGCGATCACATCCCGCGCGTGCCACGTCGGCGCCCGTTCCTCCTGGAGCGCCTCGTCATGTTCATCGACCACGACGGCCGCGGCCATGCCCGCACACGGCATCCACGCCGCCGACCGGGTGCCGACCACGACATCGACCCCGCCCGCAGCGGCCGCGAAGTCGTCGGGGACCAGGGCCACGGTGGCACCGGAGCGGCGCAGTCGCGAGACGAGCAGCGCCGCATCCGACGCCGTCGGCACGACCACGAGCGTCGGACCGACGGCGATCGCCGACAGGATCGACGGCAGGACATCGCTGCGCGGCGGCAACCGGAGTACCCCTCCACCCGATTCCAGGAGCTGGGTCGTCGCGGGCGACGACGGTGCCGGCGCCTGTGCCCGACGATGCGGGAGGGGAAGGGCTTTGACCGCTCGCTTCGGCGACGCGGCGACGAGGAACGGCCGGATCCGACGGGCGGCCCAGCGGACGTGCGCCCACTCTGCCAGTTCGATCAGTTCCTCCGACGGTCCGTGCCCCGTGACCTTGGCGATCGGTTTCAGCGCATCGGCGTCGATCTCGGAGTCGGCGACGATGTCCACGACCCATCCGCCGATACGTCGGCCGTGGAGTTCGACGCGCACGATCGTTCCCACGCCGACGTCGTCGACGAGGTCGTCCGGAATCGAATAGTCGAAGGACTTGTCGAGTCCGGTGACGTCGGGCAGCACCCGCGCCACCCGACGCGATTCAGAGGTTGTCCGACCGACCGCGACGGATTCGGCGGAGTCGGTCACACGAACCCGTGCGAGCGCGCTGCTCGGGCGGTCAGGCGCCGAGCGCTGCCTTGAGGTCGTCGAGCTTGCCGAGCTGCTCCCACGGGAACTCCTCGCGACCGAAGTGGCCGTACGCCGCGGACTGCTTGTAGATCGGACGCTTGAGGTCGAGGTCACGCACGATCGCACCGGGACGCAGGTCGAACGTGGCGCGCACCGCAGCCTCGATCTTCGTCGGGTCCTCCTTGGCCGTGCCGAACGTCTCGACGAGAATGCTCATGGGCTGTGCCATGCCGATCGCGTAGGCGAGCTGGATCTCGCAACGGTCGGCGGCGCCGGAAGCGACGACGTGCTTCGCGACCCAGCGGCCGGCGTAGGCGGCGGAGCGGTCGACCTTCGACGGGTCCTTGCCCGAGAAGGCGCCGCCACCGTGTCGGCCCATGCCGCCGTAGGTGTCGACGATGATCTTGCGCCCGGTGAGACCGCAATCGGCGTAGGGCCCGCCGAGCACGAACTTGCCGGTCGGGTTGATGTAGATCTCGTACTCGTCGTCGGCGAACTGCTCGGGGATGGTCGGACGGATCACCTGGTCGATCAGGTCCGGGCGGATCACCGAATCGCGATCGATGCCCTCCTGATGCTGCGTGGAGATCAGCACACCCTTGAGCGAGACCGGCTTGCCGTTCTCGTCGTACTCGAACGTGACCTGGGTCTTGGCGTCAGGGCGCAGGTACGGGATCTGACCCGACTTGCGCACGTCGGCGAGGCGCTCGGCGAGGCGGTGGGCGGTGTTGATCGGCAGCGGCATCAAGACGTCGGTGTCGTTGCAGGCGTACCCGAACATCATCCCCTGGTCGCCTGCACCCTGCAGGTTGAGCTGATCCTCGCCGGACGTGCCGCTGCGGACCTCTTCGGACGTGTCGACACCCTGTGCGATGTCCGGGCTCTGCGGATCGAGTGCGACCATGACGCCGCAGGTGTTGCCGTCGAACCCGTAGAGGGCGTTGTCGTAGCCGATTCCGTTGATCGTGTCTCGCGCGATCTTCGGGATCTCGACGTATGCCGACGTGCTGACCTCACCGGCCACGACGCAGAGACCGGTCGTGATCATCGTCTCGCATGCGACGCGGGCATCGGGATCCTCGGTGAGGATCGCGTCGAGGATCGAGTCCGAGATCTGGTCGGCCATCTTGTCGGGATGGCCCTCGGTGACGCTTTCGGACGTGAACGTGTAGTTGGCCATGGGTCAGTCTTTTCCTGTCTGAGTCGATGCTCGGATCTCGACGATCGTGTTGATGACGGCCCGGGCGACATCTCGCTTGGCGGCGAGGTCGATCTCGACAGGCTTCGCGTCGGGCCTCAACAGCGTAACGGCATTCGTGTCGTGAGCGAAGCCAACGCGATCGGCCCCGACGTCGTTGGCGACGATCAGGTCGAGATTCTTGCGGATGAGCTTGGACCGGGCGTTCGCCACCAGATCGTTCGTCTCGGCCGCGAAGCCGACCAGGACCTGCCCGGCCGGCTTGTTCGCTCCGAGACCGGCGAGGATGTCGGGAGTCGGTTCGAGCACGATCTCGGGGACACCGTCCTGCTTCTTGATCTTGCCGCTCGCCGCCGACGAGGGGCGGAAGTCGGCAACCGCGGCCGCCATGACGATCACATCGCTCGATGCGGACCGTTCCTCGATCGCCGCCTGCATCTCGGCGGCGGTCTCGACGGGAACCACCGTGACGCCGTGAGGAGTCGGGAGCGCGACGGTCGAGATCAGGGTCACCGTTGCCCCACGCGCCGCGGCTTCCTCGGCGACCGCGTAGCCCTGTTTGCCGGAGCTGCGATTGGCCACGACGCGCACGGCATCGATCGGTTCGCGCGTGCCACCGGCCGACACGACCACGGTGGCTCCGGCGAGGTCGTTCGGTCCCAGCACCCGCTCGGCGGCTGCAAGGATCGACGCGGGCGACGCGAGCCGACCGGCGCCGCTGTCGCCGCCTGCGAGTCGACCCGATTCCGGCTCGACCACATGGACGCCACGGGCGCGCAGCGTGTCGATGTTGTCGACGACGCTCGGGTGTTCCCACATCTCGGTGTGCATCGCCGGACACACGATCACCGGGGCGCGGGTCGCGATCAGCGTGTTCGTGAGCAGATCGTGGCTGTACCCCATCCGGTACGCGGCCAGGAGCTTCGCGGTTGCCGGGGCCACCACGATCAGGTCTGCGGTCTGACCGAACTTCGTGTGCGGGATCGGCGTCGTGGCGTTGTCCCAGAGCTCGGTCTGGACCGGCTCGGACGCGAGCGCGCTGAGTGTGGTCGAGCCGATGAACTGCTGCGCCGCATCGGTCATGATCGGCACCACATGGGCACCGGCATCGACGAGACGCCGCGAGACTTCGATCGCCTTGTACGCGGCGATCCCGCCGGTCACACCGAGAACGATGCGCTTGCCCGCGAGGGCGTTCACCGTGTGCTCAGTCGTCGCTCTCGGCGGCAGCCGCGTCGGCTGCGGCCTGGGCTTCGGCCTCGGGGTCGATCTCGAGTTCCGGCTCGGGCTCAGGGGCCTCGGTCCAGACGATCTTCTTCTCGGAGATCTCCTGGAAGCCGATCGACAGCGGCTTGCGCGCCGTGGACGACACCTGCGGGGGAATCATGCCTCCGAGGCCGTCACCCAGCTGGTTGAAGTACGAGTTGATGTTGCGGGCCCGCCGGGCCGCGAGCGTGACCAGCGTGAACTTCGAATCGACCTTGTCGAGAAGGCTCTCGATGGGCGGGTTGATCATCGTGTCGTGGTCCAGCGCCATAGTTCACGGAGTGTACCGCCATCGCCGCCGTCCCCGACGGTCTCGACCGCCTCAACCCTGGCGGGCGTCGTCGATGATCGCGAGCATCTCGTCGATCGTCGATTCCAGATCGTCGTTGACCACGAGGTGGTCGGCGAGCTCGCGGCCGATCGGTTCTTCCTCCTCGGCCTTCTTCAGCCGTGCGAGCACCTTGTGATCGAGATCGCCACGGCCGCGCAACCGACGTTCCTGCTCGGCTCGGGACGGCGGAAGCACGAAGATCAGCATCGTGTCCGGAGCGATCCGCTTGACCTGTTGGGCGCCGTCGACCTCGATCTCGAGCACGAGGTCACGGTCGTCGCCCGCTTCGGGTGTCGGCGTGCCGTAGTAGTTGCCGAGGAACTCGGTCCATTCGAGGAATCGACCATCGGAGATCCGCTGTTCGAACTCCTCCGGGGTCGTGAACACATAGGCGTCCTCGGATTCGGACGGGCGACGGTCACGCGTCGTCCAGGAGCGACTCAACCACAGGCGCGGGTCGCGGCGAACCAGGGCATCGACAATCGTGCCCTTTCCGACCCCTCCGGGTCCGGAAACGACGATGATCATGCGATCAGAGCGGATCGCGGCGCTTGAGATCCCGGTCGCTTCAATGCAGCTCGTCGAGCAACGACTTGCGCTGTTGAGCGCCGAGGCCCTGCACGCGACGGTTGTCAGCGATGCCGATCTCTTCCATCAGCTTGCGGGCCTTGACCTTGCCCACGCCGGGAAGCGATTCCAGCATGGACACGACCTTCAGCTTGCCAACGTTGTTGTCATCGGACTCGAGCGCCTCGGCGAGCGACATCGAACCCATCTTCAGGCGGGCCTTGATCTCTGCTCGGGCGGTCCGAGCCTCTGCCGCCTTCTGCAGCGCAGCCGCCCGCTGCTCCGGGGTCAACTGTGGTGGTGTTGCCATGGATTCACGTTAGTGCAGTCACGTCGCAGACGCGTGCGATCCCGCGCTCTGCAGCCCAGTTCCCCAACTCGCGCTGGACATCGGCGGGAGCGTGCGGATCGGCGAAGGTGGCGGTTCCGACCTGGACCGCGCTGGCCCCGGCGAGCAGCATCTCGACCGCGTCCCACCCGGACGCCACTCCCCCGACCCCGATGATTGGCAGACCCGGAAGCGCCGCGTGGACGTCGTGCACGGCTCGAACCGCCACCGGATGGATCGCCCGACCCGACAGTCCTCCGCCACCGGCACCGAGAACGGGCCGCAACGTCTCGGGCTCGTAGGCCAACCCGAGCAAGGTGTTGATGCACGTGACCGCCTCGGCGCCCGCTCCGTGAACGGCTCCGGCGACGTCGATGATCCGATCGGTGTTCGCGCTGAGCTTCGCCCATCGGGGCCGACCGCACGCTTCGGTCGCTGCGATGACCTCGGCCGAGAGTTCGACATCGTGGGCGAAGATCGATCCGCGCCCTTCGAGGTTCGGACACGACAGGTTGACCTCGACGGCGACCACGCCGGCGGGAGCGACGGCGAGCATCTCGGCGGCCCGCCGATACTCCTCCACCGATCGCCCCCAGATCGATGCGACCACCGTTGCGCCGGTCGCCAGCAGCGTGGGCAACACGTTGGCCAGCCAGTACTCGACGCCAGGACCCTGCAGGCCGACGGCGTTCATCATCCCCTGCGCGGTCGGGTGCACACGCGGGGCGGGGTTCCCGGCCCATTCGTACGGGGCGAGCGACTTCGTCACCACCGCGCCCAGTTGCGACAGGTCCATGAACGGCGCGAGTTCGTCGCCGTAGCCCGCCGTTCCCGACGCCGTCATCACGGGCCCCGGCAAGGTCACCGACCCGACCACGGTCTCCATCAGCACCCCGACCACCCGGCGTGCGGTGAGATGTGAGACCAACAGGTCGTCCGCGTTCTCACCGACGACGCGGCAGATCCCGTGCGGTGAGATGTGAGACCGACGCCTGCGCTCACATCTCACCGGAAGGGGGTGTGGCGGACCAATCGGCGGGGCGGTGGTACTCCTGGAGGGAGCGGACGACCGGGGTGCCGTTCTGGCGCTCGGCGAGGCCCTGAGCCGCGGCGAGCGCGGCGGCGACCGTGGTGACGCAGCTGACCCGATGGAGGTTCGCGGCCTTGCGGATCGTCTCGCCGTCCTTGCGCGCCGACCGGCCTCGCGGCGTGTTCACGACGAAGCAGACCTTGTCGTCGGCGATCAGCTCGGGCGCGGTCGGGAGGGACAGCTCGCCATCCGAGCGCTCGCCGTCGTTGCCGACCTTGGCGACGATCTGGTCGACCGGCTGATCGAATCGTTCCAGGTACGCCGCAGTTCCGGCCGTCGCTGCGATGCCGAGGCCCAGCGCTCGCAGCCGCATCACGACCGCGAGGCCCGCGGGCTTGTCCCGATCGGCGAGCGACAGGAACACCATCCCCTCGTCGCTGGACACGGGGAGCACCGTGCCCGCCGCGAGTTCCGCCTTGTAGAACGCTCGGCCGAACGACGTGTCGATTCCCATGACCTCGCCCGTCGAGCGCATTTCCGGTCCGAGTGCCGAATCGACCTCGGGGAAGCGGGTGAACGGGAGCACGGCTTCCTTGACCGAGACGTGCGGCGGCGGTCCGTCGACTCCCCCACCCAGACCGTGGTGACCCCCGCCGACGGGGGGCTTCAGAAGTCCTTCGTCACGCAGCTCGGCGAGTGTCGCCCCGAGCATCACCCGCGTCGCGACCTTCGCCAGCGGGACGCCCGTCGCCTTGGCCACGAACGGGACGGTCCGGCTCGCTCGCGGGTTGGCCTCGATCACGTAGACCGTGGTTCCGGCCACGGCGAACTGCACGTTGATCAAGCCACGTACGTCGAGCCGCTTGGCGATCGCCGCGGTGTACGACTCGAGAACCTCGACCACCCAGCGGGGCAGGGTCTGGGGCGGAATCGCGCACGCCGAGTCCCCGGAGTGCACGCCGGCCTCCTCGACGTGTTCCATCACACCGCCGATCAGGATCTCACCCGTGTGATCGCGGATCGCGTCGACGTCGACCTCGGTGGCATCGCCGAGGAACCGGTCGACGAGCACGGGGCGTTCGGCCGACAGACCGCCTTCCTTCCCCAGCGATCCGAAACCGGCGAGCTCGCGCATGGCGTCGGTGAGTTGCTCGGCGTCGTGCACGATCTGCATCGCGCGTCCACCGAGCACGTAACTGGGCCGGACGAGCACCGGGAAGCCGACGTCGTTCGCGATCGCGAGCGCCTGGTCGAGGTCGACCGCCGTTCCGCCGGGTGGCTGGGGAATGTGCAGCTCGTCGCAGATCTGGTTCCAGCGCTCACGGTCCTCGGCGGCGTCGATGGAGTCCGGAGATGTCCCGGCGATGAGGTCGAGCGGAATCTCACCCGCCAATTTCAGCGGCGTCTGGCCGCCGAGCGACACGATCACCTTGTGCGGCCGCTCCGCCTCGATGACGTTGAGCACGTCCTCCTTGGTGAGCGGCTCGAAGTACAACCTGTCGGACGTGTCGTAATCGGTCGACACCGTCTCCGGATTGCAGTTGACCATGATCGTCTCGTACCCGGCATCGCGCAGCGAGAACGAGGCGTGGACGCAGCAGTAGTCGAACTCGATTCCCTGTCCGATCCGGTTCGGACCCGAGCCCAGGATGACGACCTTCGTGCGGTCGGACTCGCGGACCTCGCTCTCGTCCTCGTAGGTCGAGTAGTGGTACGGCGTCTCGGCGGCGAACTCGGCGGCGCAGGTGTCGACGGTCTTGTACGTCGGCAGTACTCCGGCCACGATCCGCGCATCACGGATCTCACTCTCGTCACGGTTCCACAGATACGCCAGCTGACCGTCCGAGTACCCGAGCTGCTTCGCCCGCTTCCAGCTGCGCTTCGTCATCCCGGCAATGCCCGTCGTCGCCAGTGCGACCCGTTCCTCGACGATGAGTGACATCTGATCGAGGAACCACAGATCGATCCGGTTCGCCTCGTGGATCGTCTCGATCGGAACGCCACGCCGAATCAGATCGGCGACCTGCAGGAGTCGGTCCGGCGTCGGGATGGTCGATGCGACGAGGAGTTCGTCGTCGGTCATCGACTGGTACTCCTCTTCTCCGGGATCGCAGTTCAGGCCCAGCCGACCCTGCTCCAGCGAACGCAACGCCTTCTGCAGGCTCTCGGGGAACGTGCGCCCGATCGACATCACCTCGCCGACCGACTGCATCTGCGTGCCGAGCACGCCCGAGGTACCCGGAAGCTTCTCGAACGCCCATCGTGGGATCTTGGTGACGACGTAGTCGATGACGGGCTCGAACGACGCAGGAGTCGATGAATCCTGCGTTGCCGTGATGTCGTTGGGGATCTCGTCGAGCGTGTAGCCGATCGCGAGCTTCGCCGCGATCTTGGCGATCGGGAAGCCGGTCGCCTTCGACGCGAGCGCGGAGCTTCGCGACACGCGCGGGTTCATCTCGATGACCACTTGGCGGCCGTCGACCGGGTTCACCGCGAACTGGACGTTCGATCCTCCGGTCTCCACGCCGACGCGACGGATGCAGGCGATCGCCGCATCGCGCATGGTCTGGTACTCGACGTCGGTGAGCGTCTGAATCGGCGCCACCGTGATCGAGTCGCCGGTGTGCACGCCCATCGGGTCGACGTTCTCGATGCCGCAGATGATCACGCAGTTGTCGGCGTGATCACGCATCACCTCGAGTTCGTACTCCTTCCAGCCGACGATCGACTCCTCGACGAGGATCTCGCTGATCGGGCTCGCCTCGAGACCGGCGGCAGCCATCTTCTCGAACTCGGCTTCGGTCGAGGCGATTCCGGTGCCCCGGCCGCCGAGGATGTACGCAGGGCGGATCATGATCGGCAGGCCGATCTCGCCCATCGCCTCGTGTGCCTGCTCCATCGTGTGGGCGATCTGCGATCGGCAGGACTCGAGTCCGATCTCGGTCATCGCGTCCTTGAACTTCTCGCGGTCCTCGGCGGTGGCGATCGCCTCGGCGTTCGCACCGATCATCTCGGGCGTCCCCGGCACGCCGATGAGGCCGCGCTCGAAGAGTTCCATCGCGATGTTCAGGCCGGTCTGGCCTCCGAGCGTGGGCAACACCGCGTCGGGTTGCTCCTTGTCGATGATCGCCGAGACGACCTCCCACGTGAGCGGCTCGATGTAGGTCGCGTCTGCGAAGTCCGGGTCGGTCATGATCGTCGCCGGGTTCGAGTTGGCGAGGATCACACGGAATCCCTCGTCCTTGAGGACGCGACACGCCTGGGTTCCGGAGTAGTCGAACTCGCAGGCCTGGCCGATCACGATCGGACCGGAACCGATGATGAGGATCGAGTGGAGATCGGTGCGACGAGGCATCAGTGCACCGCCCGCGAGTCGTTCATCAACTCGGCGAACTGTGTGAAGAGGTAGTTCGCGTCGTGCGGTCCGGGGTTCGCTTCGGGATGGTGCTGCACGCTGAAGGCGCGCTCGTCGGCGACCGCGAGCCCTTCGCACACTCCGTCGTTCAGGTTCACGTGGGTCATCTCTGCATTCGTGGGGAGGCTGCTCGCATCGACCGCGAAGTTGTGGTTCTGGCTGGTGATCTCGATGCGCTCGGTCGCAAGGTTCTTCACGGGGTGGTTCGCGCCGTGGTGTCCGAACGGGAGTTTGACCGTGTCGGCACCGATCGCTCGCCCGAGCAACTGATGTCCGAGGCAGATCCCGAAGATCGGCACCGTTCCGAGCAGACCGCGAATCGACTCGACGGCGTACGGCGCCATCTCCGGATCACCGGGTCCGTTCGACAGGAAGACTCCGTCGGGCTCCATGGCCAGGATGTCGGCGGCACTGGTATCGGCGCGGACGACGTCGACGTGGCCGTACTTCGCCAGGCTGAGTGCGATGTTGCGCTTCATGCCGAAGTCCACGGCGACGATGCGACGGCGATGGTCGGGGTCGACCGCGGGAACCGAGTAGCCGACCGGCGTGGTGACCGTGTGGACGAGGTCGACGCCGTCGGTGCCCGGTTCGGCTTGCGCCGCGGCGACGAGTTCGTCGTAGCCGGCCGCTCCGAAGGCACCGGGAATCGCGCCGTGGTCGCGGACCAGGCGGGTGAGCCGCCGCGTGTCGACACCGGCGATGCCCGGCACACCCTGCTGAAAGAGCATCGAACCGAGGTCGGCCTGGGCGCGAAAGTTGCTGTGGCGGCGGGCGAGGTCACGCACGACGACGCCGCGACAGAACGTGCCGACCGACTCGAAGTCGGTCGCGTTGATTCCGTAGTTGCCGATGTGGGGATACGTGAAGGTGATGATCTGGCCGGCGTAGCTCGGATCGGTGATGATCTCCTGATAGCCGCTGAGCGAGGTGTTGAAGACGACTTCACCGGTCGCGATCGGCACCGGAGCGCCGATCAGATCTCCTTCGAACACGCTTCCGTCGGCGAGGACGAGCTGGCCCTCCGTCGGTTTCCTGGGATCGGTTTCCGCATTCATTTCTGGGCGACTCCATCTTTCACTGTCGGCACACCGTTCAGGATCGTGTGCTTCACTTTCCCGCGCAGCGGGACGCCGACATAGGGGGTGTTGCGGGACTTGCTGGCGAGCCGGGCAGGGACGACCTCCCACTCCTCGGTGGGGTCGAACACCGTGAGGTTGGCGGGCTCGCCGGCCTCGATCGGGCGCCCGTGGGCGTCGCCGATTCCGGCGATCGCGGCAGGCTTCCACGACAGCGCTCCGACGACCGTGGCGAGGTCGGTGTCGAGGTGGGCAATCGCCACCCCAAGGGCGGTTTCGAGCCCGAGCATCCCCGGCGGCGCCTGGTCGAGCGGTTGTTCCTTCGACTCCGACACGTGCGGTGCGTGGTCGGTGGCGAGCGCGTCGATCGTGCCGTCGAGGAGACCTTCACGGACCGCTTCGACGTCGTCCATCGTGCGCAGTGGTGGGTTGACCTTGTAGATCGCGCTGTAGCTCCGGAGCAGTTCGTCGGTGAGGCTGATGTGGTGTGGCGTGGCCTCGGCCGTGACCGGGAGTCCGTCGGCTTTGGCCATTCGCACGAGTTCGACGCTGCGAGACGTCGACAGGTGGAGGAAGTGTGCGGGCGCACCGGTGAGGCGCACCAACTCGATGTCGCGATGCACCATCAGTTCCTCGGCGAGCGACGGCCATCCGGGAAGCCCGAGATGGCTGCAGCAGTCACCCTCGTGCATCACCGCTCCCCCGGTGAGGCGCTCGACCTCACAGTGCTGCGCCATCGTCACGTCGAGGCCCAGCGCGTACTCGAACGCCCGCCGCATGAGCAGCGGGTCCTGGACCCCGTTGCCGTCGTCGGTGAACAGCTTGACCCCGGCGGCGGCCAGCTCGGCGAAGGGCGTCAGCTGTGTTCCCGCTCGACCGACGGTGATCGACGCCGACGGGTGGACGTCACAGAGTCCTGCTGCCTGCCCCTGGCGACGGACGAACTCCACGACGCTCACGCAGTCCTGCGTCGGGTCGGTGTTCGGCATCGCCACGACCGCCGTGTATCCACCCAGGGCCGCCGCGCGGGAACCCGTTTCGATCGTCTCGGCCTCCTCGCGGCCCGGCTCGCGCAGGTGCGTGTGCAGGTCGACGAATCCGGGAGAAACCACGAGCCCGGATGCGTCGATGAGATCATCGCCATCGATCGATTCGAGGTTCTCGCCCACCTCGGTGATCGCTCCGTCCTCGATCCTCAGGGCGCCGCCACGCCGGCCGTTCTGGTCGAGCAGCGTCGCTCCGGTGATGAGCAGGCTCATGTGGTGGGTCCTTCGGTGAGGGACTGCTCCGGCGACTCGGCCGACAGCAGGTCGAACAGAACGGCCATCCGCACGGCGATGCCGTTGGTGACCTGTTGCGTGATGAGCGCTCCCGGGAGTTCAGCGGGATCGACCGCGACCTCCACCCCCCGGTTCATCGGGCCGGGGTGCATCACCAGCGTGTGCGGTGCCAGGCGCGCGGCCCGTTCCGGTGTCAATCCGAAGCGCGCGGTGTACTCACGGAGATTCGGGACGAGCGCCTCGTTCATCCGCTCCTGTTGCATCCGCAGCATGTACAGGACGTCGACGCCACCGTCGCGGTCCAGGACCGCGTCGATGTCGTTCTCGACGTGCTCGTGGACGACGGGTGGGAGCAACGTCCGCGGTGCAACCCAGGTCACGTCGGCACCGAGCGCCGTGAACGCAGCCGTGGTCGAGCGAGCGACGCGGCTGTGCTTGATGTCGCCGACGATCGCGACCCGCAGCCCGTCGAAGCCGTCGGGCCGGTTGAGTGCAGTCCGCACGGTGTAGGTGTCGAGCAGGCCCTGCGTGGGATGCGAGTGCCAGCCGTCGCCGGCGTTGATCACCGCGGCGTTGGTCCACCCGTCGACGAGCCAGGGGGCTCCGGTCGACTTGTGACGAATGACGAACGCGTCCACACCCATCGCGGCGATCGTCTCGATGGTGTCCCGCAGGCTCTCGCCCTTGTTGAGGCTCGATTGCGACACGGCGAACGTCATCGTGTCCGCAGAGAGTCGCTTGGCAGCGGTCTCGAAGCTCAACCGGGTCCGCGTCGAGTCCTCGAAGAACACGCTGCACACGGTCTTGCCGCGCAGCGCCGGCACCTTCGGGTTCGGCCGCCGGTTGACCTCGGCCATCGTGTCGGCCAGATCGAGGATCCGCTGCACGCCCGCGGTCCCCAGCTCCTCGATCGACAACAACGACCGACTCATCGCGCTCCCCCCGCTACGTGACGGGTCTGACCCGTTACGTAACACTTCATGAGATGACCACGCCGTCGACGGTGACGGTGACGGTTTCGTCGCCGCTCGTGGGAAGGTTCTTGCCCACGTAGTCCGGCCGGATCGGCAACTCGCGGTGACCCCGATCGACCAGGACCGCGAGCTGGACCGCCTTCGGGCGTCCGTAGTCGCCGAGTGCGTCGAGAGCGGCTCGAACGGTGCGGCCGGTGAAGAGGACATCGTCGACGAGCACGATCGTCGCTCCGTCCACATCGCCCCCGACGTCGCTCACCGCGGCCGGGCTCACGGGGCGGAGACCGATGTCGTCCCGATAGAGCGATGCGTCGATCGATCCCACGTGGATCGACTCGCCGATCCGGGCGATCTCGCTGCCCAGTGCGTCGGCCAACCAGACACCACCGGTCTGGATCCCGATCAGGACCACGCCGTCGAGGCCCTGGTTGCGTTCGATGATCTCGTGTGCCATCCGGGTGGTGGCCCGGCGCACGTCGTCGGGTGTCAGGACCCGCTTGTCTGCCATTGTTTCCTCTCCGTTCGAGCCTCTCGGGACTCGCTTCACGGTCAGGACTGCAACGTAGCAGCACGAAGCGGGTTCGACGAAGGGCGTGGAGAGACGCCCGTGGAACCGACGTGCACACGAGGTCTACGCTCGATGCCATGAACGATCTCGTGATCCGCAACGCCGAACTGGTGGACGGAAGCGGGGAACCGGCGCGGCGATGCGACGTCTCGGTCGAGGGCGGGACGATCGCGTCCGTCGACGACCCGGGAACCGCCGATTCCGCCCGCCGCGAGATCGACGCCGACGGCCTCCTCCTGACCCCGGGTTGGGTCGATGTGCACACCCACTACGACGCGCAGGCATCGTGGGATCCGTATCTCACGCCGTCGTCGTGGCACGGGGTGACCACCGCCGTCATGGGGAACTGCGGAGTCGGGTTCGCTCCCGCGGCACCCGATCGTCATGAATGGCTGATCGAGCTGATGGAGGGCGTCGAGGACATCCCCGGCTCGGCGATGACGGAGGGCATCACGTGGGACTGGGAGTCGTTCGAGGAATTCCTCGACGCGCTCGACGCCCGTCACTACGCGATCGACCTCGGCGCCCAGATCGCCCACGGACCGGTCCGCGGCTACGTGATGGGCGACCGCGGTGCCGACAACGAGCCTGCGACGCCCGACGACATCGCGGCCATGTCGGCGATCGTCGAGTCCGGTCTGCGCGCCGGAGCGCTCGGCTTCTCCACCTCGCGCACTCCACTCCACCGATCGCTGTCGGGTGAACTCGTTCCCGGAACCCACGCGGGAGCCGACGAACTGATGGGGATCGCCGACGCCCTCGGCCGCGTCGGACACGGCGTGTTCCAGTTCGCCCCCGACCACGTCGACGTCCCCACGACCGAGATGCCGTGGATGCGCGAACTCGCGCGACGGACCGGGCGCACCGTGAGCGTGAACCTCAACCAGCCGAACAGCGCTCCCGATCTCTGGCGTGACGTGCTCGGCCTCCTCGACGAGGCCAGCGCCGACGGCCTCGACATCGTGGCGCAGGTCGCCGGCCGCGTGGTCGGTCTGTTGATGTGCCTCGAAGGCAGTTTCAATCCACTCGACTTCCACCCGGCGTACGGGCCGTACTCGGCACTGCCACTCGATGACCGGGTCCGCGCGCTGCAGCAACCGGAGCTCCGCGAAGCACTCCGCGCAGAGCCCGACGACGGCGGCCTGTTCCGGACGGTGGTCCTCGACAAACTCGATTCCTGGTGGGCGGTCGACGACGGCGACATCGACTACGAACCCGCCGCCGACGACTCGATCGCGGCGGTTGCGCAACGGACCGGCGCCCACCCCATCGATCTGATCGTCGACCAGCTCTGTGCGCACGACGGGCACGGGATGATCCTCACGCCGTTCTTCAACTACGCCTACGGCGACCTGTCGTTCCAGTACGAAGCCCAGCAGCACCCTTCCACCCGGATGGGTCTCGCCGACGCCGGCGCACACTGCCGGGTGATCTGCGACGGCGGAACGCCGACGTTCATGCTGACCCACTGGACTCGCGACCGTCGTCGTGGTCCCACCCTGCCGCTCGAGCACGTGATCCACCGCCAGACCCGTCAGACCGCCGAACTGTACGGGCTCCGCGACCGCGGTCTCGTGGCACCCGGGATGCGCGCCGACCTCAATCTGATCGACTACGACCGCCTGACGTTCGGTCCGCCCCGGATGGCGTACGACCTGCCCGGAGGTGCCCGCCGCCTGGTCCAGAAGGCCGACGGCTACGTGGCCACCTTCGTCGACGGTGTGCAGACGGTCGACCACGACGAGTTCACCGGCGAACTCCCCGGGCGCCTCATCCGCGGACCCCGCTGAGCAATGCCCCCAGCGAAGTGTTTCAGTCGGGTGACGAAGGGAACGTTCGTCGGATGAAGAACACACTCAGCACCAAGCTCCTCGCCACCGCGGCCGTCGGCGCCCTCGCATTCGGCGGCGCCGCATGCTCGAGCGACGACCAGGACGACGTGGACGACGTCGTCGACAACGTGGAGGAAGACGTCGGCGACGTGGTCGACGAAGTCGAAGAAGACGTCGACAATGTCCAGGAAGACGGCTGATCCGATTCATCGATCGAGAGATGTTTCAGTTGCGTTACGACGGGAACAGTGATCGCCATGAGGAACACACTCAGCACCAAAATCATCGCCGCCTCCGCAGTCGGAGTGCTCTCACTGGGCGCCGCGGCCTGCTCCAGCGACGATGACGGCAACGACGACGACCCCATCGAGGACGTCGGCGACAGCATCGAGGAAGGCGTCGATGACGTCGGCGACGAAATGGAAGAGGAAACCGACGACGGCTGATTCAGCCGAGCGTTGTCCGTTGGTGACCGTCACCAACGGACATTCTCGTCAGTCGACTCGAGGGATGATCCGGAGGCCGAGTTCTTCGACGGCCTTCGGATCTCCCGCGGTCGGGCTGTTGGTCATCGGGTCCTGACCGGACTGGGTCTTCGGGTACGCGATGACTTCGCGGATGTTGTCCTCTCCGGCGAGGATCGCCACGAGTCGATCGAGACCGAACGCAAATCCGCCGTGCGGAGGCGCGCCGTACTCGAACGGGTTGAGGAAGAACCCGAACTTGCGCTCGGCCTCCTCGTCGCTGATCCCCAACCCTGCGAACACGCGCCGCTGGAGTTCCGGCTCGTGGATTCGGATCGATCCGGATCCGAGTTCCCAACCGTTCAACACGAGGTCGTACGCGATCGAGCGGACCGACATGGGATCCGACTCGAACTTGTCGACGTCGTCCGGATGCGGCATGGTGAACGGATGGTGACCCGACTTCGGGTTCCCGGTCTCCTTGTCCCGACCCACGAACAGCGGGAACTCGACGACCCACACGTAGCGGTAGGGGCCCTGGTGGACGGGCGGGCGGCCGATCTCGTTGCGGAGCATTCCGAGAACCTCACACGTCGGTTCCCAGTCGTCGGCAACGATCAGCACGAGGTCGCCGACGGCGGCGTCCATCGCTGCGGCGAGCCCGGCGACCTCGTCGTCCGAGAGGAACTTCGCGACCGGTGAATCGAAACGAACCCCACCGTCGTCGCCGGCCACCGCCTTCATCCACACCAAGCCCTTGGCGCCGGCGCCCTTCGCCTTGTCGGTCAGCTTGTCGAGCTGGTTGCGGCCGTACTCGTCCGCTCCTCCGTCGACCTTGATGCCCTTGATCGCTTCGGCCCCGGCGAACGCCTTGAACTCGGTCGAGGCGAACGCATCGGTGAGCTCGCGCAGTTCCATTCCGAACCGGAGGTCGGGCTTGTCGATCCCGAACCGGTTCATCGCGTCGCGCCACGTGATCCGCTCGATCGGGTCGGGCCGCTCCCCCGTCACCGCTTCGGCGGCGTCGAGCACCGATGCCGACACCGCTTCGAGCACGTCGTCCTGGTCGACGAAGCTCATCTCCATGTCGAGCTGCATGAACTCGTACTGTCGATCGGCGCGCAGGTCCTCGTCGCGCAGGCAGCGCGCGATCTGGTAGTAGCGGTCGACACCGCCGACCATCAGCAACTGCTTGAACAACTGCGGCGACTGCGGCAGCGCGTAGAACGAACCCGGCTCCTTGCGCGACGGCACCAGGAACTCGCGAGCGCCTTCCGGCGTGGATGGCACGAGCATCGGCGTCTCGACCTCGACGAAGCCCTGGTCGGCCATCGAGTTGCGGACGGCCGCGTTGACCGCGGAGCGGATCCGCAGGTTCTTCTGCATCCGTTCGCGACGGAGGTCGAGGTACCGGTACTGGAGACGGATGTTCTCGTCGACGTCGTCTGCGCGGGCATCGATCGGGAACGGGGGCGGAGTTGCGGTGCGCAGGATCTCGACCTCGCAGTCGCCGATCTCGATCTGGCCGGTCGGCAGGTTGTCGTTGATCGTGCCCTCGGGGCGCTCTCGAACGACGCCGGTGATCCGCAACACGTACTCGCTGCGCACGTCGATGTCGTCGTTGATGACGCACTGGACGATGCCCGAGTGATCGCGCAGGTCGACGAACGCGAGGTGTTCGCCGTGTTCACGACGTCGACCGACCCAGCCGCACACGCTCACCGTGTCGCCGATCTGGTCCGGGCGCAGGTCGCCACAGAGGTGGGTTCGCATCGAGGTGGAGCTCATCGCAGGTTTCTCAATTCGTGTTGCAGGTGGGAGATCAGGTCGGTTCGAGGAATGGTCTGTTGCTCGCCGGCGTCGCGTGCCATCGGTTTGACGACGACCGTGTTGTTCGCATCTTCGTCCTCACCGACGATCAATGCGAAGGCTGCGCCGGACCGGTTGGCGAGCTTCATCTGGGCCTTCATGCTGCGGTTGTCGTACCCGCGATCACCAGCCAGTCCGGCGGCGCGCAGCTCGGCGGTGACCTCGACGGCTGCTCCCCCGCCGACGACGTCGACCACGAAGGCGTCCAGGCGACGGTCGTCGGACGCGAACACGCCTTCGTCCTCACAGGCCAGGAGCGTGCGGTCGACGCCGAGCGCGAAGCCGATCCCCGGAGTGGCCGGACCGCCGAGAGCTTCGACGAGTCCGTCGTACCGGCCGCCGCCTCCGAGCGCGTTCTGCGCAGAGTCGAGCGTGGCGCCCTGGAACTCGAAGATCGTGCGTCGGTAGTAGTCGAGCCCGCGCACAAGTGTGGGTTCGACCTCGAAGTCGATGGCGAGGCGGTCGAGTCCGGCGCACACGGTGGCAAAGTGTTCCGCTGCCTCGGCCGAGTAGAACTCCGAGATCTTGGGGGCCGTGGCGATGGCCCCGGCGTCCTGCTCGCGCTTGGAGTCGAGCACCCGGAGCGGGTTCTTCGTCAGCGTCGCCCGACTCTGCTCGCTGAGATCGCACTGCTCGAAGTGCTCGGCGAGTGCTTCGACGTAACGCGCGCGGTCCTCGGGTTCACCGAGGCTGTTGACGATCAGCTTCACGCGGCGGAGGCCGAGCCGTTGGAAGAACTCCGACGCGAGGGCGATCACCTCGACGTCGAGATTCGCGTCGTCGACACCGAGCACCTCGACTCCGACCTGGTCGAACTGGCGGAACCGGCCGCGCTGCGGCTTCTCGTAGCGGAAATTCGAACCCGTGTACCAGACCTTCCATGGGACCGTCGGGCGATGCTGGGCGAACGAGCGGCAGACGGCCGCCGTCATCTCGGGACGCAATGCGACCTGACGGCCGCCGAGGTCCTCGAATGCGTACATCTCCTTGGTGACCACGTCGGTCGCGTCACCGATCCTCGTGAAAACGCCGATGTCCTCGAGCAACGGGGTGATGATCTGGCCGTATCCCGCCGCCTCGACGACCTCGGCGAACACACCGTTCAACCGCCGCCACCGAGCACTGTCGGCCGGAAGGATGTCCCTCATGCCGGGACTGGTCTGGAAGGCGGGCACGGCCGATCAGGCTACCCACGGGCCTGCGGCATCGCCGCAGACGATTGCCCTGCGCTACGTGTTCACGGCACGGGCGGGAGTCCGAGCTCCGCCGCCCGGGACCGTGCGGTACGCGTCGTACACCGAATCGATCCCCTTGATCCGGCTGATCACCGAATCGAGGTGCGTGCCGTTCGCCAGTTCGAACTCGAAGCGCATCTTCGCCTCGCGGTCGGCGCTGGTGATCGTCTCGCAGGACATGATGTTCACCTTCTGCTCGACCAGCGCGCTCGCGACGTCGGCCAACAACCGTGACCGGTCGAGGGCGACGACTTCGATCCCCGCGGTGAAGGTGTTCTCGAACTGCCCCTCGCCGTCCCAGTCGACCTCGATCATCCGGGTCGCCTGCTCCTCCATGAGGGCATATGCGTTCGCACAGTCGGAACGGTGGACGCTCACCCCGCGCCCGCGCGTGACGAATCCGGTGATCTCGTCACCGGGAACCGGGGTGCAGCACTGTGCGATCCGGACGAGCATGTCGTCGAGGCCCTCGACGTGGATCCCGACGGCCTGGCGGTGGCCGTCCCGGCGCTCCCGGCGCGGCCGATCGATCGTGGCCGGGAGTTGGACCTCCTGCTCGCCGGTCCGATACCCGCGTGCCACCCGCTGCGCCACGCTGCGTCCGGAGACGTGGTGTTCACCGACCGCCGCGAGGAGTGCCTCGAGATCGACGTAGCTCATCTCGGTGACCACTTCGGCCAACTGCTCGGATTTCCAGACCTGTTGGACCGGGAGTCCTTCGCGCCGGAACTCGTCGTGCAGTTCGTCGCGGCCGGCCTCGACCATGTCGACGCGACGTTCGCGACTGAACCACTGCCGGATCTTGTTGCGCGCTCGCGGCGACGCGACGAATCCCAACCAGTCCTGGCTCGGCCCAGCGGTTTCGACCTTCGAGCAGAAGATCTCGCAGGTGTCACCCGACTGCATCACGTGATCGAGACCGACCAGGCGACCGTTGACCTTCGCCCCGATCGTCGCGTGGCCGACCTCGGTGTGCACCGCGTATGCGAAGTCGACGGCGGTCGACCCGACCGGGAGGCTGATCACACGTCCCTTCGGCGTGAAGACATAGACCTCGTCCTGCTCGAGGTCGGTCTTCAGGCTCTGCATGAACTGCGCCGGGTCGCTGACCTCTTCCTGCCAGTCGATGATCCGGCTCAGCCAGTCGACCTCGTTCGGCGTCCCGCCGGAACGATCCTTGTAGGCCCAGTGAGCGGCGACACCCCACTCGGCACGCTGATGCATCTCGGTGGTGCGGATCTGGATCTCGATCGGCTTGCCCGACGGGCCGACGACGGTGGTGTGCAGGCTCTGATACAGGTTGAACTTGGGCATCGCGATGTAGTCCTTGAACCGCCCGACCACCGGTCGCCAGCGGCCGTGAATACATCCCAGTGCGGCATAGCAGTCCTTGGTCGTCGGCACGACGACGCGGACGGCGACGAGATCGAAGATGTCGTCGAACTCGAGGCCCTTGACGACCATCTTCTCGTAGATGCTCCAGAGGTGCTTCCCGCGGCCCGTGACCTCGGCGTCGATCTTCAGCTCGGCGAGCCGGTGACGAACCTCGGCGACGGTCTTGGCGAGGTACACGTCACGTTCGGGCGTGCGAACCCGCACGAGGTGGTCGAGTTCGGCGAACCGCTTCGGGTGCAGCGACGCGAACGACAGGTCCTCGAGCTGTTGTTTCAGGCCCTGCATGCCGAGGCGGTGCGCCAGCGGAGCGTAGATGTCGAGCGTCTCCTGCGCGATCCGCTGCTGTTTCTCGAGCGGCATCGCGGCGATCGTTCGCATGTTGTGCAGCCGGTCGGCCAGTTTGATGACGAGCACCCGCAGGTCCTTCGCCATGGCGACGAGCATCTTGCGCATCGTCGCGGCCTGCTGCTCCTCACGACTGTCGAAGCGGATCCGTTCGAGCTTCGTGACACCGTCGACGATCTCGGCCACCGGTGCACCGAACTCGCGCTCGACGTCCTCGACGGTGATCTCGGTGTCCTCGACCGCGTCGTGAAGCAATGCGGCGGCGACCGAAATCTGGTCGAGTCCGATCTCGGCGACGATCTGGGCGACGGCGAGCGGGTGGTTGATGTAGCTCTCGCCGCTCTTGCGCATCTGCGAACGGTGGGCGTCGGAGGCGACGCGGTACGCACGGTTGATCTCGCTGATCGAGGCCTTGGGGTGCCGGCGCCGATACGCGCCGAGCAGCGGCGCCAACTCACCGGAGGCGTTCGAGAACCCGGGTGACGACGAACTGTGTCGCCGCCAGGGAAGAACTCGGTCGACGGTCGCCACGATGCCTCAGCCGTAGTGCAGGAGCGAGCGGACCAGACGCTCGCCCAAGCGGGATCGACCGTTCAGGTCGTCGAGTTCGAGCAGGAAACCCAGCCCCGCGATCACACCGCCCAGGGTCTCGACGAGGGTGGCGGTGGCAGCAGCGGTTCCGCCCGTTGCCAGGACGTCATCGACGATCAGAATCCGTTCGCCGGTGTGGATTGCGTCGCGGTGGATCTCGAGCTTGTCGGTGCCGTACTCGAGGTCGTACTCCTCGCGGACCACCGCCCACGGAAGCTTGCCCGGCTTGCGGACCGGGACGAAACCGGCGCCGATCCGATAGGCGACGGCGGCACCGAAGATGAAGCCGCGTGACTCGACGCCGACCACTCGGTCGACCGTCACGTCGGCGAACTCCTCGACGAGACCATCGACGGCCGACGTGAAGCTCGACGAATCACCGAGCAGCGGTGTGATGTCCCGGAAGTTCACACCTGGCGTGGGGTAGTCCGGAATCTCTCGCACCTTGTCGCGGAGCTTGTCGTGCCGACCTGCCATGTCCGAAGGATATCGCTCGGGCCGGACCGCGCCGCGTTCGCCGGATGCGCTCAGCGCTTCTTCTTCTTGCGTGGACGAGGCGGGTGCGTCAGGATCCGCTCGGCCGGACGGTGCACCGCTGCGGTCTTCTCGGCGTCGACGTGATCGTCGTCCTCGTCGCCCCCGTCATCGGCCTGGAGATCGGATTCCGATCCGATTCTCCCGCTCACGCCGGCACCGACCACTGCCGCACGCAGAGCCTCGCCGGTCAGCCGCTCGCGCCGCGACTTGCGTTTCGAACTCGAGCGCAACGTCGCGAGCAGCGGGGACGCCACGAAGATCGACGAGTAGACACCCGCGATCATGCCGACCAGGAGCGCCAACGCGAACTCGCTCAGGGCGACGGCCCCGAGCAGGCCCGCGCCGACGACGAGCAACGAGATCACCGGCAGGATCGACGAGATGCTCGTGTTGATCGAGCGCATCAGCACCTGGTTCATCGAGATGTTGACGATGTCGGGGTACGGCATGCGGACCCCCGCGTACTTCCCCTCGTTCTCCTGCACACGGTCGAACACGACGATCGTGTCGTACAACGAGTAGCCGAGAATCGTGAGGAACGCGATCACGGTCGCCGGGGTGACCTCGAACTGGAACACGGTGTAGACGCCGACGGCGACGAGCAGGTCGTGGGCCATGGCGGCGAGCGCGGCGATCGCCATCCGCCATTCGAAGCGGATCGAGATGAAGATCGCGACGATGATCAGGAAGATGACGAGTGCGCGGACGGCCTTGTCGGTGATGTCATCGCCCCACGACGGGCTGGTGAACTCGAAGCTCAGATCGTCGACGCTCGTCCCCGACGCGTCGGCGAAGTCCTGCGTGAGGGCTTCAGCCTTGTCGTTGGACACCACCTCGATCTGGATTGCGACCGACGAACGGCTCTCGGCCTCGCGCAGCTGGATCTTCGAACTGGCGACCGACACGTCGTTCTCGACGAGTACGTCCTCGGCCTCGTCGACGCCGAACGTCTCGCTCGCCGGGACCTCCCACGCCTGACCGCCTTCGAAGTCGATGCCGAGGTTGAAGTCCTGCACGGAGAGCGACACCACGGTCACGATGACGACCACGATCGCCACGAACATGCCGATGCGGCGATGACCGTAGAAGTCGATCGCGGTCTGGCCGCGATAGAGCCGGCCCGGGCCGGTGGATGCGATGTGGTCGGGACGGGTCACTGCACCACCTCCAGGCCGAACGCCTTGCGACCGGCCATGAACTTGCTCCGCGCCAGCAACAGCACCGCGGGACGGGTGAAGAAGAAGCAGACGAACAGGTCGCAGAGCGTCGTGATCCCGAGGAACAGTGCGAATCCGCGGACCGAACCGACGCTCAACGAGAACAGAATCGCGGCACCGATGACCGACACCAGGTCGGCAGACCAGATCGTGCGCCACGTCATCTTGAAGCTGCGCGGGGCCGCGTTCTTCAGTGTGCGTCCGTTGCGGATCTCGTCCTTCATCCGCTCGAAGAACACCACGTAGCTGTCGACGGTGACACCGACCGCGACGATGATGCCGGTGATTCCGGCGAGGCTGAGCGAGTAGTTGGTCGCGCTTGACACGAGCGCAGCCACGCTGTAGACGGTGAGCCCCCAGATCGTCATGCCCCCGATGATCACGAGCGCGATCCAGCGGTAGTACGCGAGCAGGAAGGCGAGCACGAGGGCGACGCCGATCAGACCGGCGATCACCGAGGCGCGCAAGGATTCCTGACCCGCTGCCGGGGAGATCGTCTGCGATTCCTGGGCCACCATCTCGACCGGGAACGCACCACGGTTGAGGATGTTGGCGAGGTCCTGCGCTTCGGATTGCGTGAACTCACCCGTGATCGACACGGCGCCATCGAACGCCGGTTGGTTGACCGACGGTGCCGACTGGATGACGTCGTCGAGCACGATCGCGAGCTGACCGTTCGAACCCGGCTGGGTACGGGGGCAGATCGGGGTGCCGTTGAAGCACTGTTCGGCCAGGCGGTTCCACGTCGTCTCGCCCTCTCCACCGCGGAGTTCGACATTGACCTGAAAGCCGAACTGGTTGTCGACGAACGCGCTCTGACGTTCGAACACCTCGCCCGTTCCGTCGGAAGGGCCGACACAGAGCGGCTGGCCGTCACGGGTGATCAACAGCTCGGCGCCCGTCGGGGACTGGAGCTCGGACAGATCGAGGTCGTCCGGGAGATCAGGCAGCGGAACCGTGTCGGGAACCGGTTCCGTGCTCGGCGTGGTGTCGGGCGTGCGCGCCGGGCGCAGACCGACGGTGTCGTCCGGAACCTGGACCTCCGCGGGCGGCTCGGGTGCGAACACGCCGAGCGTCGTCGGAGGTGCCGTGGGGTCGGCACTCACACCGTCGGGAGCGGCCTGCTCCTCCTCCGGAGTGCACTGTGCGAACTCGACGACCGGTCGCAGCTCCACGATGCCGGAGACGTCGACCGCGTCGAGTGCCTGCTGTTGATCTTTCACGCCCGGAAGTTCGACCACGATCGTCTCGCCCTGAACGCGGACGTTGGGTTCGGCGATGCCGGTGCGCTCCAGTTCGTCACGGATGAGGTCGCGGACGACCGTCAGGTCCTCTCCGCTCGCGTCGTCAGCAGGTTCGAGGATGACGCTCGCGCCGCCCTGCAGGTCGAGACCCAGCAGCGGCGCCGTTCCCGTGGCGAGGTTCGCGATGAACACGCCAAGGATCACGATCGTCGTCGCCAGCAACGACGACCAGAGCCGGCGCTTCATCAGTCGCCGTCGACCGAGTTCTTCGAATCGATGTCCTCGTCGGCGTCGTCGACCTCATCGGTCGGCTCGACGTCTTCCGCGCTGGTGTCGATCTTGCCCTGCACCGACCCGCGCGCGATGCGCACCTGTACGTCGTCATCGATCTCGAGCCAGAACCGGGTCGGTCCGTCCTCGCCCGTGATCGTGCCGACGATTCCGGCCGCCGTCAGGACCTCATCGCCCACGCTGAGCTCGGATTGCAGTGCGGCGGCTTGCTTCCGGCGCTTGCTGTTCGGACGAATGATCAGGAAGTACATCCCGACGAGCATCAGCGGGAGCAGCAGGAACGAGAAGATGCTGCCGCCCCCTTCGTCGGATTGAGCGATGATGGAGAGCAGATTGGTCATGGCGGCAGCCGATGCTATCCCCAGACATCCAGCACGCCGCGGCGCAACTCGTGGAACGTTCCGGCGGCGATCGCCGAGCGCATCTGGTTCATCAGGTCGATCGTCCACGCGATGTTGTGGATCGAGAGCAATCGTGACGCCGTCGGCTCACCGACCTGGAGGAGGTGGCGGATGTAGCCGCGGCTGTGGCGGGCACACACCTCGCACGGGCAGTTCGCGTCGAGAGGTTCGTCGAGTTCGGCATGACGCGCCGCCTTGGCCTGGAAGCGGCCGGTCGACGTCAACGCGGTGCCGTGACGGCCGAGACGTGTCTGCATCACGCAGTCGAACTGGTCGACGCCGAGGCCGACCGCTTCGACGAGCGACGCCGGATCACCGACACCCATGAGGTAGCGCGGCCGGTCGGGTGGGAGGTGCTCGATCGCCGCAGCGAGCGCGGGAAGCATCTCATCTCGGGTCTCGCCGACCGAGAGTCCGCCGATGCCGTAGCCGTCGAAGCCGATCTCGACCGTCCGCTGGGCGCTCTCGGCGCGCATCGTCTCGGAGATCCCACCCTGCACGATGCCGAACAGTGCTTGATCCACACGCGTGTGCGCCTGTTTGGCCCGCGCCGCCCACGCCGTGGTCCGCTCGAGTGCCTGGCGGACCACGTCGGCGGAACTGGGCAGTGGCGGACACTGGTCGAGCACCATCTGGATGTCAGCCCCCAGTTCCTGCTGGACTCGCACCGCGTCCTCGGGAGTGAAACGCACGGTCGAGCCGTCGTACGTGCTCTTGAACGTGACGCCGTCGTCGTCGACCTTCGGGTCGAGCGAGAACACCTGGAAACCGCCGGAATCGGTGAGGGTGAGCCCGCCCCATCCGGCGAAGCGCCCGAGTCCACCGAACCGTTCGATCAGCTCCGACCCGGGCCGCAGCATCAGGTGATACGTGTTGCCGAGCACGATCTGGGCGCCGATCCGCTCGTAGTCGGCGGCGCTCAGGTACTTGATCGCGCCTCGGGTCCCGACCGGCATGAACAGCGGCGTGGTGTACGACCCCGTCGCGGTGACCGCGGTCCCGGCGCGCGCCGCCCCATCACTGGCGTCGGTGGTGAACTCGACCGGATGCACCGCCGCGACGGTACCGCCCCACCCGCCTCAGCCATCGTTTGTGTTGCACTTGTGGTCCCCCGGGCAGCCACAAATACAACGCAAACGGGAATGGCAGCGGTGTCAGGGCAGGCTCACGCGTGACGGTCGAGGAGCATCGCGTCGCCGAAACTGAGGAAGCGGTAGCCCTCCTGCAGGGCGATGTCGTAGAGAGTGCGCCAGCGGTCGCCGACGAAGGCGTCGATCATCATCAGCAGCGTCGTCTTGGGGAGGTGGAAGTTGGTCAGCAGCACGTCGACGACCTGCCAGTCGAACCCGCGGTGGATGAACAGGTCGGTTCTCCCGGCGAGTTCGCCGCGGGCCGCAGCCGACTCGAGGGCCCTCACGGCGGTGGTGCCCACGGCGATGACACGGCCCCCTGCCGCCCGGGTCTCGAGACACGCGCTCATCGTCGACTCGGGGACGCGGTAGCGCTCGGTGTGCATCGGGTGATCGAGTGGGTCGTCGGTGCTGATCGGTTGGAACGTGTCGAGACCGACGACCAACTCGACCGTCGCCCGTGCGATGCCCAGGTCGTCGAGGCGGGTGAAGAGCTCGGGGGTGAAATGCAAGCCGGCGGTGGGCGCTGCCGCCGATCCCGGCTCGTTCGCGAATACGGTCTGGTACCGGTCGGGATCGTCCAGGCGCTCGCCGATGTAGGGCGGGAGCGGCATCTCGCCGAGACGATCGAGGGTGAGCAACGGGTCATCGTCGCCGAGCAACTCGACCTCGAACGTGTCACCGGCTGCGGTCCGGTCCCCCATCCGCACGACACCGGTCCCGTCGATCGACAACACCTCACCGGGTCGCACCTTGCCACCGGGGCGCACCAACGCTTCCCAGCGTCGCCGTTCGGCGTCGAGCGCTTCGAGCAACAGCGCCTCGGCCGCTCCTCCGGTCGATCGCTGGAGCCGGAGCCGGGCAGGGATGACCCGGGTCTCGTTCAGGACGAGCAGATCTCCGGGACGCACGATCTCGTCGAGATCGGCGACCACCCGGTGTTCGACCGCTCCCCCGCCGAGATCGACGAGCAGACGTGAGTGGTCACGAGGTTCGATCGGAACCTGCGCGATCCGTTCGGACGGCAACGAATAGTCGAAGTCGGAGAGCTGCACGATCCACTGCCCGTCAGGCGTCGAAGAGGCGTTGTTCGGAACGGTCGGCCGCGGGCGGCCGCATCCCGATGTGTTCGTACGCCGCTGCGAGCGCGATTCGGCCCCGCGGTGTGCGCGCGATCATCCCCTGGGTGATGAGGAACGGCTCGTACACGTCCTCCACCGTCTCGGGCTGCTCGCCGACGCTGATCGCGAGCGTGGACAAGCCGACCGGTCCGCCGCCGAACTGTTTGCACAGGTTCGTCAGAATCGCTCGGTCGACCTTGTCGAGTCCGCGGTCGTCCACGCCGAACAGTGCGAGTCCCTCGCTCGCCACGTCGGCGGTGATCGCTCCGTCGGCGCGCACCTCGGCGAAGTCTCGCACCCGCCGCAGGAGCCGGTTCGCGATCCGCGGAGTGCCACGCGAACGCCGCGCGATCTGTTGGGCACCGTCGGTGTCGATGTCGATCTCGAAGATTCCCGCCGCACGTTCGACGATCATCCGCAGTTCATCGGTGTCGTAGTAGTCGAGACGGGCGACCAGGCCGAAGCGGTCACGGAGCGGACCGGTGATCATCCCGGTGCGGGTGGTCGCCCCGACGAGGGTGAACGGCGGCATCGTGAGTCGGATGCTCGAGGCGGCCGGCCCCTTCCCGACGATGATGTCGAGCTGGAAATCCTCCATCGCCGGATAGAGGATCTCCTCGACGGCTCGCGAAAGACGGTGGATCTCGTCGATGAACAGCACGTCACCGTCTTCGAGCTTCGTGAGGATCGCGGCGAGATCTCCAGCCCGTTCGAGAGCCGGGCCGGACGTGACGTGCAACTGCACGCCCATCTCGGTGGCGATGATTCCGGCCAACGTGGTCTTGCCCAGGCCGGGAGGACCCGCGAAGAGCAGGTGGTCGACCGACTGGCCGCGCTTGCGCGCCGCCTCGAGCACGATCTGGAGGTGCTCCTTGAGCTCGCTCTGACCGACGAACTCGTCGAGTGCCTGCGGTCGCAGGCCCGCTTCCGCGTCGAGCTCGGGCGTCAGCGGCTCGCCCTCCGGGTCACGGTCGGAGTCACGCATGTTCGGATCGAGGAACTCCTCACGCACGCTTGGCTCCCAACGACTTGAGCGCATCACGCAACAGCGTTGCGCTCGGCGCATCGCTCGGAAGATCACGCAACACGTCTCGGATCTCGTCGGGCCCGTAGCCCAAGCCGGTGAGCGCCTCGCGCACGTCGGCCACGGCCGAACTCGACACGTCGCCCCCGCCGTCGAGCATCGGCACCGACAACCGGTCCCGCAGTTCGACGAGCAGCCGCTCGGCGGTCTTCTTGCCCACACCGGACACCAGCGTCATCGCGCCGATGTCGTTGTTCGACACGATGTCCACCAGTGCCGCGGGCGGATGCGTGGCCAGCACCGCCATCGCGAGGGTCGGCCCGACGCCGTTGGTCTTGATCAGGTGGTGGAACGTGATCCGCTCGTCCTTGGCGCGGAAACCGAACAGCGACTCGGCGGTCTCGGTGACGTGGTGGTGGATGTAGAGGAACGTCTCGGTGCCGGGCTCGAGCTCCGCGAGCGTGCGTTCGGTGACGTTGACCCGGTAGCCGACCCCCGCGACCTCGACCAACGCGGTGCCGTCGAGCTCGCGTTCGAGCACCTCGCCGCGCAACGACCCGATCATCGGACCGCCGCCTGGCGTTGCTGGCGTCCGATCGGCGACATCGAGAGGTGGGTGAGCGCAAGTGCGGCGGCGTCGGCGGCGTCGGCCGGCTTGGGCAGGGTCGAGAGCTTGAGTCGTGCTTGCACCATCTTCTGGACCTGTTCCTTGCCGGCGCCGCCCCATCCCGCCACGGCGTCCTTGACCTGATTCGGCGTGTACTGGATCACTTCGCACCCGGCGATCGCCGCCTCGGCCAGCGCGAGCCCACTCGCCTGGCCCGTCGCCATCGCCGTTCGCACGTTGACCTGGAAGAAGACCTGCTCGACGGCCACGACATCGGGCTCGAACTCGGCGATCAACGACGTGAACTCCATCCTCAGCGTGGCCAACCGGGTGGCCAACGGATCGGAAGCGGGTGTACGAATGACGCCCATCGACACCGCCCGGACGTTCGACGGACCTCGACCGTCGACGACGGCGTACCCACAGCGGGTGAGGCCGGGGTCGATGCCGAGTACACGGGAAGCGAACACAGGTTCGTACCGTATCAGCTCAGTTTCCGCAGTTCAGCGACCAGTTCCTTGACCGGTCGGAACGTCAGTCCCGCGATCGCTCGGTGTGCGTAACGGACGATGCCGTCGGCGTCGATGATGAACACGCTGCGCCGCGGGAAGCCGATCGGACCGAGCGTCCCGTACCTGCCGGCGACCTCCTTGTCGACATCGGCGAGGAGTGGGAACTGGAAGCCATGCTTGTCGGCGAAGGCGTCGTGGCTGCCGATGTCCTGCGCGGAGATCGCGACGATCTGCGCATCGAGTTCCTCGAACTGTTCGAGGCCGTCGTTGTAGCTGTTCAACTGGCGCGTGCAGACCGGGGTGTCGTCGCCGGGGTAGAAGATCAACACCAGCGGCTTGCCGGCGAAATCGGCCAACGAATACGTCGAGTCGTTCGTGCCCGGCAAGGTGAAGTCGGGAGCGCGGTCGCCGATCGACAGGCTCATTCGGCGGCCGCCGTTTCCATCAGTTCGTCGCTGATGTCGAAGTTGGAGAACACGTCCTGGACGTCGTCGTTGTCCTCGAGTGCCTCCATGATCCGCAGGATCGCCTTGGCGTCCTTCAACTCGGTGACCTCGATCAGGTTCTCGGCGACCATCGGTGAATCCGCCGAGACCGTCTCGATGCCGGCCTCCTCCAGCTTCGCCTTGACGTCGTACACATCCGACGGGTCGGTCATGATCCGCCACGCGTCGCCCTGCGCGACGATGTCGTCGGCGCCGGCATCGAGTGCAGTGAGCATCACGTCATCCTCGGCAATTCCATCGACGGTGATGATGACGCCGCGACGTGCGAACTGCCACCCGACGGCGCCGGGCTCGGCCATCGAGCCCCCGAGCTTGCTGAACACCTGACGGACGTCGGCGCTGATCCGGTTGCGGTTGTCGGTCAACACGTCGATCAGGAGCGCGACGCCGCCCGGCGCGTATCCCTCGTACATGATCGTCTCGTACTGGACCGCGTCGCCGCCCTCGCCCGAACCACGCTTGATCGCCCGATCGATCGCGTCGTTGGTCATACTCGCGGACTTGGCCTTCTGGACCGCCGTGCGCAAGGTCGCGTTCATGTCCGGGTCGCCGCCGCCCTTGGCCGCGACCTCGACCTGACGGGCGAGTTTGGCGAAGAGCTTGCCGCGCGCCGCGTCGGCGGCACCCTTCTTGTGCTTGATGGTTGCCCACTTGGAATGGCCCGACATCGCAGCTCCTTCTCAGCTCGGGGACTCGATCGATTCGACGAACATCGCGTGCAGTCGCCCGTCGGGCGTCAGCTCCGGATGGAACGACGCCACCGTACAGCTTCGCTGCCGCAGGAGAACGGGGACCCCATCGTGGCACGCCAGAATCTCCACCTCGTCGCCCACCCGCTCGACGATCGGTGCACGGATGAAGACCGCTCGGAACGGGTCGTCGAAGCCGCTGACGTCGAGGTCGGATTCGAAACTCTTGAGCTGTCGCCCGTAGCCGTTGCGCCGAACACCGACGTCGATCGCTCCGAACGAACGTTGATCGGGCCGGCCGTCGAGTACTTCGGTCGCACAGATGATCATCCCGGCGCAGGTACCGAACACCGGTAGACCGTCGCCGATCGCGGAACCGAGTGGCCCGAACAGGTCGTTCGTGCGCAACAGGTGCGACATCGTCGTGCTCTCGCCACCGGGCATCACCAGCGCATCGACGCGGGCGAGTTGGTCGGCGGTGCGTACGGCTGGCGCGTCGACGCCGAGTGCGGTGAGACGATCCTGATGAGCGGCGAAGGCTCCCTGGAGAGCCAGAACGCCGACGATCACCAGCCGCGCTCGGCGTACCTGGTGTCGATCTCGTCCATCCCGATGCCGGTCATCGGCGCGCCGAGGCCGCGGCTGACCTTGGCGAGGATGTCAGGATCCTGGAAATGGGTCGTCGCCTCGACGATCGCCTTCGCCCGTGGGGACGGGTCGTCGGACTTGAAGATCCCGGAGCCGACGAACACCGACTCGGCGCCCAACTGCATGGCGAGCGCGGCGTCGGCCGGTGTGGCCAGCCCGCCGGCGCAGAACAGCGGCACCGGGAGCTTGCCGGTCCGGGCGATCTCCTGGATCAGCGGGAGTGGGGCCTGGAGACGCTTCGCCCACTCGAACAGCTCGGCCTGGTCGGACTGGGTGATGCGCTTCATGTCACCGATGATCGAGCGCAGGTGACGCACGGCCTCGACGACGTTGCCGGTACCGGCCTCACCCTTCGAACGGATCATCGCGGCGCCTTCGGAGATCCGCCGCAGCGCCTCGCCGAGATTCGTCGCTCCGCACACGAACGGGACGTCGAACGCGAACTTGTCGATGTGGTGCGTTTCGTCGGCCGGGGTGAGGACCTCGGACTCGTCGATGAAGTCGACGTCGAGCGCCTGCAGGATCTGCGCTTCCACGAAGTGTCCGATGCGGGCCTTGGCCATGACCGGGATCGAGCACACCGACTGGATTCCCTCGATCATCTCCGGGTCGCTCATGCGCGCCACACCGCCATCGACCCGGATGTCGGCGGGAACGCGCTCGAGTGCCATGACGGCAACCGCACCGGCGTCCTCCGCGATCTTCGCCTGGTCGGGGGTGACGACGTCCATGATGACGCCGCCCTTCATCATCTCGGCCAGGCCGCGCTTCACTTCGAAGGTGGCCGTCACCGTGCCGGTTTCGCTCATGTCGTCAGCGTACTTCCGGATCACCGATCAGCGGATGGTGAGTTCCGTGCTGATCAGGTCAGGATCGACGTTCCCGTTGTACTCGGCCAACTCGATCCAGGTGTTTCCCGGCGTGAGCAGCACCGGAGGGCCGTTCGTTCCGGCCGTGAACCGGATCGGCTCGGTGTTGTCGTCACGTGACCACGTGGCCTTGAGGTACTGGCCATTGCTGAAGATGATGGCCTGGCCGGCAGCGACGGTCTGCGCCTCGGGTGAGTTGCGGTCGATCGAGCTCGGCAGGTAGGTCGCGATCAGGACGACCACGTTCGTCGCGCTGATCTGGCCGTTCGCGACGTCCATGTGCGGGCTCCCGGCCTGCGAGCGCATGAACGCGCCCTCGTCCGCGTTCCAGTCCCATTGCACGAGGTTGCTGCGCATCGGCAGGTCGAGCCCCTCGACGGGAGTCCACCCCTCGACCTCGTCGC
>NZ_BAOL01000174.1 GCF_000350145.1 Ilumatobacter nonamiensis YM16-303 | reverse complement strand
CTCCGTGCGCGAACTGTTCACGAGAACGGGGGTTGTGGTGGTGGGGCGGCGGAGGAGGAGCAGGCAGAGGGCGAGGCCGATTCCCAGCGCGACGGCACTCGCGAGGAAGGTGTCGGCGATCGACTGCGACGTGAGGTCCTGGGTGGCGTCGTTGAGTGCCGTTTGGAAGTCGGGGTCGGTGATCGGCGGCAGTTCGATGTCGGCGCGCAGCGCGTTGAAACGGGCCAGGCCCCACGCGGTCAATGCCGACAGCCCGACGCTCAGTCCGATCATCCGCACGACCATCACGACGGCGGCCGCGGCGCCGCGCGAGTCGGGTTCGGCATGGTCGACGACCGCGGACGTCGTCGGCGCCACCGTCAGCCCGATTCCTCCGCCGAGCAGCGCAAGCTGGATCGCGAGCACCGGATACGGCGTGTCGCCGCCCCACGTGAGGCCCATCAGGGTGTAGGCGACGGTCGCGGCGACGAGTCCGAGGATGATCGGCGGTCCGTACCAGGTTCGTTCGGTGATCCGCCCGCCGACGTAGGAGAGCAGGGCCATCGCCGCGGTCAATGCCGACAGGATCCACCCGGCGACGACCGCCGAACGTTCGAGGTCGATCTCGACCGCGTTGACGAACAACGGCACGTCGACCATCGCGATCACGAGTGCGGCGCCGACGACGAAGTTGACGATCAGCGCCACGCGGACGTTCCGACCGCGGAACAGGGCCGAGTCGAGCAACGCGACACGACCGCGACGACGGAGCCGACGTTCGTTCCAGAGGAAACCGGCGCCGGCGACGATCGCGACCGGGTACAGCCAGCGTAGATCGGTCCCACCGTTGCCCGTGAGCTCGTCGAGACCTTGAACACTCTGTACCTCGGCCGAGCCGAGCAGAGCGAGGTTCAGCGACACGAGCGCGGTCGTGAGCAGGCCGGCGCCGAGCCAGTCGATTCGTGCCTTCCGGTCGGGTCGGTCGTGCTCGGTGAGAGCCCACCAGACCGCGGCCGCACCGGCGAGCGCGAGGGGAACGTTCAACCAGAACTGCCACCGCCAGGACAGGAACCGGACGAGCATCGCCCCGTACAGCGGACCCCAGACCCAACCGAGCGTCTCGATCGCACCGAGGGTTCCGAGCGCTCGCGCGCGGCGCGCGACGGGGTAGACGTCGCCGACGACGGCGAGCGCGATCGGCACCATCGCGCCGCCGCCGATCGCGGTGAGGACGCGGCCGATGAGCAACGGACCGAGCGAGTTCGACAACGGAATCCAGATCGTGCCGACCAGGAAGATCGCGTAGGCCAACATGAACGTCCGTCGTCGGCCGATCACGTCGCTCACGCGACCTGCGATCGGCATCACCGCGATGAACGCGATGAGGTAGGCGTTGACGATCCAGGCCGCGTCGTCGAGTCCGTCGGGGAGGACCAGGCCGAGGTCGCCGATGATCGGGCGCAGCATCGTCGAGACGACGGTGAGGTCGTCGGCCGCGACGAACACACTGAACCCGACGGCCCAGAGGATCGCGCGCGGCGACGGTCCGGCACGCACGCCCATCGCGGGGTCGACGTCGGTCACGAACCGAGACCCTCCGGTGGTTCGATGTCGAAGTCCTCGCCGTACTCGCTCAGTTCCAGCGCCCACGCGACCTCGTCTCCGCCGACGTCCGCGGTGAACTCCGCCGCGCGTACTTCACCGGTGACGGGCTGGATCCAGAAATCGATCTCGACGTCCTGATCGCGCACCAGCCGTGCGGTGACGACCTCGACCCGTTCGGCGGGAGCGGTTGCGGTGACGTGATATCGATCGGCGCCGTCGCGCTCCTCGATCCCGACCAGTTCGACGTCGGTGAGATCCTCCATCAGCGGCTGCCAGCCGTTCTCCGGATCGAAGAACAACGACGGGTCGACATCGATGCCCGCGGGAAGCGGTTCGAACACGCCGGTGATCGGGTTCGACAGCCAGATCTCGTCATCGAGCGCGACCGCGCCCAGTTCGCTGATCAGACCACCGTCGACCTCGACCTCGATGACGGCCTGCGCGGAACCGGGGACCTCGAACTGGCCGATGACGCTGTTCAACGCGAGCTGTTCGACCTGGTCGATGTAGACCGGCGCCCCCGAGCGTCGGAGTTCGAAGCGGACGCTCTCGGTGTCCCCCATCGCCACCGCCGAGGCATCGACGATCGCCTGCGCGTCCGGGGGGATCGTCGGCTCGGTCGGTTCGGACTCGGATGAGTCGCCGCCGCACGCGGCGAGCGCAGCCGTGGCCGCCGCGATGAATGCGTAGCGCCGAAGCGGTCGAATGGCGATCATGTTCGTCATGGGGGGGGGTCCTCGAGATTTTGGCCGACGACACCGTGTCGTCGGGTTCGGACCGGAAATCAGCCGAACAATGTGACAACCGGGCTGCACCCGCATCCATTCCCACGCCCCGACATTGTCGCGGATCAGTACGGGTACGGGTCCTCGTACCGGGTGTGGCGATGTTGGAGCTCGCGGCTGAATCCATCCACGGAGATGCCCGCGAACACGAGCGCGATCCCGATCGCGACGCCGGCACCGACGAGGAACAGCATCGACGGGACCGCATCGAACCACACCGCATCGAGCATCTCGCCGAACAGGGTGTTGGACACCAAGCCGATCACCCAGCCGATGACGAGCAGGGCGACCAACCATGCTCCGGTGACGATCGCGACCTTCATCCCGATCCCGCGCAACGACCGACCCGGCCGGGGGTGCGCGAGCACGGCGATCGCGGCGAAAACCAACATCGCCACGAGCGCGATCGTGCGGGTCGTCTCGGCCACGTCGCGCAGCCCGAGCCGCGGAAGGTCGTCCGGCACCACGTCGGGGAGACCGGCCTCGGTGGCGATCGCGGCCGAATCGAGCGTCGCGGGGTCGCCGAGGCCGAGCGCGCCCACGTCGATGCCGTTCGCGGCGGCCGTATCGGCCACGGACGTCACGATCGCCGAGCCCACCGCGACGTTGCCGTCGACCACCTCGTCCGGAGCGTCACGGTCGACGATCTGGCGATGCGCGTCGAGCAACGACGTCTCGACGACTCGAATCACGGTCGGGTCGTTGCTCGCCACGGCCGCCGCCTGCTGTGCGATGGACTCACCCGCGATCGGCGCGATCGCATTGGTCACGGTCTGGTCGATGACGTCCGCGGCGAATCGGGATGCGGCGATCTCTGCGGCCGCACGTTCGGCCCGGTTCGCGTCGAGGACGGACATCAGGGCGAGTTGTGCCGAGACGAACGCCACGAGCGCGATCGCGAATCCGGCGGCCGCGAATCCTGCGAGCGCCAACCTCCCGCTCGATCCGCCGCGACGACTCATCCCGCCATCCTCGCCGATGAAGCACTCCGCACCGGGTCACGCGCGGGGCGGACCCGGCGCGCTCGGTCAGAGCGCGAGGTAGACGCGGGCTTCCGGTGGCAGCGGTTGTCCGGCGGTGACGACGACCTTGCCGAACGGGACCAGTGCGAGGCCGGCGAGCTTGAACGAAGCGATGCCGAACGGGATCCCGATGATCGTGAGACAGAGGAGGACACCGCCGATGACATGGCCGATCGCCAACCAGAGCCCCGAGAGCAGGAACCAGATCACGTTCCCGAGGCACGACAACGCGGCGTCGCGGTCGGTTCGTTCGTAGACGACGCGACCGAACGGCCAGAACGCGTATCCCGCGAGCTTGAACGATTGGAGGCCGAACGGGATACCGATGATCGTGATGCACTGGAGCACTCCGGCGACGATGTACGCGATTCCCATCCACAGGCCCGCGAGCACGAACCACAAGATGTTGCCGATCACGCGGAGCGGGCCGTTCCGTCCGGCGGCGACAGGTGTCGGGTACGTGTTCATCGCCCGGAGTATTCCATGTTCCGCAGGGCAAGGATCAGACCTCCGGGGTCCGGTGTCGGTCGTGCTGCGCCGTCACTCGGCGATACGAAAGGAATCGACGACGGTGAGGAACTCGGAGATCTGGGCGTCGGACACCTCGATGCTCAGGGCGATGAAGCCGCGGCGTGCGAGGTAGAAGCCGGCGTCGAGGCAGTGGAAGAAGAACAGCTCCCGCAGCCGATCGTCGGCTTCGGCCAGGTCGTGCGCCGAACGGACCGGTCCGGTCGTGCCGTGGACGTTCATCAACGAGCCGGATCCCGTGATGGACATCGGGACGCTGTTGCGCCGAAACGTCTCGCCGATGGCGATTCTCAGCGCGTCACCGCGGGCATGAACTGCCGCGAGCACGTCGTCCGTGAGGACGTCGCGGAGCCCGGCGACTCCCGCCGCCATCGAGACGACGTTGTTGTTGAAGGTTCCCGCGTGCCCGAGCGTTCCGCCCGCGGCAGGATCGAAGTGTGCCATCACATCGGCGCGACCACCGAACGCCCCGAACGTGAACCCGCCGGCGAGGTACTTGCCCAGCGTCGTCAGGTCGGGTCGGATGCCGAGGAGTTGCTGGGCCCCACCGCGTGAGAAGCGCGACGTCATGACTTCGTCGAAGACCAGCAGCGAGCCGTGCGTGTCGCACAGTGCGCGCAGTGACCGGAGGAAATCCGGCTCGCCGACGATGCAGCCACCCGAGCCCTGCATCGGCTCGACGAGCACGGCCGCGACGTTGCCGTCGTGTTCCTCGAACGCGCGGGTCACGTCGTCGACGTCGTTGTATCCGCACACCACCCACTCGTGTGGCACCGTCACCGGACTCGGTTGTGCACCGAAGGTCAGAACACCGCCGTGGTAGCCGTTGGCGAACACGACGACCTTGGACCGACCGGTGTGATGGGTCGCGACGGCGAGCGCCATGAGGTTCGCCTCGGTTCCCGAGTTCGTGAACCGGATCCGCTCGATCGAGTCGAAACGCTCGACCAACAACTCGGCCAGTCGCACCTCGTTCTCGTGGACCGAACCGAGCGACCACCCGCTGTCGAGTGCTTCGCGCACGGCGTCGAGGACGGGGGCCGGATCATGACCGAGCAACCCGGCGGTGTAGTTGCCGAGCAGATCGACGTAGCGGTGCCCGTCGATGTCGATGAGTTCACACCCGCTCGCCTGCTCGACACGGAACGGGAACGGGTCGAAGTGCAGGACCGACCGAGTGTTGCCGCCCGGCTGCACCGTCCGAGCCCGATCTCCGACGTCGCGGCTCAGCGGCCGCGCGTCGGCGTACCGGCGGCGGGCGTGGACAACGGCATCATCGAGATCCATCACCCCAGATTGGCACCCTGCCGTGAGCCGTGAGTGCGCTGAGCCGCGAGGTCGAGCGGGTCAGGCGACCATCCCGGCAAGCTCCACGCTGTCGAATCGATGTGCCGGAGGTGGCTCGATCGCCATACGCTGCCCGCCGTGTTCCTCGGTGACGATCTGCTGCCGCTGCTCGTGCTGGCGTTCGGTGGCGCACTGTTCGCAGGCAGCCTCCTCGCCGTGGTCAAGCCACCCGAGCGGCAACTCGACGACGCGCATCTCGAACGGGCACCGGTGGGTCGGTCGCTCGTGTACGCGTTGATCGGACTCGTCGCCGCGATCTGGGCGATCGCGTCACTCGTCTCCGGCTGACGAAGCCGGTCGGTCGACGAGGACGATCAGCTCGGTCGTCTCGCCGGTCCACTGAGTCGTGACCGCCACGGTGCTCTCGCCGTTCGCGAACGTGGCGGTGCGGAACTGGTCGCCCTGATTCGCTGACGACGTCTCCTCGTAGCCCGCTTCGGTGAGCCGGCCGACGTAGTCGTCGAAGACTTCCTCCGCGCTGCCGTCCGCGGAACCGGCGACGACGAAGCTCTCCTCGCCGGCTTCGGCGACATAGGTGCCGAAGACGTCATCGATCCCGTCCGGTTCGGGGACGCCGCTCGGCCATTGATCCGGGATCCCCTCGCCGGTGTTGAACACGGATTCGCCCTCCACACCGTCGATGTCGAGGTCGACGTTCTCTCCATCGACGTCGATGTCACCCGTGGTCACCTCGCCGTCTTCGTCGGTTGCGGTGAAGCTGCCGTCGGCGTCCACGTCGAACGATCCGGCTTCGTCGCTGTCCGCCTCGAGTCCGTTCTCGTCGGCGTTCAACGAGAAGTCGTTGCCGTCCGCGTCGGTTCCGTCGATCTCGACGCCGTTCTCGTCGGCGTTGATCGTCAGATTGCCCTCCTCGGATTCGATCGAGACCTCGCCGTCGCTGAAATCGATGTCCACGTCGTCGCCGCTCCCGGACTCGACCGCGCGCTCGACGGCTTCTTCGGTGGCGCGTTCGGCGATCTGGCTGCAGCCAGCGGTGAGGGCGACCAGCGCAGCGATCGCGAGGGGGATGGGGGTCGAACGGGCGCGAATCATGTGGGGGTTCCTCCTGTGGAGCGGGGGCGAAGTGTGTCAATCGACAGTACGAGGGGCCGCCGACACGATGTCGTGGATTTCGAACTTCTGCTCGGATCGCACGTTTCCGGCCGCGGAAGGTTGGATGATGGGGACATGAGCAGCCCGCTGCAACTGACATTCGTGGAGTCGGCATCCCGCGCCCACACACTCCCGGAGTCGCCCGTCGAGGTCGCGTTCGTGGGGCGATCGAACGTCGGCAAGTCATCGTTGATCAACGCCCTCGCCAATCGCAAGCAATTGGCACGCGTGTCGAACACGCCGGGTCGGACGCAGTTGATCAACCTGTTCCGACTCGACGAGGGCCAGGGCGGGAACAAGGGACCTCGCCTCGCCGAGGAACCGGTCGGCACCGTGGTCGACCTTCCCGGCTACGGATTCGCCAAGGCGGCCAAGAGCGTCAAGGGCGACTGGCCAGCGATGATCGAGGGATATCTCCTCGAACGCGACGAACTCGTGATGGTGTTCGTGCTGGTCGACGGTGCGATCGGTCCGACCAAGCTCGACGTACAGATGCTCGACTGGCTGCGTTTCAACGCCGTCCCGCACACGGTGGTGGCGACGAAGCTCGACAAGGTCAAGTCATCCAAACGCGCGACACGGAAGAAGGAGTTGGCCGCGGGTTGCATGCTCGACCCCGGCGACGTCGTGTGGGCGAGCGCCACGAAGGGCGACGGCATCGACCGGCTCCGCTCCCTCGTCCGCACGCATCTCGCTTGACCGCCTGACGGCAGGGCCGAGCTCGATCCCGACCCACCGGGCACGGTCCGTCGGCGTCGGGTGCCGTAGTTTCGAGGTATGGCCTCCGCTTCCCTCACCCGTGTCTCGATCACCGGGACCGGCTTGTTCACGCCCGCCGAGTCGATCAGCAATGCGGAGCTCGCGGCCTCGCTCACGGCCTCGGTCGAGAAGTGGAACGCCGACCACGCCGACGAGATCGCCGCCGGCACGCTCGCGGCTCGCGATGTTCCCGACGAAGCGTTCATCGAGAAGGCGTCGGGCATCGCGTCGCGGTTCGTGATGGAGAAGTCGGGAGTGCTCGATCCGGATCGGATGCGCCCACACCTCCCGACGCGCAGTGAGGATGAGCTCGGTGTGCAGGCCGAGATGTCGCTGCCCGCGATCCATGAGGCGTTGGAGCAGGCTGGGCGGAAGCCGTCCGATGTCGACGCAGTGATCGTCGGCTGTTCCAACCTGCAGCGCGCCTACCCGGCGGTCGCGATCGAGGTCCAGGACGCGCTCGGTGCCGGCGGGTGGGCGTTCGACATGAACGTGGCGTGTTCCTCGGCGACGTTCTCGATCCAGAACGCGGTCGATGCTCTCCGCAACGGAACCGCGAGCTGCGTCGTGGTGGTGAACCCGGAGATCACGTCAGGTCACAACAACTTCGAGCTGCGCGATCACCACTTCATCTTCGGGGACGCGTGCACGGCGCTCGTACTCGAACGGACCGACGATGCGGTCAACGACGGCAGTGGCGAACACGGTCGCTGGGACGTGCTCGGCACCAAACTCGCCACCCAGTTCTCGAACAACATCCGCAACGACTTCGGCTTCCTCAACGAATCGGAGGACGAAGCGCGCGATCCGCACGAACTGGTCTTCCGTCAGAACGGACAGTCGGTGTTCAAGGAGGTGTGTCCGCTCGTGGTCCGGCACATCACCGGACACCTGGGCGAGGTCGACGTCGAGCCGACCGACGTGCGCCGATTCTGGCTCCACCAGGCCAACTTGAAGATGAACCAACTGATCGCCAAGGGTGTGCTCGGTCGCATTCCCGACGAGGACGAAGCCCCGGTCATTCTCGACGAGTACGCGAACACGTCGTCGGCGGGCTCGGTGATCGCGTTCCACAAGCACCGGGACGATCTGTCGAGCGGTGACCTCGGAGTGATCTGCTCGTTCGGAGCGGGGTATTCCGTGGGCAGCGTCATCGTGCAGCGCGCCTGATCTCCACGATGGGGTTCCCGGTCCGTTTCGGAACGGTCGGCGGCATGTTTCACTCCCGATCTGGATTCGCGCGATGAACGGGATCAGGAGGTACATCGTGCCGGCCGGGGGACTGGGCGTTGTTGCGACGACACCATGGTGGTCTGGTGCGTCCGCTTCAGCGTCGCCTTCGCCGCCGCCGGCCTCGCCGCCGACTGATCCTCACCGCCGAACTGACCCGCCCACCGCCGATCCTCGCCTCGCACCGATCCCCGCCTCGCCTGAGAAATTTCGAGCAATCGAGACGCTGGCCGACCGGATCCCACGAAATTCGGCCCGGCCAACCGGTCAGAGCGGGAAACTTCGAGCAATCGAGACGCTGAGCGTCCCGATCACTCGAAATTTCTCGGAAGGGACCTGGTGAGGTGGATGGTGCGGGTGGTGCGGGTGGTGCGGGGCGGGGTCAGTTCGCGGCGAAGGACATGGAGCCCGTGGAGCCGCGGAGGGCGGCGAGCGGGTCACGGACGTCATCGACGTAGCCGAGCGCGTACGCGCCGATCTGATAGCCCATCAACTTGAGGAGGTCGTCGTCGAGTTCCGCGGCGACCTCGGGCGGGCACGACAGGTACTGGTTCTCCTCCTGCCGCAACCACGCCGCGCAGTACGTGAGGTTGAGGCCGCTGCGCACGACGTCGGATCGGTTCGCTCCGCCTCCGTGGTACACCTTGCCGGTGTAGAGCAGACACGAACCCTTGGTCATCTCGGCGGCCACCGTCTCGCTCACCTGGTGGCCCATGTCGACCTCCCAGTCCTGGCTTCGGGGGATCACCCGGGTCGCGCCGTTCTCCTCGGTGAAGTCGGTCATCGCCCAGATGGTGTTGCACTGCGGATGGACGTCGGACGGGAACGGGAAGAAGTCGAACGCCCACTCGTCACGATGGATCGCCTGGCCGGGTGAGTCCGGCCCGATCGAGATGATCTGCGTGAGATGGATCTGGAACTTCGTCGCTTGATGGAGGAGGCGACCGGCCACGTCGAGCACGAGTGGATGCGTGACCAGCTCCCGCGCCGTCTCCGAGCGCGCGATCAGCGCACCGGTCCGTTTGGTCGACCGGCCCGAGAAGTCGTCGGAGCCGAGCGGCGTGTCGTCGACGTGCTCGGCCATCTCCGCGGCGATGCGATCGATCACGTCGGGCGACGCGAGTTCGTCGATCACGAGTGCGCCCTCGGTCGCGAGCACGTCGTGGATCTCGGCGGCGGGTGTGGAGGCTGGCAGGTGGATCACGCCCATTCGACGAGGGTACTCCGACGCCGACTCGGCCTTCCGGTGGACGAGAATGGGCCGAATGGGCGATGCGACGAGAACGGTTCCGTGCGACGCTGTCGCCGTGTCATCGATCATCGAGACGACGGGTCTGGTCATGGAGTTCCCCTCCACCAGAGCGCTGGACGGTCTCGATCTCCGCGTCTCACCGGGCGTGACCGGCCTCGTCGGTGCGAACGGCGCAGGCAAGACGACGCTGATCTCACTCGCGCTCGGCTTGCTGAAGCCGACCTCTGGCGGGATCAGCGTGCTCGGACTCGATCCATCGGCTGACGGTCCACAGTTGCGCGCCATGATCGGGTACGGGCCGGAACGCAATGTGTTCCCCGACGACATGGTCGCCTACGACTACGTCCGCCACTTCGCCCAGATCCGCGGGCTTCCGCGTGACGAGGCTCGGTCACGGGCGAGTGACTCGCTCTATCTCGTCGGGCTCGGCGAGGAGCGGTTCCGTGCCCTCGGCACGATGTCGACCGGGCAACGCCAACGCGTCAAGTTGGCGCAGGCGATCGCTGCCGACCCGAGGCTGATCGTGCTCGATGAACCGACCGACGGACTCGACCCGGTCCAGCGCGACGAGATGCTCGCGATCATCGTCGACGTGAACCGCAAGTTCGGGATCGACGTCATGCTGTCGTCGCACGTGCTCGAGGAGGTCGAGCGGATCTGCGACAACGTCATCGCCCTCGACGCCGGTCGTCTGGTGGCTCAGGGATCACTCGACGAACTCGCCGGAGCGCTCGGCGGCGTCGACGTCGAGATCGTCGAGGTGGCCGACCGCCGCGATTCGATCGATCTGGTCGCACAGCGGTTGGTCGCGGGCGGATGGACGGTCGCGCGACGTGATCCGGGCCTGACGGTGACGGGCGAGAACGACGAGGAGGTCTTCGACGCGGTCGTGCGCGCGGTGGCCGATTCCGGTGCTCGGATCGGTCGACTCGGGCGCCGTCGACGGACGCTCGACGACGTGTTCACGAATGAGCGGGGCGACTCCTCGGATCGTCCGTCCACGGCCCGGACCGGTGGCACGGAATGAGCGACCTCCCACCACCCTCACCGCCGCAACCGACCGCGAGCGACGGCGCCACGGCGCAGATCGTCGACCGAGGTTTCCAGCGGTACGAGGGACCTCGCGCCGGTGTGGGCCAGGCGATTCGTGCGGTGACGTGGCAGAGCATCCGCTCGACGCTCGGACTGGGCCGGCCGGCACGACACAAGATCTTCCCCGTGCTCGCGGTCGCGATCGCGTACGTCCCCGCCATCGCGTTCGTCGGCCTCGCGGTGCTCGTCGGCGACATCCTCGACCCCAACGAGATCGCCGACTACGCGGGCTACTACGGCTTCATCACCGCCGCCATCCTGCTGTTCGCCGGGCTCGTCGCACCCGAGGTGCTCGTGGGCGATCGACGCAACGGGATGCTCGCGATGTACCTGTCCACACCCCTCCAGCGCAGCACGTACCTGCTCGCGAAGGCCCTCGCCGTGGTTGCGACGCTCGCGCTCGTCACGCTCGGTCCGCCACTGCTGTTGTTGGTCGGGTACACGTTCGAGAACGTCGGCCCGGATGGGCCGGGCGAATGGGTGACGGTGTTGGTTCGGATCGTCGTGGCCGCGATGGCGGTCTCGGCGTCGTTGAGCGCGGTGTCGATGGCGGCCGCGAGCCTCACCGATCGACGTGCCTTCGCATCGATCGGCGTGGTGCTCCTCGCACTGGCATCGCCCGCGGTGGCGGGGGCGCTCGTGGACGGCGCCGATCTTTCGCCGTACTGGCGCCTGATCGACGTGTTCTCGATGCCGTTCGAGTTGGTGTACCGGATCTTCGGAGAGCCCGGGAACTTCCCCGAGTTGTCGACGCTGAGCATCCTGGCGGTCAACCTCGCGTGGACGCTCGGCAGCATCGCGATCGTGGTGTGGCGATACTCCCGGCTCGTGGTGGCGCGATGAGCACTCTGCCGCCACCCCAGGCGCCGACCACGCCCGGCATGATCACGGTCGACGGCGTGTCGAAGTTCTTCCGTTCCGTCGTCGCGGTGAGCGACGTGACCTTCGGAGTGGGTCAGGGAGTGACCGCACTGTTGGGTCCGAATGGCGCGGGAAAGTCGACGCTGTTCCGCATGCTGTGCGGGTTGACGCCACCGTCTCGCGGAACACTCCGCGTCCTCGGGAAGGATCCACGCCGCGATCGTGAAGTGCGCGGTTCGATCGGTCTGGTTCCCCAACAGGACGCCTTGTTCGATCACCTCACCGCGTCCGAGTTCGTCGCGGTCGCCGCGCGCACGCACGGTGTGGAGCAGTCCGGCGTCGCCACGGTCGCGCGCTGGGCGCTCGAGCAGGTCGACCTCGCCGACGTCGGTGCCAAGCCGGTCGGACAGTTCTCGAAGGGAATGCGGCAACGGGTGAAGGTCGCCGCCGCGCTGGTGAACGACCCGCAAGTGCTCGTCCTCGACGAACCGTTGACCGGACTCGACCCGGTGCAGCGGCGCCGAATGATCGAGTTGTTCCATCGACTCGGGGACGAGGGGCGCTGTGTCCTGGTGTCGAGTCACGTGCTCGACGAAGTGGCGCGATTGGGTTCGCGCATCCTGGTGGTCGCCCAAGGTCGTCTCGTGGCGAGCGGTGACTACCGGGACCTGCGCGAGCTGATGGACGACCGACCGCATCGCATCCGGCTCGGAGCATCCGACCCCCGCCGACTCTCGACGGAGCTGGTGCGTCTCGGGCTGGTCAACTCGTTGACGATTGCCGACGGCAAGGCGGTGGTCGAGACCGACGACGTCGACACGCTCGGACGCCAACTCGCTCCGCTCGCCCTCGCGCTCGGAGTTCGACTCGACGAGGTGTACCCCCTCGACGACGACCTCGAGTCCGTGTTCCGATACCTGGTGGAGGGGCGATGACCGCCGAACCGACCTCGAGGACTCCCACGACCTACCCGACGGGAATCGAGCGCTCGTCCGTGCGGGGGGTCGACGCAGCCATCATCTCGTACCGACTGGTGCTGGGCCAGATGCGGAGTCCGGGGCGGATCGTGGCGCTGTTCCTGTTGTCGCTGACGGCAACGGTGGCCGGGTTCGCGCTCGGCGTCTCGGATGAGGCGACGGTCGACCGTGCCGCGTCGGTGGTCGCGAACCTCGGGTTCGCGGTCGTCGTTCCGGTGGTGTGCCTCGTGTTCGCCGGTGGTTCGATCGGTGATCTCCGCGAGGACAAGACGCTCGTCTATCTCTGGCTCCGTCCGATGTCCCGGTGGCCGCTCGTCGTGGGAGCGGCGCTGGCCTCACTGACCCTCGCCGCCCCGATCGTGCTCGCAACCGTCGTCACGGGCGCCGCGCTCACCGGTGTCGGCAACGGGCTGGTCGGTGCGACACTGCTGGCGACGCTCGTCGGCCTCGTCGTGTACACGGCGATCTTCACGATGCTCGGCGTCTGGCTGCAGCGACACATCGTGTGGGGCCTCGCCTACATCCTGATCTGGGAGGGCTTCGTTGCGTTGGGCGGCGCCGGGACGGCTCAGTTCGCGATGCGGACCTACACCCGCTCGATCATCGTCGATCGCACCGGCGCCGACCTCGGTGGTGCGGACTTCTCGACGATCGCCGCCGTCATCGTCCCTCTCGCGGTCAGCGTCGTGGCGGTCGTCCTCGCCAGCTGGCGTCTCTCGCACCAAGACGTCGACTGACCGACCCCGGACGGAACGTCAGCGGGGGACGCGGTTGGTCTCGTAGGCCCACATGGCGATCTCGACGCGGTTGCGCGCGCCGAGCTTCGACATCAGGCTCGCGAGGTGGGTCTTCACGGTGCTGAGACTGATGTGGAGTTCGTCGGCGATCTCCACGTTCGTCCGGCCCCGTGCGACGGTGAGCACGACCTGTTCCTCGCGTTCGGTCAATGCATCGACGGGTTGAGCCGGAGGCCCTGACGGCGCGGCGTCCGCGAAGCTCGCCAGGAGGCGGGCGGTCACACTGGGCGCGATCAGGGCGTCGCCGTTCGCCGCGGCGTGCACGGCTTGGGCCAACAGCTCGGGTCCGGCGTCCTTGAGGAGGAACCCCCGTGCGCCCGCCTTGAGCGCCCCGTGGACGTACTCGTCGAGGTCGAACGTCGTGATGACCACCACCGCGAGCGGAGCGTCGACGTCGGGGCCGGCGAGGAGACGGGTCGCCTCGATGCCGTCCAGCACGGGCATACGGATGTCGAGCAGGCACACGTCCGGTCGGAGGCGTTGCGCGACATCGACCGCCTCACGACCATTGGTCACCTCGGCGATGACGTCGATGCCGTCCTGCGCGTCCAGAATCATCCGCAGACCCGTCCGCACGAGTTCCTGATCGTCCGCGATCAGCACGCGGAGCGTCATCGACCGACCGCCTGTCGGGGAATCGACGCCTCGACGCGCCAGCCCTTTTCCGTGCAAGGGCCCGCGGTCAAGGTCCCGCCGAGCAGATGCGCCCGTTCCGTCATCCCGACGAGCCCGTACCCGGTCGTTGTCTCGGTCGGCTGGCTCGATGGGCGCCCGTCGTCGTGCACGATCAACCGGACCGCGTCGCCATCGCGACCGACGTCGACCGAAACGAGGGTCGCGTCACGGGCATGGCGGCGAGCATTGGTGATCGCCTCCTGCGAGAGCCGGTACAGAGCGGTCTCGACGGCCGTTCCGACATCGCCGACGTCGTCCGCGATCGTGACGTTGACGACGAGTTGCCGCTCGTTGCCGACCGACGGCGCCGGATCGGCGAGACCGCGCAGATCGTCGAGTCGCGGTTGCGGAGCCAGTTCGGCTGGATCGGTGCCACGCAGTGTCCCGACGATGCTGCGCATCTCGGCGAGCGTCCGCGACGCCTCCTGCTCGATCACGGCCAGCGCGTCGAGTGCTCCCGCCGGATCGTCCGAACCGACGACGCGTCCCGCCTGCGCGCGGATCGCGATCGCCGACACATGGTGCGCAACGGTGTCGTGAAGTTCGCGCGCGAGCAGTTCGCGTTCGCGCAGCTTCACCTGCTCGCGGTCGCGTTCACGATTGCCGACGATCTGGCGGACCTCGAGTCCGAGCCCCGCCGGGAAGAAGAAGACGAGCGTGCCGCCGATCGCATCACCGATCCCGGTCCAGTCACCGGCGAGCATCGACACCAGCATCACGACCATCAGGCCGAGCCCGATCGCCATGTGGCGGCCGGACGCCCATCGGAAGAGCGCGTACGGGACGAGCAGCACGAACGCGACCGAGTAGTACTCGAACGGTTCGCCGTAGAGGGCCTGGGACAACCGCTCGGCAATCATCACGAACGCGAGGGACCCCACGAGCACGGCCAACGGATGCGTGCGCCTCCACAGCAACATCGTCACGAAGGCGAGCGCCAGGACGGTCGAGAACGGCCGCCACGTGGCGTTGACGTTCACGATGCCCTCGACCACGACGGTGGGGTACGCCACGGCGAGCAGTACCCAGTCACGCCACACCCGGCGAGGTGGATCGGGAACGGCCGGCTCGTCGAGCAGGGTGCGAAGCAGCGCGGCCATCAACTCAGCGTAAGAGATCTGCGCCTGGCGCGGATCGGCCGAAAGGATGACTCGACATCCACACTTCGGCCGGGAGCGAAGCGGCCGAATCCCCGATGTTCGAGTCACGCGACGAGACGACGATGACGAAGGCGCACCGCCGGACGGCGACCCGTGCGCCCGAACTGGAGGAGTCGAAGATGTCATCGCTGTTGTATCGGTTGGGTCATGGTGCCGCGAGTCGCCCGTGGCGCGTGATCGGGGTGTGGCTCGCCGTGGCCGTGGCGGTCGTCGCTGCATCGGGGTTGTTCGGTCGCGAACTCGACGATTCGTTCGAGGTCCCCGGCGTGGATTCCCAACGGGCGGTCGAGCTGCTGAGCGGTGTCGGGTCCGATCAGGCCGGACTCACCGCGCGCATCGTCGTGACACCGCTCGATTCGGATGTGACGTTCTTCGAGTCGGAAGCGGCGCGACAGGAACTCCGCGCGTTGCACCAGCGCGCGACGGTCCTGCCGAATGTGCTCGGTGTCAGCGATCCGGCGACCGCCCTCCGGGTCGATTCCGACGTGGCGGTGGCGAGCGGGGACGTCTCGGTCGATGGCAGGGTTGCCGTGCTCACCGTGCGGTACCCGGTGCTCGAAGAGCTCGGCCGACAGGATCTCGACGACCTCGTCGAGTTGGTCGATGATGCCCAGGTCGGTTCCTCACTGCAGGTCGAAGCGGGAGGCGACCTCTTCTTCGCGTTCGGCGAGGCCGAGACCGGATCGAGCGAGGTGATCGGGCTGGTCATCGCGATGATCGTGCTCCTGGCCGCGTTCGGCTCGGTGATCGCGATGGGGCTGCCGATCGGAATGGCACTGTTCGGCCTCGCGCTCGGGGTGAGCTCGATGTCGCTCGTGGCGTACGTCATCGACGTTCCGAGCTGGGCACCACAGATCGGCGCCATGATCGGACTCGGCGTCGGGATCGACTACGCGTTGTTCCTCGTCACCCGCCACCGCGAGTTCCTGCATCGCGGTCTCGACGTGGCCGACGCAGCGGGCCGTGCCGTGGCGACCGCGGGCCAGGCGGTGATATTCGCGGGCGGGACCGTCGTGATCGCGATCCTCGGTCTGGCCTTCGCCGGCGTCCCGTTCATGACGGCAGCGGGAGTCGCGATCTCGCTCATCGTGCTGATCATGGTGGTTGCGTCGGTCACCCTGCTCCCGGCCTTCCTGGGAGTCGCTGGAGGTTGGATCGACCGGTTGCGTATCCACCGCGCCGACCGCAGAACCGAGGTCGGAGCCGATTGGACCCGCTGGGGCCGCCACGTCGGTCGTCATGCGTGGGCATACGCCGTGGGAGTGACGGTGCTGCTGCTCGCGTTGACTGCCCCGGTGCTGTCGCTCGACCTCGGCTTTCCCGACGACGGCACGCAGCCGACATCGCAGACCCAACGACGGGCCTACGACCTCGTCGCCGACGGCTTCGGCCCGGGCATCAACGGTCCGTTGTTGATCGCGATCGACACGAAGGGCGATCCCGATGTCGTGTCGTCGATCGCCGCCGTGGTTTCGGCGGATGACGGGATCGCCGGCATCGGTGAGCCCGCCGTCGACTCGTCATCCGGTGTCGCGACGCTCGTCGCCTATCCCACGACCTCGCCGCAGGACGACGCCACGTTCGACACCGTGAGTCGACTCCGAACCGACGTGCTGCCGTCGGTGCTCGACGGGCGCGACGCCACCGCGCACATCGGCGGCTCGACGGCGAACTTCGGCGATGTCGCCGGACGCGTGACCGATCGACTCCCCGTCTTCATCGGCGCCGTCCTCCTGCTGTCGTTCCTGCTGCTGATGCTGGTCTTCCGATCGGTGGTCGTCCCGCTCAAGGCGGCACTGCTGAACCTGTTGAGCATCGGCGCGGCCTACGGCGTCCTCGTGATGGTCTTCCAGTGGGGATGGGGAAAGGAGTTGATCGGGCTGGAAACGACCATTCCCGTGGTGTCGTTCATCCCGATGTTCATGTTCGCCATCCTGTTCGGGCTGTCGATGGACTACG
>NZ_BAOL01000175.1 GCF_000350145.1 Ilumatobacter nonamiensis YM16-303 | reverse complement strand
GCTCCGTGCGCGAACTGTTCACGAGTTGGCGGGGTGGGGCTGTCCGCCGACGACCGTGCCCCACACGTCGATGTCCTTGATCGTCATCGGGTCGACCTCCAACGGGTCCTCGGCGAGCACCGTGAAGTCGGCCGCCTTCCCGCACTCGATCGATCCGAATTCATGGTCGAGATGGAGCTGGTACGCCGCGCCCAACGTGACCGCACGGAGTGCTGACTCCGCCGAGATCCGTTCGTCGGGCCCGAGGACACGGCCCGATGGCGTCACCCGGTTGACGGCGCACCACATCGTGTGGAGCTGGCCCAGAGGGGTGACGCTGGCATCGGAATGCATGGAGAACGACACGCCCTCGCGTTCGGCCGTCCGGCACGCTTCCATCCGGCGGGCCCGTTCCGGGCCGACCGTCAGATCATGATGCTGGTCCCCCCAGTACCAGATGTGGTTGGTGAAGATGTTGGCGCAGATGCCGAGCTTGGCCATCCGTCGGTACTGCGCCGCGGTGGTGAGCTGACAGTGCTGGACGGTGTGGCGATGATCGAGCCAGGGATGTTCGAGGATCAACTGCTCGACCGTGTCGATCCACAGGTCGATCGTGAGATCGCCGTTGCAATGCGTGTGGATGTTGATGCCCCGTTCGTGGAACGGGCGACAGAGGTCGAGCAGCTGCTCCGGGGCGGTCATCCACACGCCGTGATCGATGCCGGTGTAGTAGCCGGGCCACCCCATCTTGGCGGTGAACCCCTGGATCGATCCGTCGAGCAGCACCTTCAGCCCGGCGGTGCGGAGCTTGTCGGTGTCGGCCTCGCCGAGCGCGACGATCTGCTCGGCCGCTTCGGTCCAGTCGGTCGCACCCGGGGGCAACGCCGCGATGTGGCGTTGCAGGATGCGCGCCGGGTAGTCCGCACGATCGACGGTGTCGTGCCACAGCTGCTGTGACTCGGGGCGCTGGAGGCCCGCCGCTGCGAGGTCGGCGAGCATCGTGACGCCCTGGTTCGCGCAGATCTGGCCGAGCGTCTCGATCGACGCGGGGTCGTTCATCGCCCGCAGGATCTGCATCAGCGCCGACGACGCGAGCGAGATCGCCGGGATCTCCTGGAGTTCCCCGTTCGGTTCGCCGTCGGCGTCGCGTGCCACACCGACCGTGGTGGAGTCACGCGTGATGTCGTGTGCGGCGAGCATCGCCGAGTTGACCGTGGCCAGGTGGCCGCTCGCGTGGAACAGGAACACCGGACGATCGGTGTCGACCTGGTCGAGGTGATGGCGGGTCAATCGTTCCTCGTCGCGGAAATAGATCGGATCGAAGCCGATGGCGACGAGCGGATCGGAGTCCGCCGCGCCGCTGTCGCGCATCTCCGCGTCGATCTCGGAGATTCGCTCGATCAGTTCGCCGTAGGTGCGGATCCCCCGAACGGTCCCACCCAGTCGGTGACGGTCGAACCAGCCCACGTACGGGAGCCGGGCGAACGCCCCTTCGAAGCTGTGCGCGTGCGCCTCGATCATTCCCGGAACGAGGACGAGATCGGCGAAGCGCTCATCGATGTCGTGGGGTCCCCACGACATGCATTCGTCGAGCGACCCCGCCGCCAGGATCCGACCGTCGCGCACGGCGACCGCCTCGACGATCGCCTGCGATGGATCGAGCGTGACGATGCGGCGTGCGGTGTAGACGGTCGTGTCGGCCATCCCACCGAACGTACATGTCGAGTCGGCCGCGACTCAACGGCGACGGGCGAGCGTCAGGCGTGGACGAGTTCTGTCGACGGTGCGACGTCGCGAGACGCCGCCCGTGGTACTCGGACGAACCGTCGGGCCTCGACGAGGCGGGCCGTACACCATTCGGCCACCGCCCAGACCCCCACACCGGCGGCGATCGTGCCGGCATACGCGACCGGAAGCACGAACCAGTCGGTGAGAATCGGCCAGATCGTGAAGTGGCTGATCAGGATCCACATGCTCGCCGAGGCAACGAGCGCGATCGGTCGGACGGCGATCCGTGGCATCGGGATCTCGCGGCTCCAGGTGAGCGCGATCAGACACGTCGCGATGAACCATTCCCGCGGCGGATAGTTGAAGAAGCCGGGGATGAGCGCCACGCACAATGCGGTGGTCACGACCCGTCGCAGCGGTGTGTTCGACCGTTGCACCAGCCAGCCGAGCGCGAAGAACCAGGCGATGCCGTGGGTCCGGAATCGCAGGTTGTACCAGTCCCCGAGCCAGGCCCATTCCCAGCGGAGGACGAGGAGCGCCGCCAGCAACGCCAGTGGGAACGCATACGGGAACCGGCGCTCCACGCGGCGGACGGCGGGAATCGCGAGGAGCAGGGTCGTCAGCAGGATGACGTGGACGAACACCTCGATGAACCAGAAATGCCAGTGGTCGCCGCCGTGCGATCTCGGGCCGATGTAGTTGTTGACGAGGAACAACGTCCCGATGCCGTACGTGGCGCCCGTCGCGACCAGTCCGACCGCCACCCACAACACCGTGGGGATCGCGACGCGGCCGACCGTCCGGAGCCCGGCGCGGACCCGTGCCGTGGTCGACTCGATGGGCATCATGAATCGGGCCAGGTTGAAGCCGACGACCGCGAGCAGGAGGTGCGCGCCGCCGGGGACGAACTTCAGTCGCATGTGGGTCGCGACGACGGCGCAGATGGCGATGGTGCGCAACAGAACGGTGGTGTCCATGCGTGCCCATCGGCGCGGCGCTCGCGGGGTGAGCGATTCGAGTTCGGAGACCGGAAGCATGTGCCAGTCCTTCGGAAGCGTCCCGAGCATGCGTTCGAGTCGGATCGAGCACTCGACGTAGCTGAGCGAGTCGCCTCCGAGCGAGACGAATGTGTCGTCGGGACCGACACCGGGACGATCCAGCACAGCGCACAGCGTCGCCGCGACGGAGGAACCGGGATCGGTGGGCGATGTGTCCGGCGCCAGCGCCGTGACCGCCGCATAGTCGACTTTTCCGGCCGACGTGCGGGGCACCTCGTGGTCGACGTTCACCGAGATGCGACTCGCGGGGAGTCCGGTCAGGTTGCCGACAGCGGCGGCCACGTCTCGAGAGCGGGCCCCGGGCGCCACGACGACGAGTCGTCGGTCGTCACCGCCGACGGCGACGCCGTTGGGCATTCGGACGTCCTGCGGCAGCGATGATTCGACGCGCGCGAGATCCACGCGGACACCGAACGGCTTCACGAACCGTGACTTCCGCCCGATGATCTCGTAGACGCCGTCGTCGGCGTGGAACCGAGCGATGTCACCGGTCGCGAGTTCTTCGATGTCACCGCCTCGTCCGAGGTCCGCGTGGGTTTCGGCGTAGCCGAGCATCACGTTCGGGCCGCGGTAGATCAGTTCGCCGACATCGTCCGCCTCCGGCCGCTCGAGATCGGCGTCGTGACGGAGCGAGAACTCGCCACCGGGAATCGCGACGCCGATGGCGTCAGGGCGGTGCCGTGCCAGCTCCGGAGGGAGGAACGCCATCCGTGCGGTCGCTTCGGTCTGTCCGTACATCACGAAGAACTCGGCATCCCAGTCGTCGGCGCGGTGCGTCCACCGTCGGACATCGTCGGGTGCGAGGCGCCCACCCGCCTGGGTGATGATGCGCATCGACGGAGTGTCGAGCAGCTGCGGATCGGCTTGTTCCAGCATCTCGAACGTGTGCGGCACGCCCGCGACGTCGGTCACCCGGTGCTCGTACAGCGCACGACGGAAACAGGGGTCGACGACCGAGGCGGTGGTGAGCACGACCGACGCGCCCGCGGCGAGGTGGGAGTGCAGGATCGACAGTCCGTAGCAGTAGTGCAACGGCAACGTGGTGATACCGCGGTCGTCGGGCCCGAGGCCGAGGTACTCGCCGATCGCCCGTGCGTTGCTCGACAGGTTCGACTGTGACAGGCGGACCAGCTTCGGGCTGCCGGTGGACCCCGACGTGCTCAACAGGAGCGCGAGGTCGTGGTGGAGGTCGATTGCCGGGGCGACGCGGTGGTCGATCTCGACGCCGTCGGCCGATGCAGTGATGACCGCCGCCGGATCCCACGCGTCCGCCAATGCGTCGACGTGGTCTCCGGCGAGCAGCGGGACATGACCGGCGTCGAGGAGGGCGAGATAGGTCACGACGTAGTCGAGCGTCCGATCGCCGGTGAGGATCACGAGCGAGCGTTCGTTCAGTCCGATGTCGTCCCGGCGAACTCGGACCTGGTCGAACAGCTCGGCGTAGGTGACCGTCTGCTGGCCGTCGATCAGCGCGATCCGGTCCGCCTGCTGCGAGATGGTGGAGATGTCGTCGATGAATCGATGCGCCACCATCCGCCCGATGTTAGGGACACCTACTATTCGGACACAACTCGCTCGGGCGTCGGTTCCTGCTGCGCATCGACGAAACGTTCGGTATTGATCGCGTAGAGACTCAGAATCTCCGGGTTCACGTCGACCGTGAAGTCGAACATCACTCGAGCGTCGGCGGGATGATGTTCGGACACCCAGGCCCGGAACGGTCGGTACACCGCCTGGGACCATTGCGATTGCCACTTGCCGTACTCGTCGTGAAGGGCGGTGATCCCGTCGTCGCCGAATCGCACGATGAACGTGCCGGCAATCGGTTCGACGCCCATGGCTTCGGACCAGGCGTTCCGTGCGGTCGCGCTGCACTCGATCTTCTCGGAGTCCCCGATCTCGCATTCCGTCAAGTTCCAGTGCCATCCGACGGTCTCGTACCAGTCGAACCGGCCTTCGAGCGTCTGCGCCCGGCTGTCCGGAAGAGCGGCATCGGGGTCGGGCAGCGCCGAGTTCGTGAGGCTCGAGACGCCGGTTTCGTCACCGGCCTCCAACGCCTCCCAGTAGGCCGTCGCGATGGCGAGCTGGACCGCTGTCGTGTCGTTCGAGGACGAGCCCCCCGCCTCGGCCGCGTCGGTCTCGGCCGAGGAGCGAGCGGCGCTGTCGGGCGTGCGCGGTGTCGTCGACGATGCAGGTTGGTCGGCGGGCGCAGGCTGATCGACGTCGCGGATCGTCGTGACGACGAGCGACACGACGAGTGCAACCGCGGCGGCGACCCCGGTCACGAGCGCCCATGGTGCACGCGGTTCGTCTGCGGTTTCGCTGAGGTCGAGCGGTTTGGGATCGTCCTGGGATGTCGCCATCGGAGTGAACTCGATCTGGACGTTGTCCGAACCGTCGCTCCGGGTCGGGTTCGTGGCGGCGAAGAGCTGGGCGACCTCGTCGTCGGTGTGTGCGTGACTCACGACGGTGAACCCTCCTTCGATTCGTTCGTCGGGCGCGCCCAGCTGCTCGGCTGGCTTTCGAGGCGTCGGAACTCGTCGGCGAGCCGCCGTCTGGCTCGGCTGGCGCGTTGGCGCGCCGCGTCAGCGCTCACGCCGAGGGCGGTGCCCGCATCCGCAGCGGACAGTTCCTCCCACAGTGTGAGTCGCAGAACTTCCTGGTCCTCCTCGGCGAGGCTCGCGGCCGCTGCGAGCACCCGGCGACGTTCGTCGTCCTCGATCAGTTCGTCGTCGAGGGAACCGACGGAACGGTCCGCCGTCGTCTCGAGCCGCGTACGCAGTCGTGCGATTCGTCCGTTCGTGCGCCACGACTGCTGGATCACCCGGTACGCCACCCCGTACAGCCATGGCAGGATCGCGTCAGCCTCGGGAGCGAGGTCGATCTTCCGCCAGGCGACGGCGAAGGTGTCGTTCACGACGTCGTCGACCGAACCGTGGTCGACGCGTCGAGCGCAGTAGCGCCGGATCGGCATCTCGAAGGTCGCGAACATGTGGTCGAACCTGGCTCGAGCAGTGTCCATCGTGTCGTTCCCCATCATCCTTCAACTCGCGTACTCCCGCACTGCCGAGAACGTGACCGAATTCCTTCCACCTGGACCCGTGGCGAAGACGTTCTCCATCCTCCCGGACTGCGGTCGTGGGATCCAGCGCCAGCGTTCGAGCGGCCGAACATGCGCACGTGGACCCGCGCCCGTGCGAGACTCGACCGATGGATGCATTGGGGCAGCAGGGTCGCTCGGTCGACGACGTCATCGCCGACCTGACGGAGAAGCGCGCGAACGACGTCCGCTGGTCGGATGGCAAGACCTTCGGCATGGTCTACGACGGCGGGCCGTCGGTTCATGCCGTCGCCGAGGAGGCCGCCCGTCTGTACCTCCACGAGAACGCGCTGAACACTCAGGCGTTCCCATCGCTCGCCGCGATCCAGCGCGAGGTCGTCGGGTGGACGGCGTCACTGCTGCACGGCGATGATGACGTCGCCGGGTTCCTCACCAGCGGCGGAACGGAATCGATCCTGTGCGCGGTGCTCGCGGCTCGGGAGCGGGCATCGGCGGAGCGCGGCATCACCGAACCCGAGATCGTGCTCGCCGAGACGGCGCACGCGGCGTTCCACAAGGCCGCGCACAACTTCGGTCTGACGGTCCGCAAGGCTCCGGTGCGGCCGGACTTCACCGCCGACGTCGATGCGATGGCGCAGATGGTGAACGAGAACACCGCGATCGTGGTCGGTTCGGCGCCGCAGTACCCGCAAGGCGTGCAGGACGACATCGTCGCGATCGCGGCGCTCGCCGCCTCGGTCGGTGCGAACTGCCACGTCGACGCGTGCATGGGCGGTTTCGTGCTTCCGTTCGCGGAGCGACTGGGGCGCGACGTCACACCGTGGGATTTCCGGGTCGACGGGGTCACGACGATTTCGGCCGACATCCACAAACTCGGCTACGCCCCGAAGGGGGTGTCGGTGATCCTGCATCGCACGAAGCAGTCCCGCAGCTACCAGACGTTCGTGTTCGACGACTGGCTCGGCGGGTTCTACGCCTCGCCGAACATGCAGGGGACTCGGTCGGGGCTGCCGATGGCGTGTGCGTGGGCGGTCATGCAGCACCTCGGCATCGATGGGTATGTCGAACTGACCCGCCAGACGTTGATCAACGCCGACCGGATGCGTGCCGGGATCATGGCGATCGACGGACTCCGGGTGTTGGGCGACGGCCAGTTCCATCTCGTCGCGATGGCGGCCGAGGAGGGGAGTGGGATCGACGCATTTGCGCTCGGCGACGCGCTGCTGAAACGCGGCTGGTACCACGATCGGCAGGCGCCGCCCGACAATCTTCACTCGACGGTCAGCAACACCAACACCGGCGTCATCGACGACTATCTGGTCGATCTCGAGGAGTGCGTTGCCGAGATCACCGGTACCACGACCGACGACCGCAGCACCACCTACGCCACCCTCGAATAGACGCGCGTTTGGTGACAGGCACCAACGCGCAGGTCAGTTGATCTGGCGGGTGGTGTCGGACCAGAAGGGCTCGCGGAGCTTGAACTTCTGCAGCTTGCCGGTGGCGGTGCGAGCGAGCTCGTCGCGGAACTCGACCCGCTTCGGGCACTTGTAGCCCGCGAGCAATCCTTTCGCGTGGGCGATCAGCCCGGCTTCGTTCAAGTCACTTCCCGGCGTGGTCACGACGAGTGCCGTGACGAGTTCTCCCCACTTCTCGTCGGGGATGCCGATCACCGCGACCTCGGTGACGTCGGGGTGCTGGAAGATCGCGTCCTCGACCTCGATCGACGACACGTTCTCGCCGCCGGAGATGATCACGTCCTTCTTGCGGTCGGAGATCACGACGTACTGATCGTCGTCGATCGTGCCGCCGTCGCCGGTGTGGAAGAACCCGTCGCGGATTGCCGCCTCGGTCTGCTCGGGCTGCTCCCAGTAGCCCTCCATCACCGTGTTGCTCCGCGCCAGGATCTCGCCCTCGTCGTCGACCGCCATCGTGGTGCCGAAACTCGGAGCGCCGGCGCGCGACAGCTTCTGCGCCCGGTCGAACGGTGAGAGATCGTCGAACTCCTCGCGGTTCCGGTTGATCGTGATCAGCGGGGCGGTCTCGGTCAACCCGTAGATCTGGACGAATTCCCAACCGAGTTCGACCTCGGTCCGTTCGATCGTCTTCGTCGGCGGGGGAGCGCCCGCGACAACGATGCGGACGCGGTCGCGACCCGGAACTTCCTTGCCGTCCGCCGTGAGTTCGGCGGCCGCGTCGAGGACGGCGTTGAGGACGGCCGGCGCGCCGCAGATCAGGGTCACGCCCTGTTCCTCGACCCGCCGGAGGATCTCGTGGCCGTCGATCTTGCGGATGATGACGTGGCGGCCACCCATCGCCGACACGGCGTAGAGCATTCCCCAGCCGTTGCAGTGGAACTGCGGCAGGGTGTGGAGGTAGACGTCGCGATCCGACACGCCCATGTGCCAACCGAAGGTCGTCGCGTTGATCCAGACGTTGCGGTGCGTGAGCTGCACGCCCTTCGGCCGAGCGGTCGTTCCCGAGGTGTAGTTGATCGTGGCGGTCGCGTCCTCGTCGGCCTCCCACGGCACCGGTTCGGTGTCGAACTTCATGAGCACGGCGTCGCTCTCGGCGCCGATGATCAGCTTGCGTTCGCAGTCGACATCGGCGAGCGCGTCGGCCAGCTCCGGGTCGACGAGCAGGATGCGCGCGCCGGAGTGCTCGACGATGTAGCGCACCTCGGCGGCGACGAGTCGGAAGTTGATCGGCACGAGAACTCGTCCCGAGCCCGAGACCCCGAACAGGGCGGTCAGCAGCCGCGCCGAGTTGTGGCTGACCATCGCGACCCGCTCGCCGACCCCGATGCCGAGTTCGTCCAAGCCCGCGGCCATCGCCCGCGCCCGACGCGCCATCTCGCGATAGTCGATCGAACCCCAACTTTCGGCGGGCTGGTCGGGCTCGTCGACGACGGCCACCCGATCGGGGTAGACCAGCTCGGCTCGGCGGAGGAAATCGTTGACGGTGAGTGCGACCTTCATGGTCCCTCACCGTAAACGCGCGTGACGTCGTTCACATCACGCACTGGTGGTCCTCGGAGCGACGAGCGGCCACGGTCGATTCCGTTCCATCGTGAGGGCGAGGTCGAGCAGCAGCGGTTCGGAGAAGTGCCGACCGACGATCTGGAGGCCGATCGGCAGTCCATCGACGTGACCCGCCGGCACGGAGATCGCCGGATTCCCGTGAAGGTTGGCGGGGAAGGTGAGGCGTCCGTTGTTGCCGGCGCCGGCCTCGATCCCGCCGAAGGACGACGCAAGTGGTCCCTCGGCATCGAACGCGATGTCAGGATTCGATGCGGTGATCACGAAGTCGACCCCGTCGTGGCGATCGAAGATCCTCGCCATCGCTTCGTTGACCTCCATCCGCTTCCGTTCGATCCGAGCCCGGCCCTCTTCGCCGTACTTTCCCTCGCTCGAGGTGAGTCCGTAGGCCATCTCGGGGGTCAGTTGATCGAGACAGTCCGGAAGGCGGTCACCGAGCAGGGCGCGGATCTCGATCATTCCCGAGATCGACCACGCGCCTCCCATCCGTGGCACGTGGGTGTCGACGCCATCGGTGCGGACCATCCTGCAGTCGTCGATCAGGTTCGCCGCAGCCTCGTCCAACAACTCCCACATGATCGGCGACACGACGGCGCCGCCCCAGTCGTGGACCACGGCGACCCTGCATCCGGCGAGATCTTCGGCGTGCGATCCGAGACCGGCCTCCCAGCCGTCGACACGCGGCAGGCTCAACGGGTCCGTCGGATCGTGTCCGTTCGTGACGTCGAACCACCGGGCGGTGTCGCGCACGGAGCGGGTGAGACACCCGGTGGTCACCGTCAGGTTGCCGTACGTGGTCCTCGGCCCGAGCGGGATCCGTCCGAACGTCGCCTTGAGTCCGACGAGCCCGGTGAACCCGGCGGGAATGCGAATCGACCCGCCACCGTCGCCACCGGTCGCGATCGGAAGAACCCCTCCCGCAACGGCCGCCGCCGACCCACCTGACGAACCGCCGGGTGTGTGGGCGGTGTCCCACGGATTGTGGGTGGCGCCGTGGAGCACCGTGCGGGTGAGATTCACCCCGCCGAACTCGCTCGACGTGGTCTGCGCGGCGAGCACCGCGCCGCCACGATCCACGATCCGCTGCACGTTGGTCGTCGTGACCTCCCCGACGTCGTCCTTGAACGGGACGGACGCGTGATCGTGCGGCCACCCGGCGACCTCGTTCAGCGACTTCACCCCGACCGGCACACCACCGAACGGCTTCGACACGTCCGCGCCCGCCGCCGCAGAGCGGGCGGCATCGCGGTCGGTGAAGCACACGGCGTTCAAGTCGCTGGAGTCGATCGCGGCGTAGACCGCGTCGAGTTCCTCGACGGGACTCCGGTCGCCGGCGCGGAACGCCTCGACCAATCCGACCGCGTCGCCCTGCCAGGTGTCGTTGCTCATGTGTGGACGGTACCGAACCCGTCGCGGGCGATCTACCATCGCCCGGGCATGGACTCACGGACGTTTCTCGGGCTCGAACCGACCCACAATCGGTTCCGGTGGAAGTTGCCGGTCACGCGGAAGATCTCGGTCGGTGCGGGCTTCCTGTTCGGTGGGTGTGGACTGGCCGCGGCGATCTCGGCGTTGGAAGGAACGTCGGGGCGACAGTGCGTGTGGGCCACGTCGCAGTACCTGTCGTATGCGAGTCCCGGCGAGGTCGTCGACATCGACGTGACCATCGCCGTCGAAGGCCACGCGATCACGCAGGCCCGAGCGGTGTGCCACGTCGCGGACCGCGAGATTCTCACGGTCAACGCGGCCCTGGGCGATCGGCCGATCGACGAGCGCGGTCAGTGGGAGACGTTGCCGGACGGGTTGCCGTCGCCCGACACGTTGCCGCCGCGCCCCGTGAGCGACGAGAGCCTCGGCACGATCACCGAGAAGCTCGATCAACGGATGGTGAAGGGTGTCGAGTGGGAGGAACTCGCGCTCGAGACGTCCGAGGCGGTGCAGGGAGACGGCCAGACCCTGATGTGGGCGCGGATCCCCGACGTGATCGCCGACGTCGATGCGACGACGCTCGCGATCCTCGGCGACTTCGTTCCGATGGGTGTCGGTCAGGCGCTCGGGCGACGCGGTGGTGGGAACAGTCTCGACAACACGTTGCGGGTGTGCCGGACGGTGCCGACCGATTGGGTCCTGATGGACATTCGTGTCCACGCGGTCGAGCGAGGGTTCGCCCACGGGCTCGTCCAGATGTTCGCCGAGGACGGAACCCTCCTCGCGACCGCGAGCCAGTCGGTGATCGTCCGTTTCTGGAAGGGTTGAGCTTCCGGAGGCCTGAATCGGTCGAGGATCGTGCGCCTGCGTAAGGTCGGCGGATGGCCCATCCCACTCGTCCCGGCATGACCGTCCCGCTTCCCGGGCCGCTGCACTCCCACGAAGCGAAGCTTCACGAACTGGCCGATTTCGGCTACACCGACATCTGGTCGGCCGAAGCCGACGGCGCAGATGCGTTCACTCCGTTGGCGATGGCCGCTGCGTGGGAGCCACGTCTCCGTCTGGGAACTGCCATCGTTCCGGCCTACACCCGCTCGCCGGCGCTGTTCGCGCAGAGCGTCGCCTCGCTGGCCGACGCGGCGCCCGGACGGTTCGCGATCGGCATCGGCTCGTCGAGCAACGTGATCGTCGAGCGCTGGAACGGGATCCCGTTCGAGGAGCCGTACAAGAAGGTGCGCGATGTCGTGCGATTCCTCCACGACTCGCTCGATGGCGAGAAGGTGAAGAAGTCGTATGACACCTTCGAGGTCAACGGCTTCCGCTTGGGCGTGCGGCCGGAGCAGAAGCCGCCGATCCTGGTGGCGGCGCTGCGAGAGGGGATGCTGCGGCTCGCCGGGCGCGAGGCCGACGGAGCCATCATCAACTGGCTGTCGGCCGACGACGTGACCCGGGTCGCCGGAATCGTCGATGACGCCGGCGGGGGAGATGACAAGGAGATCGTCTGCCGGATCTTCTGCTGTCCGAGTGAGAACGCCGACGTCGTTCGGGCCTCGGCCCGCTTCGCGATCGCGGCCTACCTGAATGTCCCCGTGTATGCAGCATTCCACGAGTGGATGGGTCGCGGCGAGGCGCTGCACGGAATGTGGGAGGCGTGGAAGGCCGGCGACCGCAAGGCGGCGTTGGCGGAGATCCCCGACGAAGTCGTCGACGACCTGATCGTGCACGGCTCTCCGGCCGAATGCCGGGCGAAGATCCAGTCGTACTTCGACAACGGCGTGACGACGAGCTCGCTCGCCATTCTCCCGTTGGACCCCGACCTCGATCACTGGCAGGCCGTCCGCGACCTCGCGCCGAGCGCTGGCTGAACCGGCGACGCCGGTCAGGCGGCGTGCGGCCGGCGGGGCGGAAGGCGACGCACGTCTTCGGCGTCGCGCTCGGCCTGCGACTGCGCCAGCTGACGGCGGATCTCCGCGACGTGGGCGAGCCCACGCTTGCGGGTGGTGGCGCTCAACCGGAACCGGGCGTGCGCCGACGACGGCTTCAACTCGGTGGATTCGGGCACCGTCAGCAGTGCGAGCTGCTGGGCGCCGGGGGTCTCGATGCGCTCGATGTGAGTGACGGTGTTGTTCATGTGACCATCATGCGCATGGGGGTGTCACAGGGTTTCCGGTCGACGATGCGGGCGACCTCCGGCGGCGACCACGGCGCTCGGAGCCGGTCGATTGCGGAAGTAGATTGGACCGGGTGACGACGCTGACGCGAGCCCACGAGCGGCTGCGCGAGGAACTTGCCGATTCCGGGGTGACGCTTCCGGGTGCGCCCGACGAGGTCGACCTGCTGCTCACCGAACTCGAGTACGCGTGGCGACCCCCGGTGTTCGAGAACCGGTCCCTCGTGTACGGCTCCTTCGTCCTGCCAGGGGAGCGGTCGCTGATCCAGATCGACAACCTCGTGGAACTGCTCGACATGGACATGTCCGTCGACCAGGCGCGTCGCTTCTCGGACGGTCGCTCGTCATTCATCGTTCGTCGAGCCGACGGCAGCACGCAGCTGGCGTGTTTCCGCCGCACGATTCAGTACGAAGCCGACCTCGCCGAGATCGAACAGTCGACGGGCGCGGCGATCGTCCAGCGCACCGTGATGGGCGTGACCAGGGTGTTCACCCCGACCGGCGTGGTCGAATGGAACGGTCATCGCTGGCGTCACCGGCCATCCGCGCGGGTGTACCTCCCGTCGGTCCGTACGGCCGTCCCGGAGGCGCCGCGCTCACTTCTGCTCGGACTGCTCGACATCGCCGTGCACTGGCTGAGTCCGGCGCGCATCGGCGCGACCTTCCTGCTCGATCTCAACCCGCAGGAGCACGACGATCATGGGCTCGACCTGTCCGCGGCGCTTCCCTCGCCGAACCTGTCGGTTCTCCAGCGGCACCACTATCCGGCCCTCTTCGCAGTCCTGGGCCAGACCGACCTGGCGACGCTGGTGTCCGCCGACGGCGACATCGGCATGTTGGGCGTCGGTCTGCGGAGTTCGATCGCGTCGGAGTCGGCGATCCACCTCGACGCGGGAATGCGTCATCGCTCGGCGGCGCGGTACACCTGGGACCACGACCACACGGTGGCATTCGTCGTCAGCGAGGACGGTCCGGTCACCCTCTTCCGCCATGGCAAGCCGATCGCCGTCTGCCTCGGCGTCCCCGACTGACGGCCCAAGCGATCGACCAGGGCGGAATTACAGGATCTGAGACAGGAAGAGCTGCGTACGTTCTTCCTGCGGATTCTCGAAGAAGTGTTCGGGCGTGCCGACCTCGACGACCTGGCCGTCGGCCATGAACACGACGCGGTCGGCGACCTCGCGGGCGAACCCCATCTCGTGGGTGACGCAGATCATCGTCATCCCTTCCTCGGCGAGGTCCTTCATCGTGTCGAGGACCTCTTTGATCATCTCCGGGTCGAGTGCCGAGGTCGGTTCGTCGAAGAGCATCACCTTCGGCCGCATCGCGAGCGACCGGGCGATCGCGACCCGCTGCTGCTGACCGCCGGACAACTGACCGGGGAACTTGCGAGCCTGATCGGGGATCTTGACCCGCTCGAGCAATTCCATCGCCGTCGCCTCCGCATCGGCCTTCGGTTCCTTGCGGACCTGACGCGGGGCGAGGGTGATGTTCTCCAGGACGGTCAGGTGCGGGAACAGATTGAAGCTCTGGAACACCATGCCGGTCTCGCGGCGGATCTCCTGGATGTTGCGGATGTCGTCGCCCAACTCGACGCCGTCGACCACGATCCGCCCACGGTCGTGCTTCTCCAGCCGGTTGACGCAACGGATGAGCGTCGACTTTCCGGAGCCCGACGGACCGATCACGACCACGACTTCCTGCTTGCCGACGCGCATGTTGATGTCCTTCAGCGCCTGGAACTGGCCGAAGAACTTGTCGACGCCAGTGACCTCGATCATCACCTCACCGGACGCACCCAGCATCTGCGTCGCGTCGGCGAAGACCGCGGCGTCGGAAGCGGTGGCGGCGGTTTCCGCTGCGGGTTGGTCGCTCATGAGGATTCCTTCCGGTTGTGCACGGGGTCATCGGTTCCCGGTGTCGAGACGGCGTTCGAGGCGTTGGCTCTCGCGCGACATGGTGAACGAGATCGCCCAGAAGCCGAAGGCGACGTAGACGAGCGTCTCGGCGATGCCGAAGCCACGGAACGCGGTCTGTGCATGGACGATGTCCCGCACGCCCAGGAACTCGGGGATCCCGATGAACGACAGGAGGCTCGTGTCCTTGAACAGCGAGATGAACTGACCGACCATCGCCGGGATGACCGCCTTCAGCGCCTGCGGGAGCACGAGCAGCCTGGTGATCGCGGCCGGCGACATGCCCATCGCCTGACCTGCTTCGGTCTGCCCCTTGGGGACCGCCTGGAGGCCGCCGCGCACGATCTCGGCGATGTAGGCCGACGAGAACATCGTGAACACGATGATCGATTTCGTCACCAGCGGCAGGTTCTGACCGTTGAGGAAGAAGCCGATGAACAGCTGGGCCATGAAGAGCAGGGTGATCAGTGGAACACCGCGGAAGATCTCGATGTATGCCGTGCACATGAACCGGAGCACCGGCAGTGATGAGCGGCGACCGAGTGCGAGCAACAGGCCGATCGGGAACGCGAGGATCGTGGTCGCCGCGGCCGCGGTGATGTTCAGCTGGAGGCCGCCCCATTCGTCCCAGTCGATTCCGGGTAGGTCGATGAATCGGCCGATCTGCCAGGCGGCCACCGCGACCACGGTCAGCGCTCCGATGCGGACACCGGTGGCGGCCTCTCCACGCACGGCTGCGGCCACTCCTGCGAGGACGAGCGCGAGGACGAGGACGGTGTCGAGTCCGAACCCGGACATCGTGTAGAGCAGGAACGCCGACGCCGCACAGAGGATCGATCCGATCCAGCCGGCCGCCACCGGCAAGCTGTCCGAGCGTTCCTCGACGAGGTACAGGATGACCGGAGCCAATGACCCGGTCACGAACAACCACATCAGACCTTCGGTGCCGCTGAGTGTCATGAAACCGGCGGACCCGACGAGCAGGCCCGCGCTCAGCGCCAGGGCGGGGATGTGGAGGAACCGCACCAGCGCCAGCAGGACGGCCAACGCGGCGGCGATCGTGTACGCCCCCTGGTTGTTGAGGTCGGGAACGAGGCTGAGCACGGCACCGGCGAACGCGAACGGGGCGAGCGGCAGGATCTTCAGCAGGATCCCGGTGATCCCGGACTTCATGCGGATCGTGGAGGCGTACCCGACGAAGGCGGCGAGGAAGAAGCCGATCAACAGCAACCACGGGTCGAGCGTGCGCACGCCGACCACCATCGAGAAGAGGATGAATGCGGCGAGTCCCCAGTAGATCCCGGCGATCTCACGGATCGACGTCTTCGGTCGCGTCAGCCCGGCCCGTTCTGCAGTGTCGAGCGAGCGTTCGCGAACCCATCCGATGAGCAGTCCGCCGGCGCCACCGATCAGGAGCGCGTGGACGACCAGTCGGGTCCGCTCGCTGCGGGGGAACAAACCGATCATGAACAGTTCGAGGTTGGCGCGCACCGGCTCCCAGCGCGCCGTCTGGAGGACGAACTTGCCGGCGCGGTACCCGAGGTACAGCGCGATCAGGCCGAACACGATCGTGAAGATCGTCGAGAAGATCGATCCGAACAGGTTGGCCTTCAGCCATTCCTTCGGTGTCTGGTCTCCGTGCCGCGGCGCGTCGGCTTCGGCCAGACTGTGCATGATGTCGCCGCCGCCGTCCTGCGGTGCGACGGTGTAGCCCCATTCTCCTGCTGCACCCATGATCTATCTCCCCGCCAGTTGGAGTCGTCGGTTCACGATGTTCAAGACGAGCGAGATGAACAGGGAGAACGAGAGGTAGATCCCCATCAGGATCAGGATCATCTGCGGTGACGGTTGGTCGTTGCCGATCGCCGTGCGGGTCAGCGAGGTGACGTCGGGATAGGCCACGGCGACAGCCAGCGACGTGTTCTTCGTGAGGTTGAGGAACTGGTTGATGATCGGTGGAATCGCGATGCGTGCCGCCTGGGGAAGCACCACGAACCGATAGCGCTGGAAGCCCGACAGGGCCAGCGCGTTGGCGGCTTCGTTCTGTCCTTTGGGAACAGCGAGGATCGAACCGCGCACGATCTCGGCGACGTGGCTGGCGGTGTACAGCGCGAGCGCCAGCGTCAGCGAGACGTAGCCGTCGTTCGTCGACAGTCCGCCTTCGATCAGACGTCCGCTCTCGGAAACGGAGGGGAACGACGGCGTGAGCGGTTGGCCGAGCAGCAACCATGCCGCGCCGCCGAGGATGAAGAAGGTGCCGAGCGAGTAGAGCACCCGATGGTGTGGTTCGCCGGTCCGGACGTTGACCTTCGTCCTCCAGCGCCACACGAAGGCGGCGATGACGAACGCGATCAGCAGCATGAACCAGAACGCGCCGCTGTTGTCGCCGGTCGCAACCGACGGCAGCCCGAGGCGGGTCTTGCTGTAGATCAGAAAGTTGGAGTCGGTGCCGGGGACCTTGATCTGGCCCGGCGGATTGGCGGGATTGAAGAGGGGGAAGCGGCCGAACGTGAAGACCGCGAAACCGAAGAAGATGATGACGACGACCGGCGGGATGTTGCGGAGCGTCTCCACGTAGAACGTCGCGAGTTTGCGGACGATCCAGTTGTTGGACAGGCGGGCGACGCCGATGACGGTGCCGAGGACGATCGCGAGAGCGATGCCGACCGATGCGACCGCGGCGGTGTTCTTGATGCCGTTGAGCAGCAGGACCCGGATCGACGAGTTCGGGTCGAAACTGGAGTCCCGGATCTGGAATCTGGCGGGGGAGTCGAGGAAGTCGAAGTCGGTGTCGATGCCGACCGCGTCGAGGTTGCGGGTGAGGTTGTTGAACAACCAGCGAATCGCGATGACCACGACGACGACGGCGGCGATCTGCGCGACGACGCGCAGCACCCTGACGTTGCGCCAGAACGGCGGCCGGGTGGACGTCGGTTCAGACGTCGAGATGGTGTTCGTCACGCAGTGGTTCCCCCTGGATCGTCACGGGCCGACCCGCGTGTGCGGGTC
>NZ_BAOL01000176.1 GCF_000350145.1 Ilumatobacter nonamiensis YM16-303 | reverse complement strand
GTGCCATCGGGTGTCAGACACCGGATGGCACAACCTTCGAGAGAGAAACAGACACATGGCAATTTTCGTCAACGAGAACACGAAGGTCCTGGTCCAGGGCCTCACCGGCGGGCAGGGCAAGTACCACGGCCTGCGTAACCGCGACTACGGCACCCAGATCGTCGGCGGCGTCACCCCCGGCAAGGGTGGTCAGGACGTCGAGGGCATCCCGATCTTCGACTCGGTCGCCGAGGCGGTCGAGGCGACGGGCGCGAACGCGTCGTTCGCGGCCGTCCCGCCGAAGTTCGCAGCGGGAGCGATCATCGAGGCCGCCGAAGCCGGGATCGGTTTCGTCGTCTGCATCACCGAGGGCATTCCCGCCCAGGACGAGGCGACGACGTTCAACCGACTCGTCCGCGAGTTCCCGAACACCCGCCTGCTCGGTCCGAACTGCCCGGGCATCATCAGCCCCGGCAAGTGCAACATCGGGATCACCGCCGGCGAGATCGCACAGGAGCCGAGCGCCGACGGTCCGAACGTCGGCATCGTCAGCCGCTCCGGAACGCTCACCTACCAGGCGCTGTACGAGTTGAAGCAGAACGGCATCGGTGTGTCGACCTGCGTCGGTATCGGTGGCGATCCGGTTCCGGGCACCAACTTCATCGACTGCCTCAGCGAGTTCGAGGCCGACCCCGAAACGCACGCGATCATGATGATCGGTGAGATCGGTGGATCGGCCGAGGAGGAAGCGGCCGAGTTCATCAGCGCCAACGTGTCGAAGCCGATGTCGGCGTACGTCGCCGGAGTCACCGCCCCGGCCGGCAAGAAGATGGGCCACGCCGGCGCGATCGTGTCGGGCGGCAAGGGCACGGCGCAGGGCAAGATGGACGCGCTGTCGAACGCCGGGGTGAAGGTCGGCCTCAACCCGACCGAAGCCGGCGAGCTGATGGCCGACATCGTGAAATCGCTCTGAGGAACTACTGCGCCGGCGGCGGCGGCGGTGGGTTGGACCCCGGCGCCGGTGGGGGTGGCGGCTGCTGCGGTTGACCCTGAGGAGGCGGGGGCTGTCGACCTGCCGGCGGCGGAGCCTGTCCCGGCTGTTGTGGCGCACTGCTGCTCGAGGTCGACGGAAGATTCACGGTCTCGCTTCCCATGCCGAGCAACGCCATCACCGACCCGGCAGCCATCGCGAAGGAGCCGAGCAGCTGGAGCCAGAAGAACGCGGACTTGTCACCGTCCGTCGTGATGAAGGCGAGCATGATCCCGGCAGCCGAGATACCCCACGTGGCCTTCAGCTGGTTCGAGTCGAACGTCAACACGTTGTCGGGAAGGTTCACGCCGAAGAGCTCGCAGCCGACCCAGGCGATCATCGCGATCGCCAGAATCGCCGGGATCGTCGTGACGAACGCGAGTGCGTCGGTGCTCCACGCCGAGAAGGACTCGTCGCCGAACTTGTAGAAACCGAAGAACGAGAAGAGCAAGGTGACCGCCGCCCCGGCGAGCATGACGAGGTTGGCGACCGAGATCTTGCTGTTCATGAACTCCCCATTCGTGGTTCGTGTCGACACGCGGTGTCTCGACACATCGATCCGACCATAGAGGATGGTGTGATGTCGATGTCGTGAATTGCGGCCGCGGGCGACGCAACGGTTCGGTCCCGTCGTCGAACCGTCCGATACGGTCGTGCCCGTGCCCACCGCCTTGCTGTCCGTGTACGACAAGACCGGGGTCGTCGACCTCGCCCGTTCGCTCGCCGATCTCGGCTGGTCGCTCGTGTCGTCCGGAGGCACGGCCAAGGCGATCGCCGACGCCGGGGTCGAGGTCACGGACGTGGTCGAGTGGACCGGTGTCCCGGCGATCCTCGGTCATCGCGTCGTCACCCTGCACCCGAAGGTCCACGGCGGCATCCTCGCCGATCCGACCGACGCCGAGCATCGCGCCGACATGGAGGCGTACGGCATCACACCGATCGACCTCGTGGTCGGAAACCTCTACCCGTTCGCTTCCGATCCCGGGATCGAACTGATCGACATCGGCGGGCCGGCGATGGTCCGTGCCGCTGCGAAGAACCACGCGTTCGTCGGCGTCGTCGTCGATCCCGCCGACTACGACGGAGTCGTCGCCGAGATCGCGAGCGACGGCGAGCTGACCCCGGCAACCCGTCGCCGCCTCGCGCGCAACGCTTTCGCTCACACCGCCGAGTACGACGCGGCGATCGTGACGTGGCTCGACGAGACCGACGACTCGCCGGCGGCCGAGGAAGAGATCCTGCCGGAGTCGATCCACCTGTCGCTCGAACGCGCCCAGCCGCTCCGCTATGGCGAGAACCCGCACCAGGAAGGCGCGCGCTATCGCCAGGTCGGGGCCACGAGTTGGTGGGACTCCATGACCCAGCACGGCGGCAAGGAGCTCAGCTACCTGAACGTGTTCGACACCGAGGCGGCGTGGCGGCTCGTGCAGCGCTTCGACGAACCGGCCGTGGTCGTCGTGAAGCACGCGAATCCGTGCGGTGTCGCGATCGGCGACGACATCGGGTCGGCCTACGTGGCCGCGAACGCCTGTGACCCGGTCAGCGCGTTCGGTGGGATCGTCGCCGCGAACCGGACCGTCACCGCCGCGATGGCCGAGCCCCTGTCGGCGGTGTTCACCGAGGTGGTGATCGCTCCCGATTTCGAGCCGGACGCGCTCGAGATTCTGACCGCGAAGAAGAATCTCCGGGTGATGAGTGCCGGTGCGCCCTCGCCGCTGCCGTTCGACATGCGCCCGGTCGACGGTGGACTCCTCGTGCAGCAGCCCGACGACGTGAGTGGTCGCAGCGACGCGTGGCGGGTCGTCACGAACGCTCAGCCGACCGACGGCCAGTGGCGCGACATCGAGTTCGCCTGGACGGTGTGTGCTGCGGTCAGCAGCAACGCGATCGTGTACGCCAAGGACCTGCAGGCATTCGGAATCGGTGCCGGTCAGCAGAATCGTCTCGATTCGGCGCGGATCGCGGCCGAGCGCTCGGACGGTCGGGCCGATGGGGGCACGTGCGCGAGCGATGCGTTCTTCCCGTTCCGGGACGGCCTCGACGCAGCTGCAGCGGCTGGAATCGCGGCCGTCATCCAGCCGGGTGGTTCGGTACGTGACGACGAAGTGATCGCCGCCGCGGACGAGCACGGCATCGCGATGGTTTTCACCGGCCAGCGTCACTTCCGGCACTGACCGATCCGGATTTCCCGTGTTTCGAGCGCTGTGCCCGACGAGACCGCCTGGTAGCCACCGATCCGGGCGCAACTCCGGCGATACTGGGGGCTGGTGACCTCGACTGCCGATCGCCCACCGGCTGCTGCCGCGCGAGCGATGGCACCGACGCGCCCGCTGTCCCGAGACGGGCGTGGCAACGCGCAGGTCAGTCAGCTGCCGTACTTGCCGGGGCTCGATGGCATCCGCGCGATCGCGGTGATCGCGGTGATGGTGTACCACGCCAAC
>NZ_BAOL01000177.1 GCF_000350145.1 Ilumatobacter nonamiensis YM16-303 | reverse complement strand
GTTCGCGCACGGAGCGCCGGACAAGTTCACGAGATCGGGTTGGGGGCGGGGCGGTTCAGGAGGCTTCGGAGGCTTGGCGGCGGCGATGGTCGGCGGTGTGGGTGCGGCTGGCGCACCGGGAGTCGGAGCAGAACTTCTTCGACCGGTTGCGCGTCGCGTCGTAGAACAAGCGCTGGCAGTCGGTCGCGGCACACGTGCCGAAACGGATCGTGCCGTTGTCGCAGATCTCCTGCGCAAGCGCCATCATCACGTCGGCCATCATCTGATCGTCGAAGCGGGCGGTCGGGGGCGTCCAGTGGATGTGTGGGCCGACGCCGCCGTGATCGACGATCGACGGGGTGATCGGCAGTTCGGTCAACTCCTCGGACACGCGAGCTGCTGCGTCCTCGGCGTCGAGGTCGGGGAGGTCGGCGAGGAAGTCGCCCAGCGCGGTCATCCGCTGACCGACGCGGTTCATCGATGCCGCCGATGCATCGGGTGCACGACTGAACCCGACATCGGACAACAGCGGCCGGGGATCGAACGACGGGTCGTCCGCAAACGAGTTGTGCAGGTCGACCATGGCGTCGATCGTGATGCGGTGCTCGGACTCTGTGACCGATGCGACGTACATGACGACAACGCTACCGCCAAACGACGTTGCGTAAGTAGTGAAACTCTGTTAGACCCTCACATCGCGTCAGGAGTCAAACCGATTACGGTCCTGACATCGATCATTCACCATTTGCGCAGAGGAGGATCAGACATGACCGCAGCATTCGTCACCAGCATGCTCGTCGTCGCCAACGTGATGGGGGCCGGGATGGCCTATCCGCAGGCGTCGCGCATCGTGCGTCACCGCACCACGGCCGGTGTCTCGGGCGTGTGGGCGGGCGTCAGCCTGTCGATGAACCTCTGGTGGTTGGCGTACGGCGTGCACGAGGGGTTGTGGGGTCTCGTCCCGGTGTCCGGCGTGGCGGCAGTCCTCTACGGCGTGATCCTGGTCGCGTACGTGCGCACCGTCGGCCGTTCGGCACTCGCCGGCGTCCTGGCGGGCCTGTTCGTGCTCGGCATGGTTCCGCTCCCGTT
>NZ_BAOL01000178.1 GCF_000350145.1 Ilumatobacter nonamiensis YM16-303 | reverse complement strand
GCTGACCGTTACGTAACGGGTCTGACCCGTTGCGTAACGGTCAGCCGTGGACGGTCATCGAGCTGTTCGTGTTGATCTGGCGGTTGCGGCGGAAGGTGCCGAGGTCGAGGTCGAGACCGGTGTAGCGGGCGGTCACGTGGAGCGGGTCGGCGTCGTGGTCGTGGCCGGCCTCGACCGCTTCGATCAGCTCCGCCATCATGTGTCCGGCGACCCCGGCGTTCTTGAACTGGTTGCCGCTGGTGCCGATCGCGACGTAGAAGCCGTCCAGGTCGGTGCGGTCGTAGATCGGGATCCAGTCGTCGCTCTTGTCGTACCGGTCGACGACACCCTTCTTCTCGTGGGGAAGCGGAACGCCGAGTGACGGCATCCGTTTGTTGATCCGCAAGGTGTTGGTCTCCCACCCGTCGGTCGTCAGCTCGCCGAGGTCGTCGTCGGGGCCGACCGGCACCTTCGGGTCGCACGCCGGGTCGGTGGTCCCGACCAGGATGTTGTTGTTCGGCTGCGGCCGGAAGTAGATCCCGCTGTCGTCGTCGGCGACCGCGAACCCGTCGGCGGTGAAGTCGATGTCCGGCGGGCCGGGGACGTGGTACGTCTCGTGGCGGATCGACTCGGTCTTGATGTTCATCGAGTCGTAGACACCGGCCAGACGATTGATGTGCGAGCTGTGCGGGCCGCCGACGTTCACCACGACCGGTGCCGACACGATCGAACCGTCCGCCAGCTCGACGCCGCCGACCCGCACACCCGCGTCGGTCTCTTCCCGCACGATCCCGACGACCTCGGTGCGGAACCGGAAATCACCGCCGCTCGCCTCGGCAGCGCGCTGCAGGTTGTGTGCGGCCAGCTGCGGATCGTCGACGTATCCCGCGTCCGGCGAGAACAGCGCGCCGACCATCTCGCCGTGAGCGTCGTCCCAGAACGCGTCGTCGGTCGGCCTGGCGGGAGGCCCGTACAGATGCAGATCGAACCCGGGCGCCCGTGTCGCGAGGGTGTCGCGATCCCAGTACTCGTAGGGGACTCCGAGCCGATCCCAGATCGGCGTCACGCGGTTGTGGTGCCCCTCCTCGCCGGGAATCAACAGCGCCATCCCGCACTGGATCAGCCGGGCGTGGCCGTTCTCGTCATCGACGCCGAGATAGTCGGCCCAGTTCTTCCAGTAGTGCATCCCGTCCCATGCAGCGGCGACACCCGTCTCGGTCGAGTAGCTGAACCGGATCACCGCGCTCGATGCGCTCGTGCTGCCGTACCCCGCGCCAGGGCCCTTGTCGATGTTGAGCGTGCGATGTCCGCGGCGGGCGAGCTCGAACCCCACCGCCCCGCCGATCACCCCGGCACCGATGATGATCGCGTCGTAGTCGTTGCCGCTCATGACGATGGTCCCTCCTGCAGGCCGCGATCTTGGCAGATGCCCCGGCGCCTCGTTGCGGTCGGTCGAGAGGCCGATCGGTAGGGTGATCTCATCCGCGAACCCTCGCGGGGTTGGGTGGAAGTCCCGACCGGCGGTGAGAGCCCGCGACTCCCGAGCTGACCCGGCGACCCGAAAAACGCCGGCGGGCGAGGGACTGATCCTGTGGAATCCAGGTGCCGACGGTCAGAGTCCGGATGAGAGCGAGGGAGACGGGTGCTTCTGCTCGCGCGGAGGAACCAGCGGGTCGACTTCGGCCTGCGCGTCCCTCCGCTGCCGGTCGACGCCCGGATCCCCAGAGCACCTCGCCGGCGAACGCTGACGAGGCCGAACGGGAGATGAGATGTTCACAGGAATCGTGGAAGAGCTCGGCGAAGTGATCGAGCGGAGTGACCGACACGTCACGGTGCGGGCCCGAACGGTGCTGTCCGACGCGACGTTGGGCGACTCGATCGCAGTCAACGGCTGCTGCTTGACGGTGGTCGACTTCGACGCCGATGCCGGATGGTGGCGAGCGGACGTGACGCAGGAATCGTTCGATCGGACGAGCCTGGGCGACCTCGAACCGGGCAGCCCGGTGAACCTCGAACGGCCGGTTCGACTCGCGGACCGGCTCGGAGGCCACCTCGTGCAAGGTCACGTCGACGCGGTTGGGGAGATCGTCGAACCGGCGCCCGACCTGCGGGTCCGGATGGACGAAGCGATGACCCGCTACGTCGTCGAGAAGGGATCGATCACGGTCGACGGCATCAGCCTGACCGTCGTCGAAGCCCTGGACGACGGCTTCACCGTGGCCGTCATCCCGCATACCGAGGCGGTCACCACGTTGGCCACGAAAGGGGCAGGCGAACGTGTGAACATCGAGGTGGACGTCACGGCGAAGTACATCGAGAAGTTGATCGGCTGGCACACCGAATCGCCGCCCGACCGAGCCGAACTCGGTCCTCTGGGGGCGCGGACATGAGCGCGCCCGACGAACAGCACGACGGTTCTGCATCGAACGGAGGTCACGCCGACCGCGGTTTCGCAACCGTCGAGGAGGCGATCGACGCGATCGGCCGCGGTGAGATCGTCATCGTGGTCGACGACGAGGACCGGGAGAACGAGGGCGACCTCATCATGGCGGCCGAGAAGGTCACGACCGAGGCGGTCGCGTTCTTCCTGCACCACACGTCCGGCTTCCTGTGCACGGCGATCACGAGTGAGCGTGCCCGCGAGTTGCGGCTCGATCCGATGGTCGCCGACAACACCGAGAGCATGAAGACGGCGTTCCTCGTCAGTGTCGACCACCGTGTCGGGACCACGACCGGGATCAGCGCGAGCGACCGTGCATCGACGGTGCGTGCCCTCGCCGACCGCACCACAGCACCTTCCGATCTCGCGCGACCGGGCCACGTCCTCCCGCTCGAAGCGCGTGAAGGTGGCGTTCTGAAGCGGTCCGGTCACACCGAGGCGACTGTCGATCTGGCCAAGCTCGCGGGACTCGAACCCGCCGGGCTGCTCTGCGAGATCGTCACCGGCGACAAGGCCGAGATGGCTCGGGTCGACGAGCTGCGTGCCTTCGCCGAGGAGCACGGACTGTTGATGATCACGATCGCCGATCTGATCCGCCATCGTCGCCGCACCGAGAAGCTGGTTCGTCGTGTCTCGACCGCGCAGATCCCGACCGAGTGGGGATCGTTCACGTGCCACGCGTTCGAGTCGGAACTCGACGGCATCGAACACTTGGCGTTCACGATGGGCGACGTTCGATCGCTCGACGGCGATGCGGTGCTCGTACGCGTCCACAGCGAGTGCATCACCGGCGACATCTTCGGATCCCGCCGGTGCGACTGTGGGCCACAACTGAACGAAGCGATGCGCCTGGTCGCCGAGGCCGGGCGTGGCGTCGTCGTGTACCTGCGCGGGCACGAGGGTCGCGGCATCGGGATCGGCCACAAGCTGCGCGCGTACGCGCTGCAGGAGCAGGGTCGCGACACCGTCGACGCGAACCTCGAACTCGGATTCCCCGTCGACTCGCGCGAGTACGGCGTCGGCGCCCAGATGCTCGTCGACCTCGGAGTGACGAAGATGCGAGTGCTCACCAACAACCCGAGCAAGTACGGCGGCCTCGCCGGTTTCGGTCTGGAGATCGTGGAACGGGTACCGCTGGAATCGACGCCGACGAGCGAGAACCTCGAGTACCTCCGCACCAAGCGCGAGCGGATGGGTCATCTGCTCGAACTCGGCGGTGACGACGCCGATCCGACGGTGACCGGCCATCGCTCGCCGCAGGTGGGCTGAGCGATGGCGAGTGGACAGAGTCGACCGTCCGTGCCGGACCTCGACGCCGCCGGTCTCACGGTCGGGATCGTCGCGACGCAGTGGAACGAAGCGATCGTCGGGCGGTTGATCGAGGGAGCGCAGCGAGCGATCGCGGCGAGCGGCGCGACGTCGGTGTCGGACGTTGTTCCCGGCGCGTTCGAGCTGCCGTTCGGTGCGCAGTCGTTGATCCGATCAGGGTCGGTGGACGCTGTGGTCGTGATCGGTGCGGTGATCCGCGGCGAGACGACGCACTACGAACTCGTCTCCGAGGGCTGCGCGCAGGGTGTGATGCAGGTTCAGCTCGCCACGGGGGTGCCGATCGGCATGGGGGTGCTCACCGTCGAGAACGAGGAGCAGGCGATGGCGCGCAGTGAACCCGCCGGAGGGCACAACGTCGGTGAGGAAGCGACGGTCGCGGCGATCGAGATGGCGCTGCTCGCAGCTCGTCATCGCGCTTGACGCAGCGGCGCGTCGGTGCCGGTCACCGTCGCGCGCGCGTCGCGAGCCTCACGGTCCGGTGACCAGGGTGTCGAGGTCGATCGTCGGTGGTGCCGGGTTGGTCCCTGCACCCCAGCGGTCGGCGGGCTCGCTCGGATCGTCGCCGCGTGGCACGACGAGTAAGGCGAGATCGTCGGCCGTCATGCAATCGGCGAGCATGTTGTGGAACCGGTGGAGGGGTTCCTCGAAACGCGGCGCGAGCGGACCGGGAGGCACCGCACCGTTGACCAACCCGCGTTGGCAGCGCTCGACGATCGCCACGTCCTCGGCGTTGACGTGGAGCCAGAACTCGCGGGTCGGCGCGATCGCCTCGTCGGTCACCGCTCCGGTTGCAGCCGGGAGCAGCATCGTGCACGTCTCGCGGGTGATGCCCGGTGCGACGGGTTCGAGTCTCATCAGCCAGACGTGGTTCGGGAGCACCGACAGGATCACGTTCGGGAAGATCGCGACGAACCGGCCGCTCGTCGCGTCCGACGCGTCGAGGCCGGGGGCCTCGGGGAGCGCGAGCCAGTCGTCGCGCTCGTCGCCCGACACGGGCGTGGTCGTCTGACCGCAGTACATCCCGGCGCCCTGGTAGCGGTAGTGGTCGGCGACTCGGGAGACCTTGGCCAACTCCGGGTGCACCCAGGTGAGGTGGTAGTACTCCTGGAAGTTCTCGGTGATCAGCTTCCAGTTCGCGGCGATCTCGAGCGTTTGCTCGTGGCGGCTGACCCAGGAGTCGAGGTCGTACCCACCCATCCGGCGAGGAAGATCGCCGAGCCACACGTCCAGCGGTGGTGTGTCGTCGGACAGGCAGGCGAACAGCAGGACACCCCACGTGTCGACGCGCACCGGGACGAGGCCGAAGTCGGCGCGGTCGAATCCGTCGGGTGCGATGTCATCGAAGAACGGGGTCGCCTTCAGGGCTCCGTCGAGTGAATAGCCCCAGCGGTGATACGGGCAGCGGATCGTGTTGGCGACTTCGCAGTCGGCGTCGGCGAGTTCGGTTCCCCGGTGACGACAGGAGTTGATGAAGCCGCGCAGTTCGCCGTCGCGGTTCCGCGTGAGCAGGATCGACCGTGAGCCGACGCGGCGAACGAGCAAGCGACCCGGTCCGGCGAGTTCGTCGGCGACGCCCACGCACACCCACGCGCGCTCGAACACCCGCTCCTGTTCCAGCGTGAAGAACTCCGGCGACGAGTACGCCGAAGGGTCGAGCCCGGTGGCGGACCGGAGCGGCTGGCGGGTTCCATCCCAAGCCGACTCATCGGTCCACCTCATCGGGTCATTCTCGACGTGTGCCACGCCCACGTCAACGAGCGATCTGCGCTGGTGACCGGCACCGACGCGCAGGTTCAGGCGCGACGGATGCGGAGGGGGTGGCCGGCGCTGGTCTTGCAGGTGCCCGTCTCGAGATCGAACCGCCAACCGTGGAGAGTGCAGACGAATTCGTCGCCGTCGATCTCGCCGAACGCTTCGAGGTCGGCGTCGCGGTGTGGGCAGCGACGTTGCACGATGTAGTCGCCGAGCCGGATGTCGGGCTCGTTGGCCATCGCCTCGGCATCGGGCGGTGCGACCTTTCGCACGGCCTCGGCCTCGGCGCGCCGCATCCGTTCACGCGACAGTGACTTGAAGAAGTTGTAGACGTACTCGTTGAACTCGCCGTCACGCCACGCGACGAACCGGCAGGACAACAGGAGCGAGTTCGACCAGTCGACCGCGCGCTGCGCGGCGACGGTCTCGACGAGCCGACGGTCGATGTCGAACCGGAACGAGTGCGGCTCGCCGGCATGTTGGCGAACTTCACCGCTCGGGAAGTCGATCACGACGTCGAGTCGTTCGACGGTGGTGTCCGCGTCGGCGGGTGGCATCGCACGGAGCACGACATTCGCGCCGACCTGGTCGCGCAACGTCGGTGCCATGTCGAGCAACGGCTCCCACCACGCCTTCAGCGCTTGCAGGAGGTCCGTCGACGGCGGATTCCAGTTCGCCTTCATCTCGTCGATCCACGCGATCTTGTCCGCCTGGTACCGCTCGAGGTACGCCCGCTTGTCCGCGAAGATGGCATCCACCTCACCCTGTGCCATCGGGTGTCTGACACCGAATGGTGCATCGGGGGTGGGGCGGTCGAGGTCGATCTCGGTGCCGGGGACGTTCAGGATGCCGGTGCGGCCCGCGTCGGCGAGCATCTCGAGGAAGCGGGTCTGGTCGGGGAAGATGCTCGACTCGGTGCCGTCGATCATGTTCAGCCCGAACAGGTCCGGATCGAGGAAACACGGCGGCCCGGCGCTCGGAACGATCGCCGCGGCATCGATCTTCTCGACGTAGCGCATCGCCCGGGCGAACTGGGACGCGACCTTTGCGTCGCACGCCGCCTTCTTGGCAGCCGGGTCCATCTCGTAGACCATCGGGTACCAGATCGCACCCGAGAACTGCAGCCAGTGCAGGTCGACCGGGCCGTGCGCGCGGAGTTGGCCGAGGTCGGTCGTGCGGCAGTCGTTCTGGTTGACGACGATTCTGTCGTCGGCGATCACGACGAGCGCCGAATCGCCACCCGGACCGTCGGTGATCGACGACTCGATGTGGATCGCGACGCGTAGCCCCGGCGCGATCTCCTGCTCCTCGGTATCGGTCGTGCGGATGAACTCGGTGAATCCGAGCGCGGCCAACGTCCGCTGTTGCTCGCGAGTCGGATAGCCGGGAAGCAGGATCGGAATGTCCCGTCGCAGGTGGGTCGTGAGCCACGCTTCGTCGTGATGATCGCCGTGGAGGTGCGAGACGTACAGGAAGTCGGCGTTCTCGATCCGCTCGGACAGGTCATCGGACAGCTGATCGTTGCGCGGGAACGGGAACCACGCACCGAAGAACGCGGGTTCGAACCACGGGTCGCACAGGATCGATCCGCCCGACGTCTCGATCAACATCCCGGCGTGTCCGATGGAGGTGACCTGCATGGTCACTCAGGCTACGAGCGCGACGCTGCGTGTCAGGCGATCACGATCACGCAACGGGTGGATCGGTGTACTGCTGCCCGGCGCGGCTGACGTGTTCGGTCCACGCTGCGCCGTCCCAGTACCGCAGTTCGTAGCGACCTGACGGATCGGCGTACCAACCGGCGGGAACGCCCGAGTCGGCGGGTGCTTCTTCCGCCGCGGGTGTCTCGGGTTCTGCAGGTGTCTCCGGCTCGGCAGCGGCATCCGGTTCGGTGCTGACGGTGGCATCGTTCTCGGACGGAGTGGCGTCGGGGGACGACGGCTCCTGCGGGGCGTCGGGCGCCGTTGTGCCGGCGCCACCGTCGGTGCTCAGATCGGTCAGGGCAGCGGCGCCGGTGACGGCCGTGCCCGCGTCGGCTGCCGAGCTTTCCTCGCGCGGTGCTGCCGAGGTCTCCATGGCGGCGGGACCCTCGTCGACCGCACCCCAGCCGGCTGGCTCCTCGACGGGGGCCGACGCTGGGGTGAAGGCCTGCGTGGGAGCATCTGCGGGGTCGGCAGGAACCGGGTCGGCCGCAGCTGGGGCGGACGCCGACGTGTCGGCGGGCGTGTCGGTGTCTCGGCTGAGATAGGCGACGACGTTCGTGCCCGCCGCAATGATGCTCACGACCGACCAGCCCTCGCCGGTCTTCTCGGTGAGCATGGGCGCGAGTGACTCTGCGTCGTACGAGGACGCGGTGATCGATGAAAACTCCTGCATGTCCGTGATCGTAGACGACGATTGCAGAGCGCCGACAGAGAACGGTGAACTCAGTCGTCGTTCGGGCCGATTTCCGGCTCGACCCGGTCGAACCAGCCCTCCGAGAGCGCCTGCGGGTCGGCTCCGGCCGGATCGCCGTCGTAGATGACCTCGCCGTCGTTGAGCGCGATCAGCCGGTCGCTCGAGGTCACGCTGGCCAACTCGTGAGTCGCGACCACGAGAGAGGCGCCATCGTCGTGGGCCCACGCGATGAGGTCGAGCAGGGCCGTGCGGCCGGCGCTGTCGAGCCCGACGAACGGCTCGTCGATCAACATCGTGTCGAACGGACGTACGAACGCGATCGCGATCGCCGCCTTCTGCTTGAGGCCGCGACTGAACGTGGTGGGTAGATCGTCGGCACGATCGGCGAGCCCGACGCTGTCGATCAGCCAGTTCGCATGATCCTCCCAGTCGTCGGTGCGGTGGAGTCGGGCGATGTATTCGAGGTGTTGACGGACGGTCAGGTCGTCGTAGAAGACCGGTTGGTCGGAGAGGTACGACAGCGAAGAACGCGCATCCGGGCTGCCCGCCGGGGAACCCGAGATCGTGGCCCTCCCCCCGGTTGGTTCGAGCAGTCCGGCGAGCATCTTGATCAGCGTCGTCTTGCCGCTGCCGTTGTGACCGATGAGCGACACCCGTTGACCGACGGTCACGACGAGGTCGATCGGGGCCAACGCGACATGGTCGCCGTAGCTCTTGGAGAGTTCGTCGGTGTCGATGGCCGGGTGTTCGTTGCGACGGGTCATGCGTTGCCTCCTGGGGCTGACGCCGTCCGGCCGGCGGCGAAGAAGTTGCGGATCGCGACCGACAGGCGGTCACGGCGGATCACCCACCAGATCATCACGGCGAGACACAGTGCCACACCGACCACCGAACGCCCCACCATCGCGGCGTCCGGTTGGAGACGCAGGGCTGCGATCGGACCGGCGGCGATGGCGCTCAGCACCACCGGGATCGCGCCCTTCCCGACGTTCTTGAAACCGGCGAACTCGGGCATCGCCAACGGGCTCTCGGCTCCTCGATCAGCACCGGTGAGCGTGGTCATCTGGATCTCGACCGGGTCCGGAGCGTCGCCGACCGTGGTGACGACCGCGCCGATCGCGCCGGCCCATGCGAGCGGGATGCCGAGCGCGAATGCCGCCGCGGCATGGGTCGGGTCGACGACCGCTGCCGCGGCAGCTCCGACGAGTCCGGCAGCGGCGAGGACGATTGCGGGCGCGACGAGGTGGTGCGCGAACAGCCACCCGCGCTCGACCGGGAAGCCGTCGGTGAGATCCGGGTGGTCGACCTCCTGGGCGAGAGGTTCCAGCGACTCGAGCCCGAGCAGGTAGACGGATCCGACGAGGGGGACGAGGAACAGCCACGAAGCCGTGACGGTCAGCGAGCCGGACACACCGGCGACGGCCGCCAGCCCGGCCATGCGGACGATCCGACTGAGCGGGAGCCGGTTGAACGCCGCCGCGCCACGCCGCCACACGAACCCGGGGATCCGCAGGGAATCGGTGGTGCGACCGGGACGTGTCGGACTCGCGACGATCGTGGTCGGTGCGGGGTGGTGGTTGCGCCCGAGCCAGGGTCGCGCCCGGATCGACTCGGCGCGGAGCTGCCGCCGCAGCAGCACGACGGTCCGGATGTCCTGCACCGTCGCCGCGAACCGCAGTTGCGACACCAGTTGTCCCCGCCGCTCCAAGGGCTGCAGTCGGAGCCGGCCGCCGAGGGCCAGTGCGGCTGCGAGCAGGGTCGCCGCAATCGCGAGCGCGATCACGTCGATCCAGCGCTCACGAATCCCCCAGAACAGGATGCTCCCGTCGAGGTTGAACGGCCCGATCCGGCCGAGCCCGGTCGCCTCGTCGAACCAGATTCGCCACGCGACGACGCTCTGCCACACGACGGCAACGGTGGCGATCGTGGTGGCCAGCCACCGGGGCATGCGCAGCGCGTGGGCGACGACGGCCGACCCGACGTACAGCGCGGCGAGCAGCACCCCGAACAGGGCGCCACTCGCGGCCCACGCCGCGCGGGATCCGGCGAGTTCGCGCGCGACCAGCTGGCCGACGATGGCGAGGGACAGACCGAGCGCGAAGGCGATGGATCGGAAGCGTTGGACGATCGGGCGCAGCAGGACCCGCGTCCGACTGATCGGCGACAACAGCAGGTGGCGAACGTCCGCGGATTCGACCGAGACGGGCCCTCCGTCGGACCCGTTCTGCAGGCCGATGCCGAACGCGAGCGCGGCGACGATTCCGGCAATCGACGGACCACGACTCAGGATGTCCTCCGCAGGGATCGGCTCGTCGAGCAGGCCGGCGATCGTGTCGGACAGGTACAACACCACACCGGTGCCGACGAGGGCGAAGAGGTAGACGCGGTAGAGCACGTCGAACCATTCGGTGTCACCGAGCCGGCGTTCGCGCCGGACGCGCCGCAACTCCCGCAGGATGGCGGCATCGGATGCCACGGCTTCGCTCATCGCCTCCGGACGGTAGCGGTGGTGATGCCGATCTGCCGCGGGTCGCAGGCAGACTGGTGCGGTGAGTTCCCATCATTCTTCCCGTCAGCCGATCCTCCGTCGCGTCGTGGTCGGACTGGCCGCCGCGACTCTGGCGATCTCTGCGTGCGGCGGGAGCGACGACTCCGGCTCGGACGACGACGCAGCGGCCGAGACCACGCCCGAGTCCGCGGACACCTCGGCGACCGCCGACACGGCAGCGGCTGACAGCTCCGCGAGTGACACGTCCGCGACGGGCGAACCGACGGAGCCGCAACAGAATCAGCCGGTGTCGGTCGACGGAGTTCCGCTGGTCCCCTTCGACTCGGAGGCGACTCCCGACCCTGCTGTCGGTGAGACCGCGCCGGTCGTCTTCGGGGCGAGCTTCGACGGGACTCCGATGACCGTCGGCGGCCCGACCGACAACCCGACGTTGGTCGTCTTCCTGGCGCACTGGTGCCCGCACTGCAACGACGAGATTCCGCAGTTGATCGAACTCGAGGAGTCGGGCGACATGCCCGAGGGTCTCGACGTGATCGGCGTGAGCACCGCCGTCGACTCGGGGCAACCGAACTATCCCCCGAGCGACTGGGTGGAGGAGAAGGCGTGGCCGTGGCCGGTCATGGCCGACGACGAGGAGAGCTCGGCGATCATCGCCATGGGCGGGACCGCGTTCCCGTTCGCGGTGGTCCTCGACACCGACGGCACGGTCCTTGCTCGCCGCTCCGGGGGCGCTCCGGCCGCGGAGACGCAGGTCTTTCTTGAAGAAGCGCTCGCGTCCGGCGCCTCCGCATAGTCGCGCACCCTCGTCGTGCCATCTTCGTTCATGTCGCGGTTCGTCCCGGGAAGCGGGCAGAAGCGCGACGAGAACGAGGGGTGGCGGCGGGAATCGTTCGCGTGGGCTGCGATCCTGCTGCGTAGCCTCGATGCCGATGACTGACGCAGGACCCGCGGCCACTTCCGCTCAACGCATCGGATTCTTCGGGCCGCTCGGGACGTTCACACAGCAGGCGCTGCTCGGAATCGACACGGCGCAGGATGCCGAACACATCCCGTACCGGACGGTGCCGGACGTGCTCGACGCGGTGGAGTCGGGCGAGGTCGACTCCGGGTTCGTCCCGATCGAGAACTCGATCGAGGGGATGGTCAACTTCACGCAGGATGCCCTCGCGTTCGACCATGACCTGCTGATCACGGCCGAGGTCGTGATCGACATCGAGCACTGCCTCCTCGTGAAGCCGGGCTGCTCGCTCGACGACGTCGCCGAGATCCTGTCGATCCCCGTGGCCACGGCGCAGTGCCATCGCTACCTGCGCGAGCGACTGCCGGATGCCGACGTGGTCGCCGCGAACTCGACCGCCGACGCCGCGCGCCGCGTGAGTGAATCGGATCGCGACGACGTGGCCGCGCTCGCACCCCGGATCGCCGCCGAGGTCTACGGACTCGAGGTCGCCGAGTCCGACATCGCGGACCATGCAGGGAACCAGACGCGTTTCGTGATGGTCGCCCGCGCGGGCGTTCCGGCGCCGACGGGCCACGATCGCACGGCGCTCGTCGTGTACCAGCGAGCCGACGAGCCGGGCAGCCTGATCGCGATTCTTCAAGAGTTCGCTGCGCGTCGGATCAATCTGTCGAACCTGTTCAGCCGACCGACCAAGAACGGCGGGCTCGGCCACTACTGCTTCATCATGTATGCCGACGGCCACGTCGACGACGAGCTGTTGGCCGACACGATGCGCTCGCTGCACGCCAAGCAGGGCGGCGTGAAGTTCCTCGGTTCGTACCCGGCGGCCGGCGAGTCCGCCGAGACGGCCCGGGAGCACGCCGGCGGACGCTGGCGCGAGGCCGACGACTGGCTCGCCGACATTCGCGCATCCATCGCCACCTGACCCGCCGCCGACCCGCGTTCGCGGCGATCTCGTGAACAGTTCGCGCACGGAGCGC
>NZ_BAOL01000179.1 GCF_000350145.1 Ilumatobacter nonamiensis YM16-303 | reverse complement strand
TCCGGACCATCCGGTGTCAGACACCCGATGGCACCAATCAGGACAGGCCGAGCCACGCGGGGAGTTCGGCGAGGGAAGCGAGTTCGACGACGTCTTCGTCGTGGTCGTCGACCCGTTCCAGGTCCCACGTGAGGTGATACGGGATGTGGACGGCGTGCGCACCGAGTGCCAACACCGGGAGCACGTCGCTGCGCACCGAGTTGCCGACCATGCAGAAGCGCTCGGGAACGACCCCGAATCGCTCCATCAACTTGGCGTAGATCGGCGGATCCTTCTCGAGCACGATCTCGATGTCACTGAAATGGTGTTCGAGGCCCGACGTCGTCACCTTGCGGGTCTGATGAACGAGGTCGCCCTTGGTGATCAGGACGATCCGCTTCGCGCGGCCCACCTGGTCGAGCACCTCGGGAACGTGCGGCAGCAGGTGCACGGGATCGACGAGCATCGCGGCACCGAGTTCCACGATCTCACGGATCACCTCGGTCGGCACCGCTCCGTCGGTCATGTCGATCGCCGCGCGCACCATCGAGATCGTGAACGCCTTCACGCCGTAGCCCTGGCTCGCGATGTCGAGACGCTCGATCGCGTGCAACGCGTCGAGCACGTCGATCCCCGCAGGTGAGTACGGGTCGACGAGTTCGGCGAAGCGTGCCTCGGTCGCCTGGAAGTGGTCCTCGCTCTTCCACAACGTGTCGTCGGCGTCGAAGGCGATGACGTCGAAGTCGTCGATCCGGCGGTGGTTGGGCTCCGTGTCACTCACGGCGCCGAGGCTACGGGCCGTGGACGGTTCAGCCCGCTCCGGTACCGAGCACGGCGCGAACCCCGGTCGCGCGCTGTTTGCAGTCCGTTCCCGCGGCGCCGAACGCGTCGTTGAGCTTGCTGAGCGCTCCCTTGAAGTTCGTGTCCCATTCGGTCTTGAACGCGTCCTTCGCCGGGCCGGTCCAGACGATCGAGTTGAGCGGTGAGTCGACGTCGGTGATGATCTTGTTGACGATCTCGATCTGGCTCTGCAACGTCGAGCCGAGCGCTTCGAGTTCGTCGGGGTTCGCTCCGTAGGTCATGGTCACTCCTTGGAAGTGGGCGGTACTGATGGAAGTTGGTCGTTGGCGACATCGGCAGGAATCCGCGACGTCAACCTCTCACTGGGTCGTTGCCCTCTCGAACGGGAAGCCGTTCTTCGATACGGTCCTTCCATGAGCCGATCCTCCAGCGACGCCACCGACCCGGCCGGATCCGAGCAGGATCCACAGATCGCATCCGTGAGCGAACACGCGGGCGAGTATCTCGATCGCGCGACGGCGATGCGGCGACGATTGCACGAGTGGCCCGAGATCGGCAACCATCTGCCGCGCACGCGCGAACAGGTGCTCGCCGAGATCGACGATCTCCCCCTCGACGTCACGCTGCACGAGTCGACGAGCGGTGTGACCGCGCTGCTCGAGGGGTCTCGTCCCGGACCGACGATCCTGCTGCGCGGCGACATGGACGCATTGCCGATGCCGGAGGACACCGGCCTGGACTTCGCTTCGCAGGTCGACGGGTGCATGCACGCCTGCGGTCACGACACGCACACGGCAATGCTCGCCGGTGCAGCGCGGGTGTTGTCGGAACGGCGGGACGAGATCACCGGCAGGGTGATGTTCATGTTCCAGCCGGGAGAGGAGGGGCACCACGGGGCCAAGCACATGCTCGACGAGGGTCTCCTCGACGTTCCCGCGATGCACGACGGGACCCCGTCGCCCGTCACCGGAGCATTCGCGATTCACATGACCTCGGCACTGCCGACCGGTTGGGTGTCGACCCGGCCCGGGGCGGTGATGGCATCGGCGGACGTCCTCCGGGTCACCGTCACGGGTCAGGGTGGCCACGCGAGCGAGCCGTATCGCGCCGTCGATCCGGTCCCGGTCGCCTGCGAGATCGTCACCGCCCTCAACTCGATGGTCACACGCTCGATCGATCCGTTCGACCCGGCGGTGCTCACCGTGACGCGTCTCGTTGCCGGCACGACCAACAACGTCATCCCCGAGACCGCCATGATCGAGGGGACGATCCGAGCGGTGAGCGAACGTACGAGGGCGAAAGTGCACGACGGGCTCCGCCGGGTCGCCGAGGGCATCGCGGCAGCGCACGGATGCGGAGCGGAGGTCACGATCGACTTCGGGTATCCGGTCACCACGAACGATGATCGTTTCGCCGACTTCTCGCTCGGTCTCGGGCGCGAGGTGGCGGGCCACGATGCAGCGGTCGAACTCCCGAACCCGGTGATGGGAGCCGAGGACTTCAGCTACCTGCTCAACGAGGTGCCGGGAGCGATGGTGTTCCTCGGTGGCACACCGCACGACGCGAACCTGGCGAAGGCTGCACCGAACCACTCGAACCGCGTGTTCTTCGAAGAGGCCGCGATGACGACCGGGATCGCGCTCTACTCCGCCGTCGCCCTCCGCCAACTCGCCTGAGGATCAACTGGTACGTCAGGACCGCCCGTCGAAGTCGGGGGCGAGACGCAGGCGGAGCGTGACGAGCTGGAAGGGGCGGAGAGTCGTCGTGAGCACGCCGTCACCGACCTCCTCGCCGCGCTCCGGGGTCTCCATCAGGTCGCAGAAGAAGGCGGATCCGATGCGCGTTCGCGCGGACAGCGTGATCCGAGTCCTGTCGCCCACGGCTTCGTGCAACCGCACGATCAGATCACCACTGTCGTCGTCGGCCAACTTGATCGCATCGACTTCGACACCGAGCACGGGCCCGCCGTCGTGACCGACGATCGAGACGATCGGAGTCGGGTCCGGCTGGACGACGTCGTTGCCGGTTCCGTGCACCAGCAGCTCGAGGGGGCGATTGAACCGTTCTGCGGCCGCACGAACGTCGGCAAGACTTCCATCGTGCGGACGGATTGCCAGCCGCACGCGGTGCTCCCCGTGGTCCGCGTCGGGGTCCGGATATTTCGCCGCACGGGCGAGACTCACACGGATCGCCCCGTCGAAGATCGCGTGACCGAAGCGTCCGTCGTTGAGCACGGCCACACCGAAGGACGGCTCGGACAGGCTGACGTACCGGTGCGCGCAGACCTCGAACTTCGCGGCGTCCCACGGCGACGACGGGTGTGTCGGTCGCCGGGTCACGCCGAACTGCACGTCGCACTCGGCGTCGTCGGCGCGCACGTCGAGCGGGAACGCCATGCTCAGCAGGTGCTCGTCGTGATGCCAATCGATGTGCAGGTCGATGTCGAGTTGGCGTGACTCCGCACGGAGCTCGTACGTCGTCACGACGGTCGAGGGTCCGAACTCGCGGGTCACTCGAACCCGGCCGACCAATGGGCCGTCGACGTCCACCTCGACGTTCCCGCCGCCGACGGGCCGGGACTGTTCGCGGGTCCAGGACTCGAGGTCCCACGCGTCGTACTCGACCGGCTGATCGCGGCCCAGCTCGAGCACCGCTGCACTCTCACCGGACGGAATCAGCTCTCGCCTGGACGCGAGGTCGATGATCGACGTCACGTCGCCCTGCGTGTTCCAACGGATCGCCAGCTGACCGTTCGTCATCGAGCAGTCGGTGACGACGACTCGGTCGGCGACCGTACGCGGAGACAGCGCGGCGACCCCGAATGCGGGAACGTCGAAGGCCACGGCGAACTCGCTCGCACCGAGCCGTTGATGCGGCGACCGGGCGAGCAGGTCGGGCAGCGGGGTCGGCAGGTCGGGCAGCCAGCCGAACTCCTCCCAGCGGTCCGGATCGAGTGACGGGTATCCGGCGTCGAACACGTGCACACCGTCGAACGCCACGCCGGCAGGGTTCGCCACCGACACGGAGCTCGGCGCCATCGAACCGAGATGCGCGCCACAGTGGTGCGACAGGTCGAGGCCGGCTCGGAGGAAGACCAATTCTGCGTCGCGGTGGACCCACGCGATCGACGATCCCGGCAGGATGTCGTGGAACTGTTGCGTGAGCACGTCGGGCCAGATGTCCGCGATCGGACGGATGTCCATCCCGCTCAGGTCTCGACGCTCGCCCGTGGTCGCCTCCCACAACTCGGCGGCGAAGAAGGCTCGCTCCACGCGACGGTTCCCGAGCTTGGTGTTGATCTGGCTCGTCAGCGTTCCGCGGTGCATCTCGAAGTACAACTCGCCGCGCCACACCGGGACCGGAGCACCGTGCGTCGCCTCCCGCTCGACGGCCGCGAAGTAATCGTCCGGTCCTCCGATCTCGAGCGTCGCGTCGGGATTCACGTCAGCCAACCGATGTGCGCGTTCGAGCATCTCGCGCGTCGGGCCGCCACCGCCGTCGCCGTGACCGAACGGCATCAGCGAGACGTCACTCCACGAGTGTTCCTTGAAGCTCGTGAGCGAATGATCGATCTCCTCGGGGGTGATCTCCGCGTTGTACGTGTCGACCGGCGGGAAGTGCGTGAGGACGCGGGTCCCGTCGAGTCCCTCCCACCAGAACGTGTGATGCGGAAATCGGTTCTGCTTGTTCCACGACAGCTTCTGCGTGATGAATCGATCCATCCCGCCGGCCGCGAACAGCTGTGGGAGGCCGGCCGGGTAGCCGAAGACGTCGGGGATCCAGACCTCCCGGCACGGCGCCCCGAACTTCTCGGTGAAATAGCGCTGGCCGAGGACGATCTGGCGGGCGAGGCTCTCACCCGACGGCAGGTTCATGTCGGCCTCGACCCACATCCCGCCGACCGGGAGCCACTGTCCGTCCGCGACCTTCTCGCGGATCTTCTCGAACAGATCAGGGTGCCGTTCCTCGACCCACGCGTACTGCTGCGCCTGAGAACAACTGAACCGATAGGAGGGGTCGTCGTCCATCAGCGCGACGGCCGACGCGAAGGTTCGTGTGCACTTGCGGATCGTCTCGCGAATCGGCCACAGCCAGGCGGTGTCGATGTGGGCGTGGCCGGTCGCGATGATGCGATGCCGCCGATCACGCCCTCCGCCGGTGGCGCGCGGTTCGAGATGCGGCGCGAGCGCGTTCCGGGCTGCGGCGACATCGGGCACGGCGTCGAGCGCGGCGACGATCGACGCCCGGAGCTTGGATCGTCGCGGGTCGGCGGTCGACAGTGAGCGCATCACGCCGTCGACGACGTCGAGATCGTGGACGAGCGCCTCTGCCTCCACGTCGACGAGGACGAGGTCTGCCGTCCGGAACCGATAGATCGGGTCGCTCGATGCAGTCTCCGGGAGACCCTGTCGAGACGGAGCGAACTGTGGGAACGTCGGATTCGACGCGGCTTCCACGACGAGTTCGACCGAGCCGGCCACGTGATCGAGCACGTAGTTCGTGCGGCGCGGATGGATCCCCTGAAGCGGCTGCCAGCTTCCGTCGGACCGCCGTCGAACGACCAGACCCTCGGCCTGGAATCCGGCCGGATCGCGTGTGAACCCGAGGTCGATGACCGCTTCGATCCGGTGCACGCCGCGACGTCCCAGCCACTCGGCCGGAACGTCGCCGCCGAGTTCGAACCACGTCGTCTCCCACGGCGCACCCCACATCGAACCGACCTCGAACGGTGCGGTTGCGTCGGGCGTCGGACCGGCGCTGACCTCGAACGGAACTCGACCGGCGTGGACGAGTGGAAGCACCCGTTCCCACAGCTCGCGGTCGATCCGGCGTTCGGCGAGCTCCCGATCATCGTGCACGTGTGCGACCGTAGCGACCGGAAATGTCCACCGGTGCCAGCCACCGGCGGACATTTCCGGTACACAACGTTCGAGGAGACGAGATGGCGCAAGCACGAGGACCAGCGGCAACGGCACTGATCGTCACGGCCGCGCTGCTGATCGCCGGCTGCTCGACCGGCGAGGAGATGTTCACGCCGCCCACGCTTCCGGCCCCATCCGAGCGGAACCAGTCCGTTCCGGATTCGATCCCGTTCACGTCGGACTGCGACGACGACACCCTCGGCGCCGACGACGAGTTCGCTTTCCCCACCGCCTATCTCGTCGTCGGCGGGGCGCTCGGCGAACTCTGCCGGGGCGAACCCGACCCGCGTCTGGTCGAGGCATGGGAGACGCTGGCGACGATCGCTCCAGCCGAGCAGCTCGGCGATCTCGGCCTGTTCACCGCGTTCGAGGCGGCGGAGGAGGGCGACGAGATCACCTTGGCGTTCGTGAGCGCGCTCGACGCCGAGGGCTCACTGTTCCAGATGTCGATCGGCCTGGACAGCTTCGTCGCCGACCCCGACGAGGCGCTCCTGACGCTCGCGCACGAGTTCAGCCACGTGTTCACCTCGATGCCCACGCAGATCGACCGGACGGTCGAAGCGGGCGACAACTGTGTCACCTACGACAACGGTGAGGGATGCTTCCTCGCCGACTCGTTGATCTTCCAGTGGATCGAAGAGTTCTGGGGCGACGGATCGATCGACGACGTGGACCCGCGCGCCGAAACGAGCGCCAGCGAGGGGGAGCAACGCTGCGCCGACGACGCCGGCTTCTTCGGTCCCTACGCCGCGAGCGACCCGGAGGAGGATTTCGCCGAAGCGTTCAGCGCCTACGTGTTCGCGGTCGATCCCGCCACGCCGGAGCAACAGGAACGGCTCGAGTGGCTGGCCGCACAACCCGGACTCGCCGAGTTCCGCGACCGAGCCGTCGATGCCGGCCTCACCCCCGTACCGAACCGGTTCGAGGTGTGCGGCTGATCACCTGAGTTTCAGCGGACGGTGACGTTGCGGGCTTCGAGGCCCTTCTTGCCTTCGCCGACCGCGTACGACACACGGGCCTTCTCGTCGAGGGTCTTGAAGCCCTCGGTCTCGATGTTGGAGAAGTGGACGAACAGTTCGTCGCCACCGGAGTCGCGGACGATGAATCCGTAGCCGCGGCTGGCGTTGAAGAACTTGACCGTGCCGAGCTCCTGACCGGCCGGAACGGGAGCGTTGCTCTCGACGCGCTCGCGCTTCGTCGGTTGCGGCTGCTCCTTCGGAGCGGGTGCCGCGTCGACGACATCGACCGGGCGAGTGGTCCGGTCGTCCTTGCCCGACAGGAGGACGGCGACCTCGAGGTCGTCGAGGTCGGGATCGGTCACATCGACCTGGATACCGACATCACGCTGGAGCTTCTTGACGTCCTTCATCGTGCCCGGCTCGACGAACGAGACGACGATGCCGGTCTCGCCCGCTCGCGCCGTGCGTCCGGAGCGGTGGTGGTACGTCGCACCGTCGGCCGGCGGGTCGTAGTGGATCACCGCGGAGACGCCGTTGACGTGAATGCCACGGGCCGCGACGTCGGTCGCGATCAAGGCGTCGGCCTTGCCCTGCTTGAACGCATCGAGCGCACGGTCACGCTGGTTCTGGCTGCGTCCACCGTGGATCGGCTGTGCGGACACACCGAGCTTGCCGAGCTGCTTCGCGAGGCGGTCGGCACCGTGGCGGGTGCGGGTGAACACGATCGTCGAGCCACAGCGGTCGATCACGCCTGCCGCGTTCTGGTTCCGCTCGGTCCGCTCGACCTGCCAGAACACGTGGTGCGCGGCGTGGATGTCGGGACCCTTGGGTCCGACCTCGTGGAACGCCGGGTCGTGCTGGAAGTCCTTGATCAGCTTCGCGACGGGACCGTCGAGGGTGGCCGAGAACAGCAGCACCTGGCGGTCGTCTCGGGTCTGGCCGACGATGCGGCGCACGGCGGGGAGGAAGCCCATGTCGGCCATCTGGTCGGCTTCGTCGATGACGACGGTCGCGACGTCACGCAGGTCGATCGCGCCCATCTGCATCAGGTCCTCGAGGCGGCCCGGGCAGGCCACGACGAGTTCGGTTCCCTTGTTGAGGGCGTTCTTCTGGTTGCCGTAGCCGACGCCGCCGTAGATCGACGTGGCGTACATCCGCATCGCCTTCGTGAACGGGGTGAGCTCGGCCATGATCTGCTCGGCCAGTTCGCGGGTCGGCGCGAGCACGAGGGCCACGGGGCGCTTCGACTTGGCCTTGGTGAGGCGGGCGACGACGGGGAGACCGAAACCGAGGGTCTTGCCCGACCCGGTCGGTGCGCGGCCGGCGATGTCGCGGCCGTCGAGCGTGTCGGGGATGACCGCCGCCTGGATGGCGAACGGCGTGGACATTCCGGAACGATCGAGCTGGTCGATCATCTCGGTGGGGAGGCCGAGGTCAGCAAAGGTGACATCGACGGAGACATCGGACGCGGACGCGTCCAGGAGGGTGGTCATGGGGGACTGCTTTCGTTTTCTGCTTCACACAGCGCTACGGCCGGAGCAGAGATTCCGATCAGCGCCCACCGGTCGGAACGACCAGCGAGGGACCAACCCTACGCCGGTCCCCGCCGAATCGACTGTCGCCCTCGTCACGCGGCCGGTGCCGGCGCGTCGCCGTACCGGTTCTGGTGCGGCGAACCCGACATCACGTAGAAAACCAGCAGCACGAGTCCGCCGAACGGAACGAAACTGATCAGCATCCACCATCCGCTCTTGTCCGTGTCGTGGAGGCGCCGGATCGACACCGCGACGGTCGGGATGATGATCGACAGTGCGTACACGACGAAGATCAACCAGAAGACCCAGTGAATGGCGGCCGCGAGAACGCCGAGGACGACCGCGATGATCAGGTTGGCGAGGTAGTACCACCAGAATTCCCCCTGGCCGGCACGCCCGTCGAACTTCGCGTAACGCTCGAGGACCACGAGTTTCCAGTTGTCGATGATGGCCATGATTCTCCTCGTTCCGAACGCAAACGCCCCGCGTTCTCAGGACGCTCAAAGTAGTCGAGTGCCGCCCTGTGCGGAGCGATGGTCCCGCGTCGAGCCAGTCAACGCGAAGGCGGCTGAATGGTCGCGTCGTCGCCGTGGAGCATCTGCATGATCGGGTCCATGTTCGGTCCCCGCCGCAGGTGATGGCCACCGTCGGCGCTGATGCACGCTCCGGTGATCCATGCGCTCTCCGGGCCGAGCAGGAATCGGACGAGCCCGGCGATGTCGTCGGTCGTCCCGGCGCGACCCAACGGCATCTGATCCATGTAGTCGTCGACGATCGCCGGGATCGACATCATCCCTTCGGTCGCATCGGTCGGGACGAGTCCCGGCCGAACGGCGTTGGCGCGCACGCCAACCGCTCCGAGTTCGTCGGCCACCTGCTTGACAAGCATTTCCAGGCCGGCCTTCGACACGCAGTACGCCGTCATGAACCGGTGCGTCGAGACGCCGGCGATCGACGACACCGCGACGATCGAGCCGCCACCGTTCGCGACCAGGAGCGGCGCGGCCGTCCGCATCGTCAGGAACGCGCCCGTGAGGTTCGTGGCGAGGACCCCGTTCCACTCGTCGAGCGTGGTGCGGTGGAACGGTGCGGCGGATCCGTACCCGGCATTCACGACGACCATCGAGAAGTTGCCCGCGTCCGCGGCGACGGCACACGTCGCCTCGACGTCAGCTTCTGCGGTCACGTCACACCGCGACGTGATGACCTCGGCACCGGGATGGTCTGCGACCAGCTCCGCGCGGGCCGCCGCGAGCCGTTCCTCGTCGCGCCCGGCGATGACGACGATCGCACCGTCGCCCGCCAACGAACGGGCGCACTCGAGGCCGATCCCCGATCCGCCACCCGTGACGAGCGCAACCTGGCCGGAGAGTGAACCGTTCATTCCCCGAGTGTGGTCGGTGACGATCGCGCCGGCGACATCGGGGAACGTCGGGCGGATCAGGTTCGTGCGGCCGCGAGGGTGGAGCGGGTCGTGTCGGCCATGCGTCGCGCGACGTCGAACGGATCCTGCGCGGACAGGTCGGTCGAGATGATCTCGACGGAGTAGGGCGCCGTGGCTCCGATCCGGTCGAGCGTGCGCACGAACCGGGCGAGGTCGAATTCCCCGTCACCGCACAGTCGCCGATTCCAGAGGCAGTCCTCGATGTAGTGATCGTGTTCGGGAGTCCTCGTGCCGTCGTTGATCTGGATCGACGTCACCAGGTCACCCGGCAACGACTCCAATTGGTCCCAGCGTGCGCCGCCGCGCTCGAGGTGCCACGAATCCACGCACAGTCCGCCGTTCGCTCGGCGGGCAAGCTCGACGATCTGGCGGGCGATGGCGATGTCACTCACCTCTTGCACCGGCAACGGCTCGAGGCCGACCGCCACACCGTCGTCGACGAGCAGGTCGCACAGGCGGGCGAACCCGCGTGCCGCATCATCCACGGTCCCGTCGAATCCACCCGTCGCCGTGACGTGACGAGCCCCGAACACGCGCGCCATCTCGACGCACACGTCGACCGTCGACCGAGCCCCGTCCGGCGTTGCTGCCGACCAGCCGACCACCGCCTCGATCTCGACGATGCGCAGACCGTGCGACGCCGCGACCGCGATGAAGTCATCCACGGTCTCGTGGCCGTCGCAGATCCGCGTGGTGTAGTCGCGGTACAGCAGTCCGATCCCGTCGAATCCGGCCGCGCCCGCCGCCGCGCACCGCACCTCGAAGGGTTCCGCGCCCAGCGAGAAATGACTGAGCACGAGGTGCTCGGGGCCGAGCGCGTCCGCCTCGACCGGTCGAGCAGAGTCCGTCGCCATGCGTCCGAGTCTGACACCCGGTCGTGCGCGCGCTCGGGGCGGAGCAGTCCCGTCGGCGACGCGTTCGTCATGTCATCGGGAGACGCGCCACGATGGAGTCGTGTCCACCAACGCTCCGCTCGCCGGTATCCGGGTTCTCGACTTCTCACGGGTGCTGTCCGGGCCGCATGCGACGCGCATGCTGGCCGATCTCGGGGCCGAGGTGATCAAGGTCGAGCCGCCGGCGGGTGACCTGACCCGGTTCTCCGCCCCCCGACGCAACGGGCTGGCGAGCTACTTCGTGCAGCAGAACGTGGGCAAGGCGAACCTCAGCATCGATCTCGCCACCGATGCCGGAGCCGAGATCATCCGCGAGCTGGTCGAGCACGTCGACGTGGTGGTGGAGAACTATCGACCCGGCGTGATGGATCGGCTCGGACTCGGCGCCCCCACCCTCCTCGCGCTCAATCCACGACTGATCGTCGCGTCCATCTCCGGCTACGGCCAGGATGGTCCGTGGGTGAAGCGCCGCGCGTACGCCCCGGTTGTCGAGGCCGAATCGGGAATCATCGCGTCGCAGGGCGCCGTCCGCGGCGGAGCGCTCTCCAAGGATCCCCACAGCCACGCCGACGTGTACACCGGGATCGAAGCGTCCGCCGCGATCGTGGCGGCACTGTTCCAGCGCGAACAGACGGGTCGCGGACAGACGATCGACGTGTCGATGGCCGAGACGATGCTCTACGTCAACGAGCACCTGCACGACGCGCTGTGGGACGACGAGGTCGATCCGCAGTGGATCCGGTCGTTCCAACCGGGCGACTACGTCGTGATGACGGTCGCCAACGGCGAGTCGCTGATCGTCAGCGGCCACCCCGCCGAACGCGGCACGTTCGATCTGTTCCTCGCCGCCATGGGTCGTTCCGACCTCGCAAACGACCCGCGCTTCGCCGATGTCGCGTCACGTCTCCAGCACTACGACGAACTCCGCGCGATCCTCGTCGAGTTCGCTGCGACGATCTCCGACCCCGACGAGTTCGAGCGGATCTTCGCCGCCCACGGACTCGCCGTCGGGCGGGTACGTGAACCGGGCGAGCTGGCCCGGACGGAATGGGCCGAGGCGCGACACGCGACCGTCGACATCGACGACCGGACCGGTGGAACGATCACCGTCCCGAACGTCCCGTGGCATTTCAGCGACGGTGCGGACGTCGGCGTGGGCGGAGTCGCGAAGTACCGCGGTGAAGACAACCGCACGATCCTGTCCGACCTGCTCGGCTACGACGACGAACGCATCGACGCGCTCGAGTCGGACCGCGTGATCTCCAGCCGCATGCCGCGATGAACGCGTGCTGATGGACCGTCGGCGATGAGCCTGTCGTTCCCGGTCGCACCGATGAAGGCGACACTGGGATCGTTGCCGACCACCGACGACGGTTGGGCCTACGAGATCAAGTGGGACGGTCACCGGACCCTCGCCCACGTGGCCGGTGGGAGCACCCGGTTGCAGACGACATCGGGTCGCGACAGCGGCGATCGCTGGCCCGAGGTGACCGCGATCGCCGACGCGGTCCACGCCGATTCGATGATCCTCGATGGCGAGATGTTGGTGATCGGCGAGGACGGGCGACCGAGTTTCGACCTCGTCCAGCGACGTGACCCGGGGCGTCATCCGGCGCTCTTCCATGCTTTCGACGTGCTGTCGATCAACGGCACCGACACCGTCGGACTCGGGTACACCGACCGCCGTGCGCTCCTCCGCGACGTTCTCGATGACGGTGACCACTGGGCCGTTCCGTCGCATCATCTCGGCGGAGGTGCCGAGCTGCTCGCCGCGACCGCCGACCAGCAACTCGAGGGTCTGATCGCGAAGCGAGTCGACTCGACGTATCGACCCGGCACCCGCTCGAAGGACTGGCTCAAGATCAAGAACCGCGTCCGCGTCGACGTGGTGATCGGCGGGTTCACCGCCGGCACCGGGAACCGTTCGACGACGTTCGGGTCGCTGCTCGTCGGACTCGTCGAGGACGGCCGGCTGCGATTCGCAGGAGGTGTCGGGACCGGGTTCACGCACGACACGCTCGAACGTCTCGTGGCTGCGATGCGGCCGCTGGCGACGAGCGAGTGTCCGTTCGACCCGGAACCACCGTCGGCGATCCGACGAACGGCGACGTGGGTACGACCCGAGCTCACGGCGACGGTCGAGATCGCCGAGTTCACGAACGACGGCCACGTCCGCCACGCCAGTTTCGTGGAACTGGCGGGATGAGCCGCCGATGACCTCGCGAGCAGACGCCGAGCGACGGGATCGCGAGGATCCCCTCGCAGGCTGGCGCGACGAGTTCGTGATCCCCGATCCCGATCTCGTCTACCTCGACGGCAACTCACTCGGAAGGACACCGAAGCGCACGGTCGACGCGCTCCGCGAGGTGGTCGAGCAGCAGTGGGCCGGCGATCTGATCACGTCGTGGTGGGACAACGACTGGCTCGACCTTCCGCTGACGGTCGGCGACGCGCTGGCGCCGTTGCTCGGTGCACGACCGGGTGAGGTCGCCGTCCACGACTCGACGACGGTCTGCCTGTTTCAGCAGGTGAACGTCGCGATCGACCTCACGGGCGGGAGCGTGATCGCCGTCGCGGACACCGAGTTCCCGACGGATCGCTACGTGTGCGAGGGCATCGCGCGCCTGCGTCCGGACTGCACGGTGCGCCATGGTCTCGACGATCTCGACGGCGTCGATGTGGTCGTCCGCTCGCTCGTCGACTACCGCACCGCTGCGGTTGCACAACTCGCCGAGGAGACGGCGCGGGCGAAGGCAGCGGGGGCGACGACGGTCTGGGACCTGTCGCACGCCGCGGGCGTCCTCGAACTCGATCTGGAAGGTGCCGGTGTCGAACTCGCCGCCGGATGCACCTACAAGTTCTTGAACGGCGGGCCGGGTTCGCCGGCGTTCACCTACGTTCGTTCGTCGATCGTCGACTCGGTCACCCAACCGATCTGGGGGTGGTTCGGTCAGCGTGACCAGTTCGCGATGGACAACCCGTTCGACGTGCGTGACGGCGTCGGTCGGATGCTCAACGGCACGCCGGGAGTACTCGGGCTCACCGCGGCCCGCTGCGGCATCGACGTCAGTGCCGAAGCCGGGATCGGCGCGATCGCGTCCAAGGCTCGCTCACTCGCTGGGTTCGCCATCGACGTCGCCGGTGACCTCGGGCTCAACTGCACCACCGCACGGCCGCCCGTGTCGAGCGGTGGACACATCTCGGTCATCCATCCCGACGCCGCTCGGCTCCAGGAACGGCTCGTCGAACACAAGGTCGTCGTCGACAAACGCGATCCCGACGTCCTGCGATTCGGACTGTCACCGTTGACCACGCGATTCGTCGACGTGTTCGACGCCTTGGCGTTCCTCGCTGGCATGCTGGACACATGAGTGTCGTCAAGATCAACGCCATCAGCATTCCCGAGGGCATGGGCCCGCAGCTCGAAGGTCGATTCGCCGGTCGCGCGAAGATGGTCGAGCAGTTCGAGGGGTTCGAGGACTTCCAGCTGCTCCGTCCGACCGAGGGCGAGACCCGCTACTTCGTCTACACCCGCTGGGAGACCGAGGAGCACTTCCAGGCGTGGGTCGACAGCCAGGACTTCGCGAAGGGTCACGGTTCAGGGCAGGCCGACGGCAACAAGGACGGCGAGGGCGAGCAGGCTCGCAAGCCGGTCGCGCAGGGCGCCGACCTGCTGTCGTTCGACGTCGTCGAACACGTCGTCAAGTCGTAGGGCTACGACCCGGCGGAGGCGGAGATGACCGGTTGGGTCGTGTCCGGGCGGGCCGGAATCTCGACCTGACGCCGGTCGGAGATGTCGCCGACCTTCGCGAATGCGTACCAGCCGAACACGGCTGCCGCGACCGAGGCGAGCCCGCCGACGCCGAGCGCCGCACGGGGGCTCACGTGCTCGCCGATGAAGCCCACGATCGGACCACCGATGGGCGTCGAGCCGAGCAACGCCACGGAGAACAACGCCATCACTCGGCCCCGGAACATCGGGGCGGAGTTGAGCTGGAGCGTCGAGTTCGACAGTGCGATCACCGCGACACTGCACGCACCGACGAGCGGCATCAGAACGAGCGCGGCCCAGAGCGTCGGCATCAGGGCGAGCGCTCCCGTCACGACGCCGAACGCTACCGCGACCGCCACCAACCGGCGCGGTGTGGGATTCCCCGCTGCCGCGATGAACAGTCCCCCGACGACCGCGCCGCCGCCCATCAGCGCCGTCATCGCGGCCAGTCCGGATGACCCGGCGCCGAAGGTGAACTCCGCCAGTAGCGGCAACGTGACCGTGAACTCGTAGGTGATGGTGCCGATGACGACGAGCATGATCAGCGTGGTGCGCAGCGTCGGCACCGCCCAGGCGTAGCGGAGTCCCTCGCGGAGTTGACCGCGCCCGCGCTGGGTGCGCTCGGTGGGGTGCAGCTGGTCGCCGTCCATCATCCGCAGCGCGATGATCACCGCCACGAAGCTCGCCGCGTTGATCAGGAAACACTGGCCGATCCCGACGGTCGCGATGAGCACGCCGCCCACCGCAGGACCGATCACCCGCGCACCGTTCACGACGACGCTGTTCAGCGTGACGGCGTTCGAGACGTCGTCGGGGCCGACCATCTCCATCACGAACGTCTGACGCGCCGGATTGTCGAGTGCGGTGACGCTGCCGAACATGGCGGCGATCACGTAGAGCATCCAGAGTTCGATCGTGTCGGTGATCGTGAGCACTCCGAGCAGCAGCGCGAGGACCGCGGCGGCAGACTGCGTGATCGTGATCAGTCGCCGCTTGTCGAAACGGTCGGCGATCACACCTCCGATCGGGGCGAGCAGCATCGTCGGCAGGAACTGCATCGCGACGACGGTGCCGAGTGCGGTGCCGCTCCCGGTCAGTTCGAGAACCAGCCATGACTGCGCCAACATCGCCATCCACGTGCCGGAGAACGACACGATCTGGCTGAAGAAATAGAGGCGGTAGTTGCGGAAGCGCATCGCCGCGAACGTGCGCTTGCCCACCGCCGAGACCCGGGCGTTCACGGTTCGCCCGCGAGCAGTCGTTCGAGTACGGGAAGCGCAGCCCCGAGTCGGTCCAACTCGTCCTCGTCGAGGTCGGCCAGGCGTTCGCCGAGCCAACTCGTTCCCGCACGGCGGACCTCGGTGAGGTACTCCTCACCCGCCGCATTCAATGCGATGACCGCACGGCGGCGATCGCCACCGTCGGTTCGACGAACGACGAGTCCGAGTTGCTCGAGACGCGACACGATGCGGCTCGCCGACGGCGGCTGCACGTGCTCGTGCTCGGCGATCTGTCCGATCGTCGATTCGCCGTGCCGCCACAGGGTCGCGAGGACGGCGGCCTGGGACTGGGTGACGTCGCCGAGCGAATGGGTCCGGATGTTCCGGGCAGTGCGGAGCAGGACCAGGCGCAGTCGGTTGATCTCGTCGGTCGACGACAGCGCACCCGACGACGATCCTGCGGCCAGGGTCGTCGGGTCGTCGAGCAGCGGCATGATTTGGAGCATAGCTATTTGTTTCCATAGCTATGGAATGGAAATGGAGACGTCCGTCACCCGATCATCGGGTCTACGCCGAGGCGACCGCTAGCCTCCGATCACCGTGGGACTGATCGTTCAGAAGTACGGCGGCACCTCGGTGGCCGATCCCGACCGGATCAAGGCCGTGGCCGACAACGTCGCCATCACTCGCCGTCGTGGCGACGACGTGATCGTCGTCGTGTCCGCGATGGGCAAGGCGACCGACAATCTGATCTCGCTGGCCAACTCGATCTCCACGACCCAGTCCGGTCGCGAGATGGACATGCTGCTCACCACCGGTGAGCGCCAGACCGCAGCCCTCGTCACGATGGCGCTGCTCGAACGTGGCATCGAAGCGATCAGCTTCACCGGCAGCCAGGTCGGGATCATCACCGACACTGCACACGGCAAGGCGAAGATCGTCGAGGTCAAGGGCGACCGCGTCCGCGACTCGCTGTCCGACGGCAAGGTCGCCGTCATCGCCGGATTCCAAGGTGTCAGCACGGCCAAGGAGATCACGACGATGGGTCGTGGTGCCTCCGACCTCACCGCCTCGGCGCTCGCCCAGGCGATGAACGCCGACGCCTGCGAGATCTACACCGACGTGACCGGCGTGTTCACCGCCGACCCGCGCATCGTGCCCCGGGCCCGCAAACTCCAGAAGGTCCACTTCGACGAGATGCTCGAGATGGCCGGCGCCGGATCGAAGGTCCTGGCGATGCGCTCGGTCGAGTTCGCCCGCAACCATGACGTCCCCCTCCACGTCCGCTCCGCTTTCACCTGGGAGCAGGGCACGTGGGTCAGCAACGAGGAGCCCTCCGTGGAAGATCCGATCATCTCCGGTGTCGTCACCGACATGACCGAAGCCAAGGTCACCGTCGTCGGCGTCCCGGACCGCCCCGGCGTGTCCGCCGCCCTGTTCGAGCCGCTCGCCGACGCGAACGTCAACGTCGACATGATCGTGCAGAACACGTCGACCGACGGCACGACCGACATCAGCTTCACGATGCCGATGGCCGACCTCGCGCAGTCCGAGACGATCGTGCAGACGATCGCCGACGAGATCGGCGCCACCAAGGTGACGCACGACGACGACATCGCGAAGGTGTCGCTCGTCGGCGCCGGGATGAAGTCGTCGCCCGGTATCGCCGCGAAGATGTTCCGCGTGCTCGCCGACGAGGGCGTGAACATCCAGATGATCTCCACGTCGACGATCCGCGTGTCGGTGATCCTCCCCGGCCCCGACATGGAGCGCGCCGCGCGTGCGCTGCACACCGCATTCGGCCTCGACTCCGGCAGCGATTACAGCGCTCCGCTCCCCGAACGCAAGTAGGCACGACCCCGGGCGTTCACCCGAGGGTTATCAGAACGCTGTTCCAATCCGTCGCGATCGCGAATAAGGTCGTGCCATGACGGACGTGCAACCGATCTTCTTCAACCCGCTCGAGGATGGATACGTCGAGAATCCGTGGGGGCACTTCGACGACTTGCGTCGCCTGGAGCCGGTCCACCATTCTCCGATCGGTCAATGGTTCCTGTTCGGCTACGACGACGTGAGCACGCTGCTCCGCGATCCGAACCAGAGCGTCGACGACGCCAACATCGCCCACCACAACCAGGATCGACTCGCGCAGATCGAGGCCGCCTACGGTCCCGATGCCGAACGGTCGACCTCGATGCTCGGTCGCGACGCGCCGGACCACACCCGCCTGCGACGTCTGGTCAGCAAGGCGTTCACCCCCGCCGCGATCGCGGCGCTGCGGCCCGTGATCGAGGAACTGGTCGACGATTCGCTCGATGAGATGGAGCAACGCGGGACGACCGAGATCGTCCACGACCTCGCGTTCCCACTGCCGTTCGACGTGATCTCGGTGATGCTGGGGATGCCCGAAGCCGACAAGGACCAGATCGCCGAGTGGTCGTCCGCGGTCGTGAAGACCCTCGATCCGATCATCAGCGACGAGGAGGTCTTCGCCGCCGCCGACGCGGGGCGGAAGATGGAGGCGTTGCTCGCCGAGGTGATCGAGTGGAAGCGCGCCAACCCGGCCGACGACCTCCTCACAGCACTGATCCAGGCCGAGGAGGACGGCGACCGTCTGTCACCGAAGGAGCTGCGCGACCAGGTCCAACTCCTGTTCATCGCCGGACACGAGACGACGGTGAACCTCATCGGCACCGGGATCTACGAACTGCTGCGCAACCCGCAGCAGGCGTCGCTCCTGCGCGACGACCCGGCACTCGACGTGAACGCGGTCGACGAACTGCTGCGGTTCGTGTCGCCGGTCCAGTTCTCGCGGCGCATCACGATGGCCCCGATCGAGATCGGCGGGCATGCCATCGACACGGGGTCGGTCGTGATGACCGGACTGGCGTCGGCGAATCACGATCCGGCGAAGTGGGGTGACGACGCCGACGAGATCGACGTCCGCCGCACCGGAACCGCGCAACACGTGGCGTTCGGATCGGGTTCGCACTACTGCCTCGGTTCGTCGCTGGCCCGCCTCGAGGCGCAAGTGGCGATCGGGCGTTTCCTGCGCCGCTTCCCCGACGCCCGGATCGACGGCGACGCGGTGTGGAACGGGCGGATCAACCTGCGCGGCATCGAGCGCCTCGACATCGCCGTCCGCTGATCGTTACGTAACGGGTCAGACCCGTCGTGTAACGC
>NZ_BAOL01000180.1 GCF_000350145.1 Ilumatobacter nonamiensis YM16-303 | reverse complement strand
CACGGAGCGCGGGAACTGTTCACGAGAACGAGATGGGTTGGGGGTCAGCCGCCGGTGAACTCGGCGAGCGCTCCGTCGACCACCTCGGGAGCGACGCCGCAACGCGCCACCGACGACTTGACGTTCTCGACCGCGGTCGGGTCGCCGGCTGCCAACTGGGTCAGCGTGGCATCGCCGTGGTCGACGATCGTCGTCTCGATCGCGCAGTTGGCGACCATCGGATCGATGCCCTGGCCCTCGAAACCGCCACCGCCGACGAGCAGGTTGAAGACGGTGCCCTGAATCGGATCCGTCGGCGGATCGGCACTGAACCCCGACGGGTCGATCTCCGGGTCGGACGACAGGGTGCCATCGGCCTCCTCGGTCTCCTGCTCGACAGGTGGCGGTTCCTCGCCGCGCTGGATCGCAATCGCCCGATCGACCTGATTCTGCGTGATCCCACAGTCGAGTGCGGCCGCCTCGATGAACTCGACCGCCGCCGGTTCGGCCGTGGCCGCACCGAGCGCGAGCAACTCGTCATCGGAGATCCGCGACGCGAGGGTCTCGATCGCACAGTTCGCGACGTTGGGTTCGACGCCGACGTCCGGCGAGGTCAGCAGATCGAACAACACCCCGCCGACCACCGTGGCCGGCCGTTCGGTCCCGAACGTCGACGGGTCGATCGCCGGGCCGCCATCCTCCGTTTCGGTCTCGGGTTCGGTCTCCGGCGGAGCGATCGTCGTCGTGGTGGTCGTCGTGGTCGTGGGCAGCGGTGTCGCATCGAACTCGACCGCCTCGGCCTCGCCACCATCGGTGTCGGCCGTGGCGTAGACGCCGATCGCGACGCCGATCAGCAGGACGACGCCGATCACGGCGCCCACCGTCTGTTTGCCCGGCATGATCGCAGCCAAGCGCACGGAACGCCCCGGCTCGACACCCTGTTCCTGCGTACCGAGCAAGCCCTTCTCGTCGATCCACACCAGGAGCGGCGGCATCGCCACCAGGGCCGCCAACAGCGCGATCGCCACGTTCAGGGTGACGATGATGCCGAAGTCACGCAGCAGTGGGAGCGGCGACAGCACGAGCACGGCGAAGCCACCGATCGTCGTCATCGCGGACGTGAAGAACGCTCGGCCGGTGCGCTTCGCGGCGGTGTCCGTCGCGACACGTGGTTCCAGTCCCCGCTGCCGCTCCTCCAGGTATCGGCCCATGATCAGCACCGAGAACTCGGCACACGTGGCGATGATGAGCGGTCCCGACACGGTGGTGAGCGGGCTCAGCTCGAAGCCGAGCAGACCGACGAACAGCGACGACGCCCCGACCGCCATCAGCACCGGTACGAGCCCGAGCAGTGCACGACTGAGGCTCCGGAACCGGAGCACCAACCACAACGCAGCGGCGGCGAGTGCCAGGTAGGTCAGGTTCGCGCGGTTGGCCGAGAGGTTCTCCAACAGTCCGATCCCGACCGTGGCGAGACCGGCCGGCGTCGCCTTGATCGGCGCCTGCCCCTCCGAGATGTCGATCCGCAGAATGCTGTCGTCGGGAATGTCGAGTTCGTCGATCCGCGCCTGGAGATCGTCTTCGAGATCTTCGACGAGTTCGGCGCGGTCCTCGAGGCTGTCCTGTTCCAGGCGCAGGTTGACCTGCGCGGCGGTCGGTTCCACGGGATCGTTGATGAGCGCCCGACGGATCGCCGGCGCTTGTTCCTCGGCAGCCTGCGCCGCGATCACGACGTCGGCGGTGGTCGGTGCGATCCGGGTGCCGCCGTCCACGTCGATGATCTTCTCGAGCGTGCCGACGAGGCTCGAGGTGGCGACGACCTCGTCGCGGGCTTCGGCGTCGACGGTGAACTCGAAGATCAGGTCCACCACGTTCTGGTCGAGCACGTTGTTCGAGGCCACGAGCACACCGAGCGTGGTGGCGAACTCGGTCTCGTCGGCCAGACGGTCGATGTCCTTCACCGTCTGACTGCCCTGGTCGATCCACCGGATCGGATCCGACTGGATCTTGGTGCGTCCCTCGACGAGCACGCCGCCGATGAACAGGATCGACGCGAGGATGATCATCGGCAGCCCGAGCTTGGTGGGCAGACCGCCGAGTTTGACCACGGCGCGTTCCACGAGCGAGTCGCCGCGTTCCTCCGTCGGCTTCGTCCACTCACGAATGCCGAGCACGGACGCCGGCACGACGATCCCGACGACCACCAGCACCACGATCCCGACCGCGAGCAGCACGCCGAAGTCCCGAATCATCGGAACCTTCGAGATCCGCAACGCCAGGAACGCGAGAACGCCGGTGATCGTGGCGACGATCAACGGCGGCGCGACGTTCGCGAGCGTGTTGGCGATCGGGTGTTCCGCGCGGTCGAGTACGACCTCCTCCTCGACCCGGTTGTGGATCTGGATCGCGAAGTCGATGCCGACGCCGATGAGGATCGGCAGCCCCGAGATCGTCACCAGTGACAGGTCGATGCCGATCAAACCGAGCAGCGAGAACGCCCACAGCACACCGATGAACACGGCGAGCAGCGGCAACAGCCGCCACCGCACACGGAACATCAACGCGAGCACCACGGCCATCACGGCGAGTGCGGCGAGCCCGAGCGTGAGCATCCCGCCCTTCAGGTAGTCGTTGATCTCACCGAGGTAGATCGGTGACCCGGTGACCGTCAGCTCGAAACCGTCGAACTCGTATGCGGGATCTTCGAGGATCTCGAGGACCGCGTCGGTCGCCTCGGTCAGTTCGTCGAGGCTCGCGTTGCCCAGGAGCACGACACCACCGACCGCCGTGCCGTTGACCGGGCCACCCTCCACGTTGGGGAAGGTTCCCCGCAGCGACTTGCGGATGACGAGTTCGTCCTCGGGCGGCGCGACCGGGTCGCCGGCGTCGTCGAGGGTGTACCCGGTGTTGTCGAAGATCAGCACCTCGTTCCAGGCCGGATTGCCGACGTTCCACTCGGAGTCGGGACCCACCGCGCCCCGGCGCGCCAGCGAGATCGAGATGTCCTCGTTGCGGGCCTCGGCACCTGCTTCGTCCCGGCTGACGGCCGAGGTGAGCGCCTGCGTCCCCGTCGGACCGCCGACGAGGGCCGAGCTGTACGTCAGGGACGTGTACGGCGTGACCGTCGAGAAGACGGCGCCCATGCCGCCGTCGCCTTCGAGCTCCTCGAGCTCGGCGGTCATGTCCTGGAGCTTCGTGAGGTTCTCCCCCTCGAAGAGATCGGTGATGTCGGCCTCACCCTCCGTCGAGAACAGGAGGATGATCGTCTCGCCGCCGAAGTCGTCCTGGAAGGCGACGTTGTCGATCGCGATCTGCGAATCGGGGTTCAGGTAGCTGTCCTGCCCGGTCGCGAACTCGATTCTGGTGGCACCGAGCGCGAGGACGGCGGTGAGCGCCACCATCACGGCGGCCACGACCTTCCAGTGTTTTCCGAGCTGAACCCCGGTGTTTCGCCAGAACTGTTCCATCACGCGCTGTCCTTCGTTCGTCGTGGTCGGCAAACCGATTCGCGTCCGACCCACGGTCGAGCACATCAGACCGTAGACGCTTCGGTGAAGTTGAGGTGAACGGCGTCACACGCCACGATGTGGCGGCGTTGCGTCGCGCGGTCAGGTGCCGAAGTCGAACCCGAGGTCGGGAGCGGTGAGCAACGGGCGGTAGTCGATGCCCCTCTCGGCCGCCATCGCCGCGCAGGTTCCACCCCGATCGACGATCACGCTCATGAACACCGGCGACGCGCCGTACACCTCGATCTGGTCCGCCGCCTCGATGAGCGACGTCCCCCGCGTCGTCGTGTCCTCCGTGACCAGCACGCGGTCGCCAGGTTCGAGCGCGCCGGCGATTCGCCCGGTCACCCCACCCTGCTTGGCTTCCTTGCGGACGCTGAAACTGCGCAGCATGCGCCCTCGCGTCCCGAGCACCGCGGCGACGCCGTACGCCATCGGGTCAGCACCGAGGGTGAGCCCACCGATGGCGTCGGTCGTCGCGAGGACGTCGGCGAAGACCTCCTCGACCGCATCGGTGACGGCGACGATTCCATCGGCACGGCAGGCGGTCTGCTTGGTGTCGAGGAACCACGAACTGCGCGCCCCCGACTTCAGGACGAAGTCGCCGACCTTCACGGAGTGCTCCAGGACGTGCGCACGCAGTCGATCGAGAGTCGGGGACAGCTCAGGGAGGTCACTCATCGGTTGCCGAACCTATCGAGATGACGCACTCCGAGAACAACGACGCATCGCCATCGGGCCTCGTCAGCACTCGACGACGCTCACGGAGATCCGCGTCGCCAATCCGCCCTCGGCGGTCTCCTTGTACTTCTGATTCATGTCCTGCGCGGTCGCCCACATCGTGTCGATCACGTCATCGAGCGTGACCCGCGCCAGCTCCGGCTCACCGGCAAGCGCCAAGTGTGTCGCCGAGATCGCCTTGATCGCCCCCATCGCGTTGCGTTCGATGCACGGCACCTGGACGAGCCCGCCGATCGGATCGCATGTCATACCGAGGTGATGCTCCATCGCGATCTCCGCAGCCATCAACGATTGTGCGACGGTTCCGCCGAGACATTCCGTGAGTGCGGCGGCGGCCATCGCCGACGACACGCCGATCTCCGCCTGACAGCCCCCCATCGCCGCGGAGATGGTCGCTCGCTTCTTGAAGATCGCACCGATCTCGCCGGCAACGAGCAGGAACCGCACGCACTCGGCGTCGATGTCGGTTCGTTCCCACTCGGCAGGATCGAGTTGAGCGAGGTGATGGAAGAGCACCGCCGGAATCACGCCCGCGGCGCCGTTCGTCGGAGCAGTGACAACGCGTCCGAACGCAGCGTTCTCCTCGTTCACGGCCAGGGCGAGACAGCTCACGAACCGCACCGTGTCGCCGAACCCGAGGTCGGCATGACGGAGATTGTCGAGCCACGTCGCCGAGTCGTCGATCTCGATCGGACCCATCAACGCTCGGTGGAGATCGTGGGCGCGACGGGCGACGTCGAGTCCACCCGGCAGCGTGCCGGTCGTCGAGACGCCGCGGAACGCGCAGTCGCGCATCACGTTGCGAATCCGGATCAGGTCGACGTCGATCTCCGCGTCGGTCCGCCAGACCCGTTCGTTGGCCCGCACCACGTCGGCAATCGACCGGCCGTCGTCGCACCACGCGAGCAACTCCGCCGCCGACTCGATCGGGCACGGCAGACGCTTCGTCTCGTCGACCGAGTCGTCGCCGACATCCTCACCCTCGTGCGAGACGAAACCTCCGCCGACGGAGTACGAGACCTGGTCGGCGGTGCTCCCGTCGTCGAACGTGGCGACGAAACGCATTCCGTTCGGGTGCCCGACGAGCACCTCCGTGCTGTCGAACGCGAGGTCCCGGTCGCGGACGAAGGGCACCGACTGTTCGCCGCCGATCAGCAACCGACCCGACTCGACCGCTTCCGGACCGATGCGCTGGACCTCGGCGGTGTCGCAGGTTTCCGGATCATGGCCGCAGAGGCCCATCATCAGCGCGACCCCGGTTCCGTGCCCGCGTCCTGTCTTCGCGAGCGAGCCGTACAACTCGACGCGGATGGCGGCGAGCTGCCCCAACCGACCGCTCGACCGCAGGCGATCGACGAAGTGCTCGGCTGCTCGCCACGGGCCGAGCGTGTGCGAACTGGACGGACCGACGCCGACCTTCAGCATGTCGAACACGCTGACGGGGCCAGAGGATTCGCTCGGCACGATCGCGTCGTCAGGCACGGTCGCGAGTGTCGCGCATGAGGACCTCTTGAGCGACCGTGGCGACATGCGTGCCGTCGGGTGAGAAGACGTGCCCGAGCGCGAGCCCGCGTCCGCCGACGAAATGGAGGCACGAGAAGTCGTGCAGGTGCCACTCGTCGGCGATGACCGGGCGGTGGAACCAGATCGTGTGATCGAGGCTCGCGGCGAAGAGGTGGTCGTCGTTCTCCGGCGCGTCGATCGACATCGGATGCGCGCGATGAACGGTATCCGTCGGGAGATCGTCGGACAGGAAGGCGAGCCAACAACGGTGGAGGAGTTGGGCGGCGGGGTCGAACGGGTCGCCGAGCGGATCGTTGACCTTCATCCACGTGACGGTGCGCCCCGAGCCGTCACGTCGGCTGTCCGCCACTCGGTGTGCCGGGACCGAGGCGCGCTCGAACGACGGCGACCACGACTCGCGATCGAGCACGTCGGGCGGGGGGACCTCGGGCATCTCGACCGTCTGCAGTTCCACCGAGGACTCGGGGCGCTGAAACGAACTCTCGGCGTTCAGAATCGCGCCGGTCGCCTGCCGGGCAACAACGCGTCTGGTGGCGAACGAACGGCCGTTGCGAATGCGGTCGACCTCGTAGCGGACCGGTTCGGACGGGTCGCCGCGACGGATGAAATACGCACGGATCGAGTGCGGCTCGAGCTCGGCATCGACCGACAGCGTCGCCGCACGCAAGGCTTGGGCGACGATCTGACCGCCGTACAGCCCGCCCCATGGATACTGCGGGCCGACACCGACATGGACGTCGGGTCCGTGTGCAACCAATTCGAACATCGGACATGCACGCTATTGGGTCGAATGGTCGTTGTCCTAGACTTCGGGAATGGCCACAAAGAAGCCGATGACCGACGAGCACAAGGCAGCGCTCGCAAAGGGACGAACCGAGGGACGAATCGTTCGTGAATACCTCGAGGGACTACGCGCGACCAAGCCGAAGCGCGGGCGGAAACGAACTCCCGAAAGTGTCCGTAAGCGCCTCGACGCCGTCGAGCAGGAACTGGCGAGTGCGGACCCGATGAGCGAACTGCTGCTCATCCAGGAGCGGCGTGATCTGGAGGCCGAACTCGAAGCGATGTCGGCAACCATCGACATCGAGGCGCTCGAGAGCAGGTTCGTCGAAGTGGCACAGAGCTACAGCGACAGCAAGAGCATCTCGTACGCCAGTTGGCGTGACGTGGGAGTCCCCGCAGCGGTCCTCAAACGTGCCGGAGTCTCGCGGGCGAGCTGAAACCGGCGGTCAGTCGCCGATCTCTTCGAGCTGGTCGAACACTCGGTGGAGGTTCGACAAGCTGCGGCGAAGGTCGAACGCGTCATCGAGCACGCTGTCGTCCACCTCGTCATCCGCTTCGAGCAGCGTCCGGAAATCGAGTCCTTCGTCCCACGAACGCATCGCATTGCGTTGGACGATGCGATAGGCCTCGTCACGCGTCTTTCCGCCCTGCACCAATGACAGCAACACCGGTTGACTGAACACCAGTCCGTAGCTCGCGTCGAGGTTCGCCTGCATCCGCTCGGGCATGATGACCAGTCCATCGAGAAGCCGCCGAAGTCGGCGCATCACGTAGTAGGCCAATTGGCTCGAATCGGGCAGGATCACCCGTTCCACCGAGCTGTGTGAAATGTCGCGCTCGTGCCACAACGCGACGTCCTGCATTCCGGCCGAGAGGTTGCCGCGCAGCACGCGCGACAGTCCCGAAATCGTCTCCGCAGAGATCGGATTGCGCTTGTGCGGCATGGCCGACGAACCCTTCTGACCGGGCTTGAACCCCTCCTGCACTTCACGCACTTCGGTGCGCTGCAGGTGGCGGAGTTCGACCGCCATCATCTCGCAGGTGGCGCCGACCGAGGCGCATGCATACAGGAACTGGGCGTGGCGATCGCGGGCAACGACCTGAGTCGCCGGAACCGGCGCCAACCCCAGTCGATCGCCCACGAACGCTTCGACCTCCGGCGGGATGTTGGAGTACGTCCCGACCGCACCGCTGAGCTTCATCACCGACACGGCATCGCGTGCGGTACGCAGGCGCTGTCGGTCCCGGTCGACCTGCAGAGCCCACAGCGCCACCTTGGCGCCGAACGTGGTGGGTTCGGCGTGGATGCCATGGGTGCGTCCGATCATCACCGTGTCGGCGTGCTCACGAGCGATCCGGACCAGCGTGGCGATCAGTTCGCCGGCCGCGTCGATCATCAGATCCGTCGCGTCCCGCATCGCCCAGCAGAGTGCGGTGTCGCCGACGTCGGACGAGGTGAGCCCGTAGTGGATCCACGAACCGGCAGGATCGTCGATCTCGGCCTGCACGGTGTCGACGAATGCGGCGACGTCGTGATCGGTGATCTGCTCGCGTTCGAGGATCCGCTCGACGAACGCTTCGTCGGACGTCGGGGCCTTGGCCCGACAGATCTCCGCGGCCTCCTGCGGAACGATGCCTGCTTCAGCGTGGCCTTCCGTGGCCAGGAGTTCGACCTCGAGCCAGCGGCCGAAGCGCGCCGGATCGGACCACACCGCATCCATCTCCGGCGTGGAGTAGCGCGGGATCATGACGACGTCCAGACGAGATAGTCGTCGCGCTCGGCGCCGACACCCACGACCTTGATCGGCACACCGACCTCCCGTTCGACGATGTCCAGGAACTCCCGCGCCTGATCCGGGAGTTGCCCTGGTTCACGCTTCTCGCTCAGTGCCGTACCCCAGCCGTCGAGCTCTTCGTAGACGGGCTCGATCTCGGCGAGGATGTCGGAGCGATCGGGGTAGTCGTCGACCAGTTGGCCGTTGCGGCGGTAGGCGGTGCAGATCTTCACCTTCTCGAACCCGTCGAGGATGTCGAGTTTGGTGAGCGCCAGTTCCGTCAGCGAGTTGAGCCGGACGGCGTGGCGCAACATGACGCAGTCGAGCCAGCCCGTCCGTCGAGCACGACCGGTGACCGTGCCGAACTCCTTGCCGACGCGGCCGAGGGTCTCGCCGTCGTCGTCGAGCAGCTCCGTCGGGAACGGGCCGGCGCCGACGCGTGTCGTGTATGCCTTCGTGATCCCGACGATGCGGTCGATGTCGCGCGGCCCGAGGCCGGAGCCGGCGCACGCACCGCCGGCCGTCGGGTTCGACGACGTGACGTACGGGTAGGTGCCGTGGTCGAGGTCGAGGAACGTGGCCTGTGCCCCTTCGAGCAATACGTGGGCACCGCGGTCGAGTCCGTTGTGGAGCAGGCTGATCGTGTCGCACACGAACGGTGCGAGGCGCTCCCCCAGTTCGCTGAAGCGCTCGACCATCTCGTCGACGTCGAGGGGGTCACCGCCGGCCTCGGTGATCAGCTTGTTCTCGGCGGTGGCGCGCTCGCGGACGAGGGTGGCGAACCGCTCCGGATCGATCACGTCACCCGCGCGGATGCCGACCCGGCGAGCCTTGTCGGCGTACGCCGGACCGATTCCTTTGAGCGTGGTGCCGATCTTGTCGTCGCCGCGCATCGCCTCGGCGATCGCGTCGTGCGCCTGGTGCCACGGGAAGATCAGGTGCGCCCGACTGGAGACCTTCAGCTCCGAGCACGAGACGCCGCGCTTCTCGAGCATGTCGACCTCGGCGAAGAGCGTGGGGAGATCGACGACCACCCCGTTGGCGATGACCGGGATGACGTGCTCGTACAGCACCCCCGACGGGATCAGTTGGAGGGCGTACTTCTCGCCATCGACGACCACCGTGTGCCCGGCGTTGTGACCGCCTTGGTAGCGGACCACGAACGTGTGCTCCTTGGAGAGCAGGTCGATGACTTTGGCTTTGCCCTCATCGCCCCACTGGGCTCCGACGACGACGGTGACGGGCATGCACGCTCCTGTGCGACTCGCTGGCTGGAACGTGACGAGATCCTACTTGCCAGACCGTCCACCCCTGCGATCTCGTGAACAGTTCGCGCACGGAGCGC
>NZ_BAOL01000181.1 GCF_000350145.1 Ilumatobacter nonamiensis YM16-303 | reverse complement strand
GTTCGCGCACGGAGCGCGGGAAGTGTTCACGAGATGCGGTTGGGGGGTGGGTGAGGGTTGATTCGGAATGGTCGCCCCGACGCGTCGGGTCGCTGGACGTCAGGATGCGGGATCCGCGGGGAAGCGTTCGGTGAGTTCCGTGCGGATCTCGAGGTGGCGGAGGAGGAACGCCCGCTCGTCGAGACGCTTCCGGCGGAGCCATCCGGTGACCTCGGCGTTGCACTTGCTCGTGTTGCACGAGCGGCACGCCGGGACGATGTTGTCGAGCGTGTACCGGCCACCGCGGGACAGCGCCAGCACGCAGTCACGTTGCATCGCGGTGTCCGTCCGGCCGCAGTAGGCGCAGCCTGCCCAGGCCTCTTCGAGCGCAGCCCACTGCTCAGGCGTGAGGTCGTGCTCGACGCGGCTCATGCGGCGTTGTCGTCGTCGTGCGGCGCGTGCTCGACGGCTCCGATGGTTCGCCACGCTTGCACGATACGCACCGGACTACATCCCGACCGGAGATGGGTGGCAGGCTGGCGCGATGGCCTACGAATTGCTGACGCTCGATCGACGTGACGACGGGGTTGCTGTCGTCACCCTTGCGAACGGAAAGGTCAACCCGCTGTCGCGCGAACTGCTGGCCGAACTCCGACAGGCTGCGGACGAACTCGCCGCCGACCTTCCGGGTGCGGTCGTCATCACCGGCGGGGATCGCATCTTCGCGGCCGGTGCCGACATCTCGCAGTTCGGTGGACCGGATGAGGCGGCCGAGATCGGCCCGGCGTTCCACGACACGATCGGTGCGTTTGCCGACCTTCCACGCTTCGTGATCGCCGCGATCAGCGGATACGCGCTTGGCGGCGGGTGCGAACTGGCGCTCGGTTGCGACTATCGGATCGCGTCGGAGAAGGCCGTGTTCGGGCAGCCGGAGATCCTGCTCGGGATCATCCCCGGTGGTGGCGGCACGCAGCGTCTGGCACGGGTGGTCGGTCCGTCGAGGGCGAAGGAGATGTGTCTCACGGGTCGCCAGGTCAAGGCCGAGGAGGCGCTGCGGATCGGGCTGGCGGACGAAGTCGTCGCGCCCGAGGAACTCCACGACCGTGCGCTCGCGCTCGCCGCCGACGTCGCCAAGGGTGCCCTGACCGCTCAGGCGATCACCAAGCGGGTCATCGACGCCGGACTGTCGACCTCGCTCGACGAGGGACTCGCCCTGGAGCGTGACGGATTCGTCGAGGTGTTCCGCACCGACGACTCACAGATCGGCGTGAAGAGCTTTCTCGAGCACGGTCCCGGCAAAGCCGAGTTCACCGGCAGCTGACGGTCACCGGTGAGCGTGGTGGCCGTCAGGTGGAGAGCGGTCGTTTGAGGGACCAGGCGTCGCGGGCGAGCCACAGGCCGAACGACGTGACGACCACGATCGCCGCGGACACCGTGGCGTAGGCGACCGTGCGGCCGAACGACTCGTAGACGAACCCGGTCACGACCGCCATGACCCCGGCCATCAGTGCTTGTGACGCTCCGAGCATTCCCTGAGCTCCGGCCTGACGGTCGTCGGGAATGACCATCCCGGCGCCGACGCCCGCTGCCGACACCGTGAGGCCGTCGCTCACGGCGTGGACCATCGCCAGTGCGAAGATCAGTCCGCCGGTCGGGAGCAACCCGTAGCCGAGGAGAAATCCGGCGCCGGCGAAGAGACCGATCGCGGAGAGCTTGAACGGCCCGAACGTCTGCGCCAGGCGTCCGCCGCGCGGACCGAGGAAGAACAGCGGGAGTGCGAACAGGGTGATCCCGAGGTTGGCGATCCACTCCGCCGTGCCGAGCTCGTCGTGGACCAGCGACCACAGCGCGTCGAAGCCGCCGATCATGATGAACCCGACTCCGGCGAGCACGGTGGCTCCGGCGAAGGGGCGGTTCGCGAGCAGGTCGAAGGCGAGACGTTTGCGCGGGCGATTCTCGATGCTCGTCTCGTCGACCGGTACTCGGGCGACGAACGGCAGCAGGATCAACGACGCGACCGCAACGACGATGAACGGCGAGGGGATCCCGAACGGCCCGACGAGGACGGCGGAGATCGCAGGGCCCATCGCAAAGCCGAACACGTCGGCCGAGAGCAGGCGACCGAGGTTGCTCCCGAGGTTCGTGGGGTCGGCGATGATGACGATCCTGCGCACGGCCGGTCCGGCTGCGCCGATGCCCAGACCGTTGATGATCCTCCCGAGCAGGATCGGGACGAGGCTGGTGCCGAACGCCATCAGGAGGAGGCCCGCAACGCTCACCAGCACTCCGGCGACGACGACGGTGCGGGCATGGCCGCGGTCAGCGAACGGTGCGAACAGGATCTGCGACACGAATCCGGAGAGGAAGCCGATCCCGATGATGACGCCGATCGCCGTCTCGTCGATGCCGTACTCGGACTTGTAGTCGTCGACGATCGTGAACAGCACGCCGTAGCCGGCGGCCATCGTGGCGTTGAGGCCGCCGAACGCGAACAGGATCGTCAGTGCCGACGGCCGTTGGGAGGGAGCCGAGCCTCGCCGACTCGACCGCCCGGTTCCCACCCCGCTGTCCTGCGTCTCGTGGTCAGGACGCAGCGTCATGGACGCAGCGTACGGCGGCGATGGTTCAGCCCTTGCGGGAGTTTCGGCACGTGTCGTAGACGTCCACGACGGATGTCGCGACCGCGTCCCAGGCGTACTTGGTCTCGATCAGGTCCTGTGCCTGTCGAGTGAGTTCCTGGGCGAGTTCACCGTCCTGCAGGACCCGCTCGATCGCATCGGCGAGGTCATCGGGATTGCCCGGTTCGAACGTCACACCGGCCCCGGTGTCGGCGATCAACTCCGCGAGACCGCCCGTACGGGCCACGATCAACGGTGCGCCGGCCGCCAACGCTTCCAACGCCACCAACCCGAACGGTTCGTAGAGGGACGGGATCACGACGCAGCCGGCGCGGTGCACGAGCTCGCGCAGGTCCGGCCCGCTCAGGAAGCCGGGGAGTTCGATCAGGTCGCTGACACCTTCGACGTCGATCTGAGTCTGCAGCTCCGGGAGATAGCTGCCCCGACCGGCGATCACGCACGACACCCCGGGAACCTGGCCACGCAGTTTCGTCATCGACCGGGCGAGGACCTGGAAACCTTTCTCGTACTGCACCCGGCCCCACGTGACCACGAGCGGCTCGCGGTCGGCGGGTCGATCGTGACCGCCCCACAGCGCCGGATCGATGCCGTTGGGGATCCGGACGACCTGTGCGGGGTCGAGTTCGAATCCGGTGACCAACTGGTCGACCATGAACGAGGTCGACGCGATCAGGCGGTCGGCGCGAAACGCCAGCCACCACTCGATCGAGTTGACGTCGGTCGGCTCGCCGATCGGGAGGTTGCCCCCGTGACGCACCCGCTCGGTTCCGTGCATCGTGAGTACGAAGGGAACCGCGTGGTGGCGGGCGAGCGTGTCGGCTGCCCAGCCGACCTGCCAGTCGTGGCCGTGCACGATGTCGGGCCTCCAGCCGGCGAGGGGGGAGTCGGCGTCGGTCGCGAGCTGGACGAGCGCGTGGTCGGCGGACGCAGTCAGTGCCAGGTAGCGCTCCTCGGGGATGTGCGGCATGTCGACCTCGGCGCGCAGCACCCGGATGCGTCCCGACTGTTCGGCCCGCACGTCGGCGTGACGGTGGGCGCTCGTGAGGACGACGACCTCGTGTCCCGCGTCGGCGAGTGCGCGGCACAGGCCGTCGACATGAGCCACCGTCCCGCCGGTTCGCCGCGGCGGGAATTCCCAGGTCAGCATCAAGACGCGCACGTCCCGAACCGTAACGGGGGTTACCGTGGTCGTCGATGACCTCGCGTGACCAGCTCGTCGGCGAGCTCGATCTCCATCTGTTCGCCGAGGGGACGCATCGTCGGCTGTGGGAGCTGCTCGGACCGCAGGGAGCCGTGTCGGGTGTCCGGTTCTCGGTCTGGGCTCCGAATGCGAGTGCGGTCGCGATCGTCGGCGACTGGAACGATTGGCAGCCCGAAGCACTCGAACGTGTCGACGTCAAGGGGCCCACCGGGATCTGGTCGGTCGTGTCCAACCGTGCCGGGTCGGGCGATTGCTACAAGTTCGAGATCACCACGTCCGAGGGGCGCACCATCCGCAAGGCCGACCCGATGGCGCGCCGGACCGAACGTCCGCCCAGCGATGCCAGTGTCGTGCCGGCGTTCGACGAGTTCGAGTGGTCGGACGACGAGTGGATGGATGGTCGAGGGTCCACCATCCGCGGCACCACACCGTTGCGGGTCTACGAGGTCCACCTCGGATCGTGGCGACGCACCGTCGACGATTGGGACGCTCTGGCCGAGCAGGTGGGCGAGCACGTGGAGCGTCTCGGCTTCACCCACGTCGAGCTGCTCCCGGTCGCCGAGCATCCGTTCGGGGGCTCGTGGGGATACCAGGTGTCGGGGTACTACGCCCCGACCGCGAGGTTCGGCGAGCCCGATGGTTGCCGCCGTTTCGTCGACTCCCTACACGGTCGCGGAATCGGCGTCATTCTCGACTGGGTGCCAGCGCACTTCCCCAAGGACGACTGGAGCCTCGGCCGGTTCGACGGGACACCTCTCTACGAGCACCCCGACCCACAGCGCGGCGAGCATCCCGACTGGGGTACCTACGTGTTCGACTTCGGGCGCAACGAGGTCCGCAACTTCCTCGTGGCGAACGCGCTGTACTGGCTCGACGAGTTCCACATCGACGGCCTGCGCGTCGATGCCGTTGCCTCGATGCTGTACCTCGACTATTCACGGGGCCCGGGTCAGTGGACGACGAACGAGCACGGCGGCCGCGAGCACCTCGAGGCGATTCGACTGCTCCAGGAGACCAACACCGTCGTCGGTGAAGAGTTCCCGGACGTGCTCATGATCGCCGAGGAGTCGACGGCGTGGCCGAAGGTCACGCGACCCGTTTCCGAAGGTGGTCTCGGGTTCAGTCACAAGTGGAATCTCGGGTGGATGCACGACACGCTCGGCTACCTCGAGCACGACCCGGTCCATCGACGTCACCATCACCACGAGCTCACGTTCGCCCAGATCTACGCCTACAACGAGCGCTTCGTGCTGCCGCTGAGCCACGACGAAGTCGTGCACGGCAAGGGCAGCCTGCTCGCCAAGATCGGTGGCGACGACTGGCAGAAGTTCGCGGGCTTGCGCGCCCTGCTGGCCTGGCAGTGGTCGCTACCCGGCGCGCCCCTGCTGTTCATGGGCGGCGAGCTGGCGCCGTGGCAGGAATGGAACGACGCGTCCGAACTTCCGTGGCACCTGCTCGATCACCCGTCGCATCGCGGTGTGCACGATCTGATCGTCGAGATCAACCGCCGCTCCGATTCCTTCCCGGCGCTGTGGCGGCGCGACACCGACCCCGCCGGCTTCCAGTGGCTCGATGCCGAGGATTCCGAGCACTCGATGTTCTCGTTCCTGCGGTGGGACGATCACGGTGCGGCGGCGATGGCGTGTGTTGCGAACTTCACGCCCGTTCCGCGCCCCGGCTACCGCGTCGGGCTGCCGTGGAACGGCGAGTGGGACGTCGCGATCGACACCGATGCGGCGGTGTGGTGGGGGAGCGGCTACCGATCGCTCGACCGGATCGTCGCCACGTCGGACGAACCGTGGCAGGGTCAGCCGTCGTCGGCCCTGCTCGACATCGGCCCGATGTCGATGGTGTGGTTGGCGAGCCCGCTCAGGCCGTGACGCCGACGGAACGCAGCGTGGCCGCGGCGTCCTCGGGAGCGACGATGTTGATCAGCACGCCCGTCCCGCGCTCGAAGCCGGCCTGCGTGGTGAGCTGCGGCCAGATGTGCATGTGCCAGTGGTAGTCACCGGTGTGCTGATGCGGTGCGGTGTGCAGCCCCAGGTTGAATGACACGTCGCCCAGCGCCTTGTTGAGGTGGGCGATCGAGTCGCGCAGTGCGATCCCGACGGCGCGCAACGACTGATCCGATGCATTCGGGAAGTGTGCGTGCTGTTCGCGGGGCACGATCAGCATCTCGTAGGGGACACCGCTCGCCCACGGACACATGACCACGACGTCGTCGTTGGCGATGACGATCCGCTGGTCGGCGGCCAGCTCGGCCTCGACGGTGGTCTCGAGCAGCGAGCCACCGGCGAAGCGGGCGAACGCGCGCTCCTCGTCGAGCACCTCGCTCGGCACGAACGGAAGCCCGAGGATCTGGCCGTGCGGATGCGCGATCGACGCCCCCGCCTCGCGGCCGTGGTTGACGATCACCTGGCTGTAGCGAACGAACGGCAGCTGCGCGTGTTCGGCGAGGCGGTGTTTGAGCACCCTCATCATCTCGACGGCGTGATCGTCATCGAGCAGATGCAGTCCGCCGCTGTGTCCGCGTTCGTACACGAACACCTCGTGGATGCCGCTCGCATCCGCCTTGACGTGCACCGGGCCGAGGTTGTGCACCGCGAACGCGTCGTCGCCATCGAAGGCCGGGTACCGGTTCGGTACGACGCGCATCGACCACGAGCCGTCCTCTTCCGCGGTCTCGATGGCCGGCGGGGTCTCCTCTTCGTTGCCCGGGCAGAACGGGCACGGTCGGTCGAGCTGCATGTCGTCGATCGGCGCCCGCGTGGCGAAGTCACTCGGACGTTCGGCCCGGTCGGGAACAATCGTCACCCATCGCCCGTTCAGTGGGTTCAGCCGCATCTGACTCATCGACTCATCAGGATACGACTCCCGCCACCAGGATGGGTGACATCCGCTGCGGAACTCGTCACGCGGCGACTACGGGTGGTCGTCTGACCGGTGTCTGTCCCGAGACTTGAGTCGGTCACCCGAGACATCGTCGATGATGTCCGAGGCCAGTGAACCGATCCGGGTGTCGCGTCGAGGCGGACCGGTGCGTTCGGCGAGCATCTCGTCGAGCATCATCTGCCGGTCGATCCGATTCTGGTTCCACCGGTGCATTCCCCACCCGATGATCGCGCCCACCGCGAACACGACGAGCCCACCGACCCCGTCCAGCCAGAAGTGGTTGCCGGTGACGATGATGCAGAACAGCGTGGCCAACGGATACAGCAGGACCGCGACCTTCGTCCATCGGCGGCGCAGGAGCGGCCAGACCGCCAGGGCGCACCACGTGGACCACCCGATGTGCAGACTCGGCATCGCCGCGTACTGATTCGAGATCGACGCGACCTCCTCGGAGTCGAAACGCCATGGCCCGCCGTACACGCTGAGCGTGTCGACGAAACCGAATCCGTTGTCACCGGTGAACGTCTTGTCCTTGCCGTCGCGGAAGGCGCTCTCGATGCACGCCCCGCCGAACTCGAAGTTGTCGAGAGTCGGGCACGGCTGGTCGAGCAGGCGTGGCGGCATCAGTGGGAAGAACGCGAAGCCGAGGATCGCGAGTGCGGTCATCGCCGCGAGCGCGTTGCGCCACTGCGCAAACACGTCCTTGCGCTTGGCGAACAGCAGCGCGAACACGGCGAGCGTGACGAAGAAGTGGGCGGTGCCGTAGTAGACGTTCCAGAACTGGATGAACCACTTCTGAGACAGGAACAGTTCCTGGATCGACTCCTCGTGGAACATCCCGAGCCACGTTTCGAGCTGGATGACCCGTTCGGCGTTGTGGAACGCTGCCTCGGGCACACCGTCCGCGGCGATCTGGTTCGATCCGAAGCGGTTCCTGGTCCACGAATAGGCCAGGTAGAACACGAGGACGATCAGGGCCTCTTTCCACCAGAAGAGCCGATGCACCCGCGCTGGTGCCTCGATCGCGGTGACCCCCTCGCTCATCAGCTCAGCGTATTCAGGTCTGGATTCAGCAGGTGCAGCATTTGTCGAGGAACGTTGCCCGCTCGACGAGTGCCCGCGTGATCTTGCCCGCGGCGACGAGACCGCCGCTGTCGGAGACCGAGACGGTGAAGGTGAGCCGACGCCCGTCGATCTTGTCGAGCACGGCTTCGGCGGTGACGCTCGCTCCGACCGGGGTCGGCTGCAGGTGATCGACGCGGATCCGCATCCCGATCGACGCGATCTCCGGAGCGAGCTCGTCGGCGAGTGCGGCCATGGTGGCTTCCTCGCACAGGGCGATCAGGCGCGGCGTGCCGAGCACATCGACGTCGCCGGAGCGAAGCGATGACGCGGTGTCCGGCGCGCCGACGACCAAGCTTGCAGATCCACGGATGCCGGTCTCGACTGTCACGAACAACGACGCTAACGCACCGATGATGACGTACCACCGTCCGGAGTTCGCCAGCCCGTCACCGCCAGGTCACGCGATGTCGTCAGCGGGTGACGTAGTCACCGAGGACGGAGGACGTGCGGTCGAGCGACGCCTGGAGCAGCTGACGCCGAGACTCGTCCAGCGTGTCACTGGCGAGATCCGCGAGCACATCGCGGATCACCCAACCGTTCGGCTTGTCGACCCATGTGGGCACCACCCGTGGCGCGCTGATCGTCACCACTCCGGCGCTGTCGATGTCGACATCGAACTCCACGACGGCGGCGTCCTGCGTCTCGGGCGGCCACTGCGAAGCGGCGGGATGGTTCGACAACACGTTGCCGAGTCCGTATGCGACCCAGACGCCGTTCACCTGCTCGATCGGCTGCAACACGTGGGCGTGATGTCCGACGACGAGGTCGATCGCACCGCCCGCCGTGATCGCGTCGGCGATCGCGACCTGCTGGTCGTCGGGTGCGGTCACCCCCTCGGTTCCCCAGTGCATGCTGACGACGACGACGTCGGCACCGAGGTCTCGGGCCGACTGAGCATCCTGGATGATCCGCGCCGGCTCGATCAGGTTCGTCCGCCACGGTTCGCCGGCGGGGATCGGAAGACCGTTCGTGCCGTACGTGTACGACAGATGGCTGATCGAGATGCCGTTCACGTCGAACACCGCGGGAACCGCCTCGAGCTCATTTCTCGCCATCCCCGACTGCCCCATGCCGTTCTCGGCGAGGACCTCGATCGTGCGGTCGATCCCTGCCACCCGGCGATCGAGCACGTGATTGCTGGCCGTGGAGCACCGGTCGTAGCCGGCTCGCGCCATCGCGCTGACGACCTCGGGTGGCACGCCGTACAGCGGATCGGTCGAGAGTTCCTCTCCCACGGGAACGATCGGGGTCTCGAGATGGCAGACCGCGAGGTCGGCCGCCGAGACGGTCGGGGCGATCGGAGCGAACATCGGGAAGAAGTCGTAGCCGTTGCCACCTGCGTTCTCCGCGGCGCCACGCCACAGGGGACTGTGCGGGAGGACGTCGCCGGTGAACGCCATGGTCATCGAGCGCGGTTCCAGCGGCACGTCGGTGGTCGTGGTCTCGGGTGTCGAAGCGATGGAATCGCCGGAGCCGGGGGCGCCAGTGGAGTCGGTGGCCGTCGCCGCTGTCGTCGTTGCGTCGATGGTCGTTGCTGAGCCACGGGCGTCGGGCGACGCGGGGTCGGTCGGCGCGCCGGTTCCCGCCTCGACCGAGCTCGTCGACGCGCTCCCGCAGGCGGTTGTGGCGAGCGCTGCGCACAGCCCGGCGGCAACGACTCGATTGAGCGTGCTCCCCACGTCTTCATTCTCGCATGGACCCCGGGACGGGATGTGGACCATCGTTTCGTAGGCTGGACGGTGTGATCGATCAAGACGTCCTGGAACGCGTACTCGCCGGTGCGACCTCGACCGGTGCCGACTTCGCGGAGGTGTACGCCGAAGACAAACGGTCGACCTCCGCCGGTCTCGACGATGGCCGAATCGAACAGGTCACGAGCGGCCGGGACCGTGGAGCGGGCGTCCGTGTCATCTCCGGCGAGACGACCGGCTTCGCCTACACGTCCGACCTCACCGAGGATGGACTGAACGTCGCCGCGAGTGCGGCTGCGGCGGCGGCACGTCAGGGTGGCGGCGGCGTCAAGACCGTCGGACTGACCCGAGCCGCGGCACATCGCCCCAACGCGATCGTCCACCAGCCCGACGCGATCGAGAAGGCGGCCAAGGTCGACCTGCTCACCCGGATGAACGAGGCGGCGCGGTCGTACGGTCCCGAGATCGTGCAGGTGTCGGCCGGGTACGGCGACAGCACCAAGCGGGTGCTGGTGGCGAACACCGACGGCGTGCTCGCCGACGACGAGATCGTGCGTACGTTGCTCCGGATCAACGCGGTCGCCAACGGTGACGGTGGCATGCAGACCGGGTACCAGTCGATGGGCCACACCGTCGGTTTCGAGATCTTCGACACGGTCGACGTCGAGGAGATGGCACGCGAGGCCGCTCGGCAGGCGATCACCAAGCTCGCGGCGCGTCCGGCGCCGTCGGGTGAGATGCCGGTCGTCATCAAGCACGGAACCGGTGGCGTGTTGTTCCACGAGGCGTGTGGGCACGGGCTCGAGGCCGATCACATCCAGAAAGGAGCGAGCGTGTACGCCGGCAAGGTCGGCAAGCAGGTCGCGAACCCGATGGTCACGCTCGTCGACGACGGCACGATGCCCGGCGAGTGGGGCACCCTCGGCATCGACGACGAGGGGCAGCGCACACAGCGCAACGTGTTGATCGAGGACGGCATCCTCACCGACTACATGTGGGACTTCCTGCGGTCCCGCAAGGACGGTCGACCGCAGTCCGGCAACGGTCGGCGCCAGAGCTATCAGCACCTTCCGATGGTGCGGATGACCAACACGTTCGTGATGAACGGTCCCGACGACGCCGACGACATCGTGGCCTCGACACCGAAGGGCGTCTACGTCGCCAAGCTCGGTGGAGGCAGCGTCAACACGGCCTCGGGCGACTTCGTGTTCGGCATGACCGAGGCGTACCTCATCGAGGACGGCAAGATCACCGAGCCGCTGCGTGACGGCAACCTGATCGGCAACGGACCGAAGGTGCTGCAGGACATCGACATGCTCGCCGACGACTTCGCGATGGGGAGCCCCGGCACCTGCGGCAAGGACGGTCAAGGCGTTCCCGTCGGCGACGGCCAACCCACGCTGCGGGTCAAGGCACTGACGGTCGGCGGCACCGCATCATGAGCGCGGTCGAGGACACCACCGCCGAGCTGCAGGCGGTCGCCGATCGGGTGATCGACCAAGCCGGCTCGGGTGAGCAGATCGAGGCCTTCGTCTCCCGTGGCGGAGAGACCGAGATCCGCGTGTACCAAGGCGACGTCGAGCACTTCGTCTCGGCCCAGGCGGAGGGAATCGGGATCCGCGTCATCCGTGACGGTCGGACCGGTTTCGCGTACGCCGGGACGCTCGATGAAGCCGCGGTGGCCGAGGTGCTCGCGGAGGCGCGATCCAACGTCGAGTTCGGAACCGTCGACGAGTTCGCCGGCCTCGCCGAGCCGGACGGGGTCGAGCCCACCGAGCAGACGCTGTGGAACGACACCCTCGCCGAGTACGAGACCGACCGCAAGATCGACATCGCGAAGAAGTTGGAGAAGCTGTCGTCAGGACTCGATCCCCGCGTGCGCGTCGACGATTCCAACTACGCCGACGCCTGGGGAGAGACCGCCGTGGCGTCGACTCGGGGGATCCGGCAATCCGGGCGCGAGAACGGCTGCTACGTGTCGGTGTCCACCCTTGCCGACGACGGTGAGGGCGACGACGCCGAGACACAGAGCGGGTTCGGATTCTCGGTCGGCAAGTCACCGGACGAGTTCGACCTCGACCGCGCCGCGCGCGAGGCGAGCGAGCGGGCGACCTGCCTGCTCGGCGCGACCAAGCCGGCGTCGAAGCGGGTCACCGTCGTGCTCGACCCGTTCGTGACCGCCCAGTTTCTCGGTGTGATCTCGTCGACGCTGAACGGTGAGGCGGTCGTGAAGGGTCGGTCGCTGTTCGCCGATCGTGTGGGCGATCAGGTTGCGGCGAGCGGCGTCACCTTCGTCGACGATCCGACCAACCCGCAGGCGTACACCTCGACCGACGTCGATGGCGAGGGCCTGGCTGCACGTCGGAACGTGCTGATCGAGGACGGCGTGCTGAAGCAGTTCGTGCACAACTCGTACTCGGCGCGGCGCGCCGGCGCTGCGTCGACCGGAAACGCGACCCGCGGCGGTTTCGCCGGCACTCCCGGTGTCGGATGTCTGGCGTTGTCGCTGGTCCCCGGCGAGCGTTCGCAGGCCGAGATCGTCGCCGGCATCGACGACGGCCTGCTCGTGCAGCAGATGCAGGGGCTGCACTCGGGTGTGAACCCGGTGAGCGGCGACTTCTCGACCGGCGCGGCCGGTCTGTTGATCACCAACGGTGAGATCGGTGCCCCCGTGCGCGAGTTCACGATCGCCTCGACGTTGCAGAAGATGTTGCTCGACATCGCCGAAGTCGGTGGCGACATCGACTGGCTCCCCATGCGCGCCGCCGGCATGAGCCTCGTCATCCACGACATCACCATGTCCGGCAACTGACCCTGCCACCAACCGACCGTTCCGTAGCACCGGCGCGTCACCCAGGCTCGTACCGCCACCCCACCCCACACCGCCCCCACCGCCCACCCCACCCCACACCGCCTCGTCTGGGGAAAATTCGAGTGATCCGGACGCCTGGCGTCTCGATCCCACGCAATTCGCGGCGACGCGATGGGACTCGGCCGAAATTGTGGGCGATGTGGTCGCCGAGAGTCTCGATCGCACGAAATTTCCCCGGCGGGGTGGGGTGGGTGTGGGGAGTGTGGTCGGCGCAGAGTGCGGGATTGCCGGGGTGCGAGGCGTGAACCGGGGCGAGGCGACGGCCGGTTCCGTGCCGATCAGGGGTCGTCGGGGCGGAGGTCGTCGAGGAACTCCTCGAACTGCGCGGCGAGATCGTCGGCGCTGGGGATCGCGGCCTCGGCCCGGCGGTCGAACTCGGCTTCGAGCATCCGGACGTACATCCGCAACTGTTCGTCACCCTCGATGATCTCGTCGTGCACGTCGCGCCAGGCATCGATCTGGTCGCTGAAGTCGACGGTGGACGGCACCCCGAGGACGTGGCTCAGATGGCGGGACAACGCATCGGTCGCTTGCGGGTGCTCGGCATTCATCAAATAGTGCGGGATGCCGACGCGCAGCGACACCGACGGGATGCCACGGACGTCGAGCGCTGCGTGGAGCACGCCGGCGATCCCGGTGATGCCCTCATAGGACGGTGCGACGAGTCCGAGCCGGCTGGCGAGGTCGGGGTTCGCCGAACTCCCGGTCACCGGCGGTCGACGGGTGTGCGGAATCGCCTCTGCCGCCGATCCGACGGTGACGACCGCCTCGCAGCCGAGCGCTTCCGCGACCGTGACGATCGACTCGACGTAGGTCGACCAGTACAGATGGGGCTCGACGCCCGCGAGCGACACGATGTCGCGATGGCCGGCGTTGCGCTGGAGCACGACCTCGTTCGACGGCCACTGGATCTCGCGAACACCGTCGTTGATCGCGACGAGCGGACGCTGCTGGGTGAAGTCGTAGAACGGGTCGGGATCGATCTCGCCGACCACCACTGCCTGTTCGTGATCGACGAACGACTCGACCGCGTGGCTCGCAGCGCCGGCGACGTCGAACCAGCCTTCGAGTCCGACCAGCATCACCGGTCGATCGAGCGCACCGATGTCGCCCGTCGAGAACTCGAGTACTTCCGTGACGTCCACGGATTCAGTCTGCCAGCGAGATCGAGCCGCTCGGGCCTCGAAGACGCGCGTTGGTGACGGGCACCAACGCGCCGGTTTCAGGAGAGGGTGGAGACGACGTGGTCGATCGAGCGGGTGAGCGCCTCGACGTCGCTCGGTTCGATCGCCGGGAACATCCCGACGCGCAGCTGGTTACGGCCGAGCTTGCGGTAGGCGTCGGTGTCGAGGATGCCGTTCGCGCGCAGCGCGGTGCACACGTCGCCGGCGTCGATCGCGTCGTCGAGGTCGATCGTGCCGACGACGTTCGACCGCTCCGCCGGCTCGGACACGAACGGGGTGGCCCAGTCCCGAGCCTCGGCCCACCCGTAGAGCGTCGATGCGGACTCGGCGCTCCGGCCGGCGGCCCAGGTGAGGCCACCGTTGTCGAGCATCCAATCGAGTTGGGCATCGAGCATCACGAGAGTTGCAACGGCTGGAGTGTTGTATGTCTGGTTCTTCGTCGAGTTGTCGAGCGCGATCTGGAGGTCGAGCGACGCCGGACGCCAACGGTCGGACGATCCGATCTCGCCGATCCGGTCGATCGCCGCAGGCGAGCATGCGGCGAGCCAGAGGCCCCCGTCGGACGCGAAGCATTTCTGGGGAGCGAAGTAGTAGACGTCGACCTCGGTCGGATTCCAGGTCAACCCGCCGGCCGCCGAGGTCGCGTCGACCGTGACCAGCGCGGTGTCCGCCGACGTCCCGGTCGGACGGCGCAGGTCCATCGCCACGCCGGTCGACGTCTCGTTGTGCGTGAGCGCGTAGACGTCGATGCCGTCTTCGAGGCTGAGCGTCGGGTGGGTTCCGACATCGCTCTTGACGACGGTCGGATCACCGAGATGCGGTGCTGACGCGCACGCCTCGGCGAACTTCGACGAGAACTCGCCGAACACCGCGTGCTGGCTGCGTTCGCGAACCAGGCCGAACGTCGCGACGTCCCAGAACACCGTCGACCCACCGTTGCCGAGCACGACCTCCCACCCGTCGGGCAGGTCGAACAACGTGGACAGCTTGGAGCGCACCGCCCCGACGAGGTTCTTCACCGGCGGCTTGCGGTGCGACGTGCCGAGCAACGTGTCCCGTGCGGCGACGACGGCGTCGACCTGCTCGTGGCGCACCTTGGACGGGCCGCAGCAGAAGCGGCCGTCGCCGGGCAGCAGGTCGGTGGGGATGGTGATCTGGTCGGGCGTTGCGCTCACCCGCTCAGCATGGCGCTCCGACGCCCATCCCCCAACCGCGGCGGGCCGTTCTCGTGAACAGTTCGCGCACGGAGCGC
>NZ_BAOL01000182.1 GCF_000350145.1 Ilumatobacter nonamiensis YM16-303 | reverse complement strand
GGCAGCGGCCGAGGCCACCCCCGGGACCGCCGCCATCGTCGCGGCCGAAGTCGGGTTTCCCGTCGCCGTCAAGTCGTTGAAGCGTTCGGCCGGACGGTCGGCACGGGCGGGCGTGGCGCTCGACCTCGGTTCGACCGCGGACGTCATCGAGGCGGTCGACACCATGGTCGACGGACTCGGCAACGACGCCGGCACCCTCGTGGTCCAGGAGATGGTGCCGCCCGGTGTCGACGCCCGCATCCATTGCCAGCACGACGACCGCCTCGGCGTGATCGTCACGGTCGGCTACGGCGGGGCCGACGCGAACCTGATCGACGACCGAGCGAGCCGACTCGCACCCCTCTCGCACGCGAGCGCTTCGGCGATGCTCACCGAGACCAAGGTCGGCGCCGCCCTGGAATCATCGGCGCTCGACCCGTCTCCGCTCGTCGACGCGATCGTGCTCGCCGCCCAACTGTGCGCCGACCAGGGTGACGTCGATGAACTCGACCTCAACCCCGTGATCGTCTCCGACGCCGGCGCGATCGTGACCGACGCCACCGTCCGACTGCTCGATCGCCCCGACGGCGAAGCCGCCCTCCGCCGCCTCGACTGAGGGCGGTAGGTTGCGGGGATGGCGTCAGCGAAGGAGTTCGAGGGTCCGACCACGGAGCTGCTCCAGACGCTGATCCGCAACGAGTGCGTCAACGACGGCACGCCCGAGTCCGGTCACGAGACCCGCAGCTCCGACACACTGAAGCAGTACCTCGAGGGTTCGGGCCTCGACGTCCAGACCTACACCCCCCGCGAGGGCCGGGATTCGATGGTCGCCCGGATCGAGGGCTCCGACCCGAACGCGCCGTCTCTGTGCCTGATGGGCCACACCGACGTCGTTCCGGTCAACCCGGACGGCTGGCGCCATGATCCGTTCGGTGCCGAACTGATCGACGGCGAGATCTGGGGCCGCGGCGCGATCGACATGCTCAACCTCACCTCGTCGATGGCCGTCGCGTTCCGTCACCTCGCCGACACCGGCTTCCGACCCAAGGGCGATCTCGTCTACTTCGGGGTCGGCGACGAGGAGGCCGGTGGAGGCCTGGGCGCGGAGTGGATGGCCGAACACCACTGGGACGCGATCGACGCCGACTACGTCCTCACCGAACTGGGCGGATGGTCGCACGAGTCGGCCGACGGGACCCGGCAGGTGACGGTCAACGTCAACGAGAAGGGCCTGGCGTGGCGCCGACTTCGTGTGCGCGGGACACCCGGCCACGGATCGATGCCGTTCGGTGCCGACAACGCGCTCATCAAGGCAGCCGAGATCGTTCGGAGGCTCACCGAGTACCGACCGATTCCCGAACTCGACGAGATCTGGCGGGCACAGGTCGCCTCGATGGACGTCACCGACGACGTCCGAGATGGTCTGTCCGACCCCGCCAAGATCTGGGACACGATCGACACGCTGCCCACGCCCGTCGCCCGGACCTGCCACGCCCACACCCACACGACCTTCTCGCCGAATGTCGTCCACGGCGGGCAGAAGACGAACATCATCCCGGACGTGATCGACCTCGAGATCGACATTCGCGTCGTTCCCGGTGACCAGGAGAGCGCCGAAGGCCACCTTCGTGCGGCACTCGGAGACCTCTACGACCAGGTCGAGGTCAGCGACATCCAGAACTCGCCGGCGACCACCTCGCCGTTCGGGTCGGACAACGCACTCTGGACCTCGGTGGAGAAGCACACCCAGGTGGCCTACCCGGGCGCCAAGCTCGTCCCCGGCCTCACCGTCGGCGGGACCGACGCCCGCTTCTACCGTGAGCGAGGGCGCACCGCGTACGGCACCGGACTGTTCTCGCCGGGCATGGACTTCGCCACCTTCGGGTCACGTTTCCACGGCCACAACGAACGCATCGACGTCGCCTCGCTCGGCCTCTCCGCCGAGTTCTTCTGGGGCATCGCCCGCGACCTCCTCACCTGACCCGACTGCAGTTTCGATCGGTTTGGGTGACCGAAAGTGACGGCGGACGCGGATTCGGTCACACGAACCGGAATCGCCGATCCGGGGCCCCGTCAGTGACGGCCGAACGGGTTGATCGATCGCTCGGTGAAGGCGTTCAGGGCGTGCACGATGTCGTGGCACACGAACCGGTCGCTGCCCGGCGTGGAACGCGGGATCGGGTCGATCACGCCGGCGGCGACCAGATCGTTGAGTGCACGCCGGATCGAAGCCGGACTCGCGTCCAGCATCGGTTCCAGCACCTCGGTGTCGACCACCGGATGATGCAGCAGGATCTCGATGATCGGATGGACGAGCGCATCGGATCGGAACGACTCGGTGTGGCTGCGCCAGTTCTTCTGCATCTGGATCACGTCATCGAAGAGGTGGCTGGCGTTGCGGAGTGCCGCGAACACCGCGTCCGCTCCGAGTTCGACGATCGGTACGAAGTCGCCCATCCGATACTCGGTGAGCGCTTCGATGTAGCGATGCTTCTGCGACACGATTCCCGCCGAGATCGGCAGCGTCGCAGCCTTGGTCAGTCCCTCGCGCCGGAGCAACGCGTGGACCAGCGCACGGCCGACCCGGCCGTTGCCGTCGGCGAACGGATGGATCGTTTCGAAGTGAGCGTGCATCACCATCGCCTGGATGAACACCGGCATGTCGGTGCGAGCCATGAAATTGCACAGGTCCTCGATGGCGTCGGGGATCCGATCGACCGACGGCGGGACGAACTCGGCTTCGGGAGGTCCGCCCGAGTAGCTGCCGATCCACACCGCCTCGTTGCGCCAGCGACCGGCCAGGACCGGATGGGTCGATCCCAGCAGCGCCCGATGGATGTCGAGGATCGTCTCGGGCGAGATGTCCTCGGCCAGAACGATCGCCGCGGTCGTCGCCTCGAAGTTCCCCATCACCTCGGCCACCGATCGGCCCTGATCCTCACCGGTTTCGGCCATCAACAGGTCCGGGACCGGTGCGGCCACGTTCTCGATCCTCGACGACGCCGACGATTCGATCCGCACGAGGAGCGATTCGAGCGGTGCCAGCGTGTCGCCGACGCGGATGTCGAATGCCGCGATCGCGGTACGCACGTCCTCCGAAACGAGGGCGCACTCCGACGGCAGCATCATGTCCTCGCTGCCGATCTCGGGAACGACCGCTGAGTCGTACCGGTGATCGCCGGTCGACCGTCGCGAGTCGCCGCCCTGTTCGATCAGCCAGGTCAGACGCTCGAACGTCACTCGCGGCCATGATGTGTTGCGCGGCATGGGTCAGCGTTCCCGGCTCAACGGAAGAGATCCCGCTCGGCGTCGCGCAACACCGTCGCCATGCTGGCGTCGTCGTCTCGCGTCCAGTCGAAGCCGCGGACGACGGCCACGGGAACCCGACTGGTATTCCCTTTCACCAACTCGGCAGCGGCCGCGAGTTCGTCGGCCGTGCAGATCTCCTGCACCCGGAACTCGTGACCGTGCGGGTCGTGTTGGCCGATGTAGCTGTACAGCGGATTCATCCCGGCGATGCCGATCGCGATGTCGGTCTGGCCCTCGCGCCACGGTCGGCCGAACGTGTCGGTCATGATCACGGCGACGTCGACCCCCAGCCCGGCGAACCGGGAGCGCTGAGCGCGCGACGTGGCGTCGGGGTCGAGCGGCAGCGTCAGGATCCGTCCGTGGGCACCGCTGGACGACTGGTCGACGCCGGAGTTCGCACAGCAGAATCCATGATGCGTCTCGGTGATCAGGACCGGGCCGATCTGGCGGACGATTCGCTTCGATTCTCGCAGGACGACCTCTGTGACCCTGGGGTCCTTGTCCCATTTCTCGGACCACCGGACCGCGAAGTCGGACGGCTCGATGTCGTCGAGTTCCACGGTGCAGCCCTCGACCTTCGACACGATCTTCGACGTGACGAGCACGATGTCGCCGTCGACCAGCGCATCGCCCTGGGCAGCAGCCGCCTCGTGGATCATCGCGGCGAGGTCCATGCCTTCGACGATCTCGGGCAGCCCCTCGACGCCGAACACCTCCAAGCGGGCCATCAACGAACTCCGGTCACGCGAGGCCGGCGAGGAACGCCACGATCGCGTCGTTCACCGGACCGGGATGAGTGAGGTTCGCGGCATGCGCCCCGGGGACGCGGACCACATCGCCCGCTCCCGAGAGTCCGGCAGCCAGCGCTTCGGCGCGGTCCATCGTGATCGCCGTATCCTCGGTCCCGTGCACCACGAGCGCGGGACAGGTGATCTCTCCCAGGCGGTCGGTGATGTCGTCGCGATTCAGCAGACACTCCCCCGGCTCACGCATCTGCTCCTTGGGCAGTTCCCGCCATTTCGCGATCCACTGTTCGTTGAGTTCGGGATCGGCGATGATGATGTCGGCGATCGTCCCCGCGAGCTCGTCGACGGGGCCGACGCCGACCCACGTGTCGATCATCGCCCGATACCCCTCCTGGACCGCGGGATCTTCTCCACCGGCCTGGGTGTCGAGCAGGATCAGCGCCGCGACGCGCTCAGGAGCGGTGAGCGCCGCGCGCAGTGACAGGAAGCCGCCTTGGCTCATCCCCGCCAGCACCGCCCGATCCACTCCGAGGTGATCCATGAGGCCCAGGCAATCGGACGCCGAATCCCAGTAGCTGAACGGCTTCCCGTCGAACTCGGTCTGACCGAAACCGCGCTCGTCCCACGTCACGACCCGGTGCGTCTCGCGCAAGATCTCGACCTGCGGATCGAACATCGAATGGTCCATCAAGAACCCGTGCGAGAAGACGACGACCGGACCATCACCCCCGGAGTCCTCGTAGAAGAGTCGCTGTCCGTTGACGTCTGCGAAGGCCATGGGCTGAAACTAGTAGCACGCTCGGGCAGACTGCACGAATGACTGACGACAACGGCCGCCAGGTCTCCGAGATCTTCGACCCGAGCGCATGGACCACGGTTCCCGGGTTCGAGTTCACCGACATCACGTACCACCGGGCAAACGACTCCGGCGTGGTGCGGATCGCGTTCGACCGGCCCGAGATCCGCAACGCCTTCCGCCCGCACACGGTCGACGAGCTGTTTCGTGCTCTCGATCACGCACGGATGTCGACCGACGTCGGCTGCGTCCTGCTCACCGGGAACGGACCGTCTCCTCGCGACGGTGGCTGGGCGTTCTGCTCCGGTGGTGACCAACGCATCCGTGGCAAGGACGGCTACAAGTACGCCGAGGGAGAGAATGCCGACTCGATCGAGCCGGGGCGCGCTGGTCGCCTGCACATCCTCGAGGTCCAGCGCTTGATCCGGTTCATGCCGAAGGTCGTCATCTGCGTCGTTCCCGGATGGGCAGCCGGCGGCGGTCACTCGCTGCACGTCGTGTCCGACCTGACGCTGGCGTCGACCGAACACGCGCGCTTCAAACAGACCGACGCCGACGTGGCGAGTTTCGACGGCGGCTTCGGGTCGGCGTATCTCGCTCGGCAGGTCGGCCAGAAGTTCGCCCGCGAGATCTTCTTCCTCGGCGACGACTACACGGCCGACGACATGGTCGCAATGGGGGCCGTGAACAAGTCGGTTCCGCACGCCGAACTGGAATCCACGGCACTCGAGTGGGGACGCAAGATCTGCGCCAAGAGCCCCACGGCGCAACGGATGCTGAAGTACTCGTTCAACCTCATCGATGACGGTCTGGTCGGCCAGCAGGTGTTCGCCGGTGAGGCGACCCGACTCGCCTACGGCACCGACGAAGCCGCCGAAGGTCGGGACAGCTTCCTCGAGAAGCGCGACGCCGACTGGTCGCCCTACCCGTACCACTTCTGAGTTCCGGTGAGCGCTGACGTCATCGTCATCGACGATCCGGACGACGAGCGGTTCGCCCAGTTCCGGCTGAACGAGCGCGGCCTGGCCAACCGCGCCCAGAAGCGAGACGACGCCGGGGCCGGGCTGTTCCTCGCCGAGGGCGACCTCGTGGTGGAGCGCGCCCTGGACGCCGGATGTGTCCCGGTCGCTGCGCTGGTCGATGCGCAACGGATCCCGGCGATCGCGGGACGGCTCGCCGGCGTCGGCGCGCCGGTGTACGCCGGAGGGGACGAGGTGCGCCGGATCATCTCGGGACTGGGGATGCCGCAGGCGATCATCGCGCTGTTCGAACGGCCCGCACGTCCGAGCGTCGCCGAGTTGGCAGCACGCTGCCGACGACTGGTCGTGTTGGAGGCGGTCGACAATCCCGCGAACGTCGGGTCGATCATCCGCAACGCGGCCGCGCTCGGGTGGGACGGCCTCATCCTCGACCACACCAGCGCCGACCCACTCGCGCGGCGCTCGCTACGCGTTGCGATGGGCACCGCGTTCGCGCTTCCCCACGCCCGCACGACCACGCTCGCTGCGGACATCGCCGGGCTGGCGGCGGTCGAGCTGTACGCGATGACTCCCGATCCCGCGGCCGCGCCGATCGACGCCGTGGAACCCGGCGAGCGGGTGGCGATGCTCATCGGCTCGGAGCGATCCGGATTGTCGAACGACCTGCTGCAGCTCGCGACGCCGGTCCGCATCCCGATGACACCGGGCGTCGACTCCTTGAACGCCGCCGCTGCGACCGCCGTCGGATGCTGGGAGCTCCGCTTTCGCGGATAGACACGACGCCATGTCGAGCGTGCTGCTTCTCTCCTGTCCGGACCAACCGGGCATCGTCGCGGCGACCGCTCAGTCGATTGCCGACAACGGGGGCAACATCGTCCACGCCGAGCAGTACGTCAAAGCCGACGACGGCGAGACCGGGTCGGTGTTCTTCCAGCGGGTCGTGTTCGATCTCGCGGACTCGGTGACGAACGCATCGTTCCAGACGGCCTTCGCTCCCACAGCGGAGGAACTCGACATGACGGTCGACCTGCGAGATTCGGCGGTGCCGATTCCGACGGCGATCATGGCGTCCAAGCAGCCGCACTGTCTCTATGACCTGTTGATCCGGTGGCGCAGCGGTGAGCTGCCGATGGACCTGCGGGTGGTGGTGTCGAATCATCCCGACCACGAAGGCATCTGCACCCACATGGGCATCCCGTACGTCCACCTCCCGGTGACCAGGGAGACCAAGCCCGAGCAGGAGCGCCAGGTGCTCGCCACGCTCGACGAGCACGGGGTCGAGCTCATCGTGATGGCGCGGTACATGCAGATCCTCAGCGACGACTTCGTGTCACACCACCCGATGCGGATCATCAACATCCATCACTCGTTCCTGCCGGCGTTCATCGGTGCGAATCCGTATCGGCAGGCGCACGAGCGCGGGGTGAAGCTGATCGGTGCCACCGCGCACTACGCGACGGCCGACCTCGACGAGGGCCCGATCATCGCCCAGGACACCGCCCACGTGAGCCACCGCGAAACCGTGGCGCAGTTGACATCACGCGGCCGCGACCTCGAGACCGTCGTCCTCGCACGCGCCGTCGCCGCCCACCTCGAGCACCGCGTCGCCGTCCACGGCCACCGCACCATCGTCTACAACTGAGGACGTTCGTCGGTGTCGGTCACCGACGAACATTTCAGGCGGATGCTTCGGCGGCGGCTCGACGGGCGCGACGTCCCCGACGAGGCGCTGCCCCCGAAGGTTCCCACGTGAACCGCTTGATCGCGACGAGGGCGCCGGCCACTCCCCACGCGGCGACGAACGCCAGCTTGTCGGGGGCGAAACCCGAACCGTCGACGAACGGGTTGAAGCAGTCCTGGAATGCGTTGACGAACGGCTTCAGCGGGAACAGATTGGCGACCGTGTTCAAGAACCCGTCGTCATCGGTCGAGACGAACACGTCGGAGATGAACGCCAGCGGAAGAATCGTCGCATTGACCACGGCGGCCGACGATGACGCCGTCTTGATCACCGACACGAGCGCCATGCCCAGTGCAGCGAACGCGGCCACCCCGACGAGCAACGTCACGAACGCCGCCGGCATCTTCTGCCATTCGATCGACAGGTCGTAGAACGCGGCACCCATCGTGATCATGAGGATCGTTCCGGCGAAGGCGAGGATGATCGACGAACCGATCAGCCCCGCGAGGTAGGTCCAGGTCGGCAGCGGCGTACTCCGCCAGCGCTTGAGGATGCCTTCGTCGCGCCGGATCGGGACCATGTTGCCGATGTTGCTGTACGTGGCCGACACCGCGGTGAAGGCCGCCAGCCCTCCGGTGTAGAACTGGCGGATCGGCCACTCGGCGCCGTTCACGGACACGGTGTTGTCACCGAAGATCGCGTTGAACAGCACGAGCATCACGATCGGGAGGATGATCGTGAAGAAGAGCGCGACCGGAATCCGGAAGAAGTACGTGAGCTGGTAGCGGATCTGGCGCGCCACGAGCGAGACGTCCGTTGGATACGGGTTCACGCCGTGCCCTCCTGCGTCGGGTCTCCGTGAGCATCGTGATCCGTGAGCTGGAGGTACACGTCCTCGAGCGACGCTCGCGTCACGCTGAGACCCGCGAGTTCGATGTCCTGTTCGACCGCCCAGCCCGTGAGACGCTGAACCACGCTCGTCGAATGCTCGACCGTCGCCTCGACCAATCGCCCGGACACGCGAACCGGTGCGTCGATCAACGGCCCGAAGGTGGCCACCGCGTCGCCCGGTGCGATCGACTCGGGCAACTGGAAGCTCACGACCGTGCCGCTGATGCCGTCGATCAGTGCCGACGGCGTGTCCTCGGCGATCAGCGCGCCGTGAGCGAGGACGCCGACACGATCCGCCAGGTGTTCGGCCTCGTCGAGATAGTGCGTGGTGAGCAGCACGGTGGTCCCGCCAGCTCCCAGTTCCTCGATCAGATCCCACGCCAGACGGCGCGCCGACGGATCGAAGCCGGTGGTCGGTTCATCGAGGAAGAGCAGGTCGGGAGTGCCGACGATGCCGAGTGCCAGATCGACACGGCGACGCTGTCCGCCCGAGAGTGATCCGACCCGTTCGTCGGCCTTCGCCTCGAGTCCGGTGAGTTGTAGAACCTCTTCGGTCGACCGCCGTGTGCGGTAGGCGCTGCCGTAGATCTCGAGCACCTCGCGCACCGTGAACTCGTTCTCGACACCGGAGCTCTGCAGGACCACGCCGATCCGATCGCGAAAGTCGCGCTCGGCCTTCGAGGGGTCGAAACCCAACACCGACACCTCGCCGGAAGTCGCGGCACGATGACCCTCCAGGATCTCGACGACGGTCGTCTTGCCTGCTCCATTCGGTCCGAGCAGGGCGTACACCTCGCCGGGCCGGACGTCGAAGGAGACGCCGCGCACCGCGTGGTTGTCGCCGTAATGCTTGTGCAGGTCGCGGACCTCGATCGCAGCCATCGTCGGCGACGGTATCCGGATCAGCCGTGGCTCGGACGGGATGACGAGATCGGGAGTCCCGTGTCATTGCGGAGATGTTCCGCTGCGGGGACGAAGTACGTCAACAACTCGTCGGCGATCCCATCGGGGACATCGGGATCGGTGCAGACGGTCTCGACGGCGGCCGTCATGTGGACGAGCCATCGATCACGTTCGAGCGGCCCGACGTGGAACGGCATGTGTCGCATCCGGAGGCGGGGATGGCCACGTTCGTTCATGTAGGTGGTCGGCCCGCCCCAGTACTGGATCAGGAACAGCGTCAGGCGGTGCCGCGCACCGGTGAGATCAGGTTGCTCGGGATACAGCGGGAGCAGCACCTCATCGGTCGCGACGCCCTCGTAGAAGGCGTCGACCAGACGTTCGAAGAACTCGGCGCCGCCGACCCGCTCGAAGAGTGTGGTCGTCGAGTCGGTCACGCCGGCAGTGTACGGCGATGGCGCAGGTCGTCAGCTGGCGTCGAACTTGCGGTACTCGCCGAGCTCGTCGAGTTGAGCGACGAACGGCGTCGAGTCGTCGCAGGGGTCGAGGACCACGAAATCGTCGGTGGCGAGGAGTACCAGTACGGAGACCGCATCGTCGGCGGTCGTGCGCACCTCGATCACGTCTCCGGCTTCGAGGGTCTCCATCATCAGGGTGGTCATGTTCGTTCGCGTTCCTTCGTCGTTCTCCGAGAGCCGATTGCGCTCGTGATGTTCACCCTGTCCAACGGTCTACCCAACCAGATTGTTCCCATTGGTCGGAAATTTCGCTCACCATCGAGTCCGAGGCTCCGCCCGGTCATTCGAAGTGCGGCTCGACCCAGTTCGGAAAGACGTCCGGGAGTTCGTCGCTGACCCGGTTCTGGTACTCCGCGGGCCGCTTCTCGAGGAAGCTCTCGACACCCTCGCGAGCATCCGCGCTCGGACCGCGCAGTGCGATCCCCCGCGAATCCGCGCGATGCGCAACCATCGGATGATCGGCGCCGAGCATCCTCCACAGCATCTGTCGGGTCAGCGCGACCGAGACGGGCGCAGCGTTCTCGGCGATGTCGGATGCGATCGCGCGGGCGTCGGCGAGGAGGTCGTCGGCCGCGTGCACGCTGCGGACCAGCCCGCCGGCATGTGCTTCGTCAGCGGGAAAGACGCGACCCGAGTAGCACCACTCGGCCGCCTGGCTGATCCCGACGATCCGTGGCAGGAACCACGACGAACACGCCTCCGGCACGATGCCCCGTCGGGCGAAGACGAACCCGAACTTGGCGTGCTCGCTGGCGAGGCGGATGTCCATCGGAAGTGTCATCGTGACGCCCACGCCGACCGCAGCACCGTTGATCGCGCCGATCACCGGCTTCTTCGAGTCGTAGATGCGCAAGCTGACGAGACCACCGCCGTCACGCGGAACACCGATGTCGCTCTGCACGTCACTTCCGCCCTTGGCGAACGTCTCGCCGCCGCCGCCGAGGTCGGCACCGGCGCAGAACGCGCGCCCGGCTCCGGTCACGATCACGGCTCGCACATCGTCGTCGGCGTCGGTCCTGTCGAACGCGTCGATGATCTCGTTCATCATCGTGCCGGTGAATGCGTTCAGCTTGTCCGGACGGTTCAGGGTGATGGTCGCGATGTGGTCATCGACGTCGAACAGAATCTGCGAGTAGTCCATCCGAGCACCGTAGAACCTTCGGCGTTCTCGTGAACAGTTCGCGCACGGAGC
>NZ_BAOL01000183.1 GCF_000350145.1 Ilumatobacter nonamiensis YM16-303 | reverse complement strand
CCCGGCGAGCACTCGAAGGACACCGGCGACGAGGCCTGACCTGCACCGGGTTCCCGACCAGCCTGCTGCTGCGCCGTCGTCCATCGGAGGCGACGGCGCATTGGCGCGCTGTGTCGGCGACGTCGATCGCTTCGAGTCGCACCATTGGGGCCGCGCCCCGCTGCTGCGCCGGAGTGAACGATCCGAGGGGTCCGCCACCTTCGCTGACGTGTTCTCCACGGGCGAACTCGATGCGTTCCTCGCCAGCGGAATCCGCCGGCCGGTCGTCAGGCTGGTCCGTGACGGTTCGCCGCTGCCGGGAGAGAGCTACACCAGTCGGGTCCGGCTCGGCGGGACCGACTTTCGTGATGTCATCGCACCGGAGCGGGTTGCCGAGCACTTCGGCGCTGGTGCGACGGTCGTCGCACAATCGCTGCATCGGACGCATCCGACGGTCCGCGCGTTCGTGGAGCAGCTCGGCGACGAGATCTCCCATCCGATTCAGGCCAACGCGTATCTGACACCCCCGAACGCGACGGGTCTGGCACCCCATGCGGACGGCCACGACGTGATCGTGCTCCAACTCGAGGGATCCAAGCATTGGACCGTCGAGTCCCTCGGCGACGTCGACCTGGAACCCGGCGACACGCTCTACGTGCCGGCCGGGTACGAACATCGCGCCACGTCGAGTCACCGAACATCACTGCACCTCACGTTGGGCATCTTGCGCGTCACGTACCGGTCGGTTCTCCAGCGGGCCCTGCGGAACGGACCGGCAGTTCTCGACGATCCGCTCCCCCTTCGCTATCGCAGCAGTGGCAACGGAATACGGCCCGAACTCGAGGAGCTGCTCGGAGAAGTCCAGCGGTACATCTCATCGCTCGACCCTGCCGAAATCGAGCGGACGGAGACCGAACGACGAACCGTGCGGCCTCCCCGTTCCGGCGACCTGTCGGCAGCCATCGCGTTGGCGGGACTGGATCATCAGGCGGAGCTCGTCCGGACCGGGGATCCATGGACCGTGACGGTGATGGAGGAAGCGGAGACCGACTCGACGATTCGCGTCGAGGCAGCTGGGCACTGGTTGTCCGCGCCCGGCTCGTGCGCGGCAGCGATCGAACAACTCGCGTACGGCGCCGTGGCGCGCGTGGGAGCGCTCATCGGCCTCGATGACGACAGCCAACTCATTCTCGCTCGGCGGATGGTCGGAGCCGGACTCTGCCGGATCGCCGAGCGGTGATCGGTGGGATCGTGGTGATCAGTCCGGCTCGACCACGACGTTGAGGAAGTCGTAGAGACCGCCCACCTTCATCACCGTGATCTGGAACGGCGTCGACACGACCACCTCCAAACGGCAGCCGACGCGATCGAGGCCATGCCGGAGCCGGATCAGGCTGCCGAGCGCGGCGGAGTCGATGATCGTCGTCTTGCGCAGGTCGACGGTCAGGTGTTGCAGCGTCTCCGACAGCGCCGCCCCTGCTCGATCGAAGCGCGCCACCTGGAGCCGGTCGAACTCGCCGATCACGCGCATCTCGGCTCGCGGATTGTCCAGATCACCGCGCACGAAGATCTCCAGATCGAGCCGTCCGGACGATTCGCTCATCGGACGATCCCGAAGCCTGCGACGGGAAGCGTCACGGTCGAACCCGCCCCCGAGGTCTCGAACTCGATCGTGGGCACGAGCGCCCGAGCCAGGGCCAGTCCGCGGCCGCGTTCCTCCGGATCACCGCTGACATGGTCGGGCTTCACGGACGCCGCGATCTGATCGGAGAAGCCGTCGCCGGTGTCGATCACCCGCACGAGATCGTCCGCACCGAAACGCACCTCCAGGACGATCGGTCGACCGTGCCCACCGCGGGCGTGCTCGTCGATCGCATTGGCGACGATCTCCGTCAACGCGACGAGAAAGGAGCTTTCGGTGTCGGCGTCGCGGAACGTGACCACTCGGCGCACGGCCGAGCGGCTGATCGCGATCGACACCAGCGATGGTGGCATGTTGAGTCGGAAGATCCCCGTGGTGGGGGCGTCGGTCGTCATGCTGTTCACGGCATCTCCTCGCACACTTCGAGTTCGGCGCGCAGGTTCTCGATCGCCGCCGAGAGTCGACGGTGTACCTGGGGTTGCGAGATCCCGATGAGCCGGCCGATCTCGGACTGCGTCAGGCCGTCGCGAAATCGATACTCGATCAATGCACGCTCGTCGTCGTCGAGATTCGACATGGCGTGCGAGAGCAGAGCCGCATCCATGGAGTTCACCGGGTCGGCGGCGTCGATCCCCTGGTGCTCGACCGATGTCGTGAACCGAGCCTCGCGCGCACGAATCGCTTCGACCACCCGCTCGCCTTCGAACCCGGTTTCATCGGCGACTTCGCCGACCGACGGCGACCGACCCAGCCGCGACGTCAACCGTTCGGATGCAGCGGCGACGGTGATCGAGTCCTCCTGCAGTGCGCGCGGGACCCGCACGCCCCACCCGTGCGACCTGAGGTGCTTCTTGAGTTCCCCGTTGATCGTGACGACCGCGAACCGGACGAACGCGCCGCGCTCCGGATCGAACCGTCGGCACGCGAACAGCAACCCCATCCGAGCCACCTGACGGAGGTCCTCGTCGAGTCCGCTCCCGAAGCTGTATCGACGCGCCAACCGGTCCGCGAGCGCGAGATGACGCTCGAACAGCTCCTCCTCCGATGCGCCGAGCGGCGCGGCGTCGTGAGAATGACTCATCACGAACGCTCGGGTTCCGATCATCCCACCGACGCGGACAAGTGAACGTGTGGCGCCTGTTCCGCGAACGTCACGTCGAAGAACGACTCGACCAATTCGGTGACCTCGCCCAACGGAGCGGCGTCGAGAATGCCCTCCGCATCCTGGAGACGCAGCTCGACGTCCAGCACCTCGCCGTCCATCCGGACGGTGACCTCCTCGATCTGACGTGGCGACAGCGCGGCGATGCAGTCCTCGAGCGGCACATCGAGTGATTCCAGGATCGCGAGGTCGAGATCGGCCTCCGCGCCGAGTTGGTCCACGACCGCGAGCACGACTCGGAACATCATCGAACTCTCGCAGCCATCGAAGTCGCAGCGCACCGCCTCCAGCGGCTCGGCCATCACGCTCCACCTCGTCCCGTCCGACGATGGATGACGACCGCCGTGATGTCGTCGGTGACCCGTCCGCCGTCGATGTAGCTGAGCACGTCACCGATCACGTCGTGGGCCGTTCGAAGCGGCGTCTCCGACCAGTGGGCTTCGATTCGGTCGCGGAGCCGATCGGATCCGTACAGCGATCCGGCGGGCGATCTCGCGTTGGAAGGACCGTCGGAGAAGAGGGCCACACCGTCACCGCGACCGAGCGTCGGCCGCGTCTGCACCTCGTAGGCGTGGTCTCCGACGACTCCGAGGGGAAGCTCGGCGTGGAGGTCGAGACGGCTCACCGTTCCACCGGTGACTCGCCACGCCGGCTCGTGGCCGGCGTTGACGAACTGGACACCGTCGGCATCGATCCGGCAGCCGAGCGCCGTGACGAAACATCCTCCGTCGAACTCGGCGAACAGAGCAGCGCTCGCTCGGTTCATCTGCTCGTCCAGTCCATGCCCGGTTCGGCGGGCGTTGCGAATCGCCGAGAGTGCCAGCACGCTCGCCATCGTGGCGGCGACGCCGTGCCCCATCCCGTCGAGCGAATACGCCCACACAGCTCCGTCGGACGCCGCGTAGTCGAAGGCGTCGCCCGCGACCTCGTAGGCCGGTTCGAGGACGCTCCCGATGGCGTACTCGCCGAGCAGATCGGCGCGGTTCGGCAGGGCGGCCCATTGCATCTCGGCCGCGACGGACATCTCGGTGCGACGACGGACTCGTTCGAGTTCTTCGAAACGATGACGATGGCCGTTCGCGATGGGGCCCAACAAAGTGACCAGTTGCTCGGAGGGCGGAGGCGCCGAGGCGTCCGTCCGCACGACGAGGACGGGTTGCTCCCGGTCGGAGATCGGAAACCATCGGACGTCGTCGACGACCTGCGGCCGATTCTCGAGCATCGCCAACCGCAGGTCGTCGTCGAGTGGGTAGGACGCGGAAGCGCTCGGATCCGCGCACACCTCGACCAGCCGGTCGAAGGCATGATCGATCGCGAACAAGGTGGCATCGTCACCGAACAGATCGGACAACGCCCGCACCACTCCGTCGAAATCACGGGCCTCCGCGACGGTCAACAGGTCGGCCATCCGTGCACCGTATCCCTCGCACTCCCAGCCATGGCGAACACGTACCCCATTCTGCGCCGATGAATTCGGCCGGTTCACCGATCTTCCGGACATCTCGCGCTCGATCACGCAGCCGTGCTCGAGGGCCAGCAGACTCACCCGCAGTGACATATCCTGACCGCGAACACACAGAAGCTCGAAGTACATTTCCTGTGGGCGGTCGTTGAGCAAAGGCCCGAGATGAGACATCCCTCGATCCACTTCGAAACCGATCCGGCCGGCCGGTCGGTCGCCACGGTCGTCGGCGAGGTCGACAGCGCCACGGCACCGTTCCTCCGCCGCGAGCTCCTCGCTTCCAGCTCCCCCGAGGTCATCGATCTCCGCTTCGTCAGTCTGCTCTCGGCGGCCGGTGTCAGTGTCCTGCTCGAAGCGTTTCGTCGTCGTCCGTACCGGACGGTCGGCTCGACGGTCGTCGAGCGCGTGCTACGCGTGCTCGAACTCGACCAGATGCTCGACCTCGTGCATCCGGACGGTGCGCCCGCGCTGGACACGGCACCGTTCGGTGTCGCCGTCCACGATCATGATCTCCGTTTCGTCTATGTCAACGAGGCGCTCGCGACGATCAACGGGCTCCCGGCGTCGGAACACCTTCATCGTCACCCCGCCCAACTGTTCGACGTCGAGCACGACGACATCTCGTCCGTGATCCGCGCGGTGGGGACGACGCACCATCCGCGCCAGATCCGTGTGAGCGGAGCGACAGCCACCGGGCGAACCGCGTCGTGGCGCTGTTGCTACCGCCCGGCACGGTACGTGCAGGATGGCGAACCGTGCGAAGTCGTGATCGCCACGGTGAAACGCGAGGCCGTGAGCGGCGTGGCACCCACGAGGCTGTCGTTCGACGCGCGGGTCTGATCAGGCTGAGCGCGTCCAGACACCCGCTTCGAACGACGGGTCGATGCACTCGACGGTCCGTTCGAGCCAGCCGACCGAATCGAGCCACGTGGCGATCTCCGCACCGGGCCGCGGATAGTTGGTGGCGCCGGTGTAGTGAACAGCGAGCAGGTCGCCACCGGGCTCCAACCAGTTCTGGAGACCCGCGATGGCCCGGCTCGCTCCGCGGGTGTTCAGGTAGTAGGCGACCTCGGACCACACCACCAGATCGCCGGTGCCCTCTGGCCAGAAGCCGGGAAAGGTCTCGTGGCGCACGTGCACCTGGGGGGCATCGGCCAGCCGATCACGTGCGTTGACGACGGACGGCTCGTGGAAATCGAAAGCGACGAGCTCGTCGCAGCGCGTCGCGAGCAGCTCGGTGAACGATCCGATCGAGCAACCGGGCTCGAGCGCCCGTCGGTAGCGCTGCCGCGGAAGCAGACTCAGGGCGATCTGGTACTTCCGGCGCTCGTACCACGACGTGTCGAACCTCCACGGATCCGAGTCATCGGCGTACATCGCGTCGAAGTAGTCATGCGCCATGTGGGTGGTCCCGACCGAATCACTCACCGGAATGCTCGCTCCGACGCGACCCGATCTCGCCGAGTTCGCGCTCGCCGTGGTGTTGACGCAGGTACAGGTGGGTGTCGGCGAAACGCCTCGCCACGGTCGCTTCGGTGGTGAACGGTCGTGGACCGAACGCTCGGCCGAAACGATCGAGGACATCGGCACACATCCGTTCGCTCAGATGCCGCAACGAGCGCGCTCGATGCTCGGCGGCGGCCCGGTCGCGCGGCGAGGCATCGATCTGCAATCCAGCCGAATCGAACAGGGCCTGGAGCCCCCAGGCCGACGCCTCGAGTGCACCGGTCTGCGCTCGTCGATGGGGATCGGAGCCGTCGAAACGCTCAGCGGCATCGACCAGTCCGATGGCCGCTCCTGCCCAGCATGCAGCCGGCCCGCACGCGCCGTGCCAGAAACCCACCCGGTCGAGGTACCAGCCGGACGGACCGACGATCCGGTGGTCGGCGACCGGATGGCCCGCGAAGTGGACGTCGCCGGTTGCGGTGTCGCTCAGTGCTGCGGTCGCCCAGACCGCCGTGTCGAGTTCGAGGCTGTCGGTCGGATCGACGGCGACGTCGAGGAGTCGTTGACCGCCCGTGTCATCGACGACCGTGACGAGGGCCCGCTCGACGATCCCGAGTCCGCTGCAGAACGGCTTCGTCCCACTGATCGTCGAGGTGGCGGGGTCCCAGGCCGCGCTTCCCGCCGACGCCCACACCCCGTAGAGCGCTCCGCCCACCGGTTCACAACCGGCCTCGGCCAGGATCGACATCGCATCGCAGTGCGCCTCCGCGAGTCGAGCAACCCCGACCGGGTACGTCCGCGCGAGTTCGATCAGCGCACGATGTCGGTCGGACGTGGCACCGCCGCCTGGGTGTGGCAGGTCGAGGCGCCCGGACACGAGCAGTTCGTGCATCGCCTCGCTCGTGGAACCGTCGGTGGTCACGACCACTCCTCCGGCTGCGCAGCGAGGAAGTATTCGCAGGACCAGGACGCAGGCTCCGCGATCCGCTCATCGAGGATCGGATCGTCCTCGCCTGGGCTTCGGAACTGGCTCGCGTGCCGACGAATCGCCCGACGTTTCGTGGCCTGCGTGGCGACGTCGAGTTCGAGCGCCAGGAGGTGTCTGCGGTCGATCTCGTTCGCGAGCCGGTGGTGCCAAGTCCAGAACAACGAGAACACGAGTGTTGCGGGGATTGCACGCACGGCATCCACCGACGCCCGTCCGCACGCCTCGTGATCAGGATGAACATCGCGATTCCAGGTGGTGACGAGCAGGTCGCCGGGACGAAGGAGTTTCTCGAGTCGATCGCGGACGGCGTCTTCGGATTCGGCCACCCGACCGTCGGGGACACCGAGACGTTCGATCGCAGACTGGTCGACACCCAGGACGCGGAGCGCCGAGCACTGCTCGGCGCGGCGCCGAGATGCCAGATGGTCGTCCCCGTCGGGGTCGTAGGCGGCCTCGCCGTCGGTCACCGCGACCACGACCACCTCCAGGCCGCGGGCTCGCTGCAACGCCACGAGGCCACCGGACGACAAGGATTCGTCGTCTGGATGCGGGGCGAGGACGATCGTTCTCCGCGGCGGTGGAGACCATGGCATCGCGGCGTCCAGCGTCGGGCCCCACCGGTCGGACAGCGACCCGCGCGCCCGCGTTTCGGTTTCGCGGTCGGTCATCACGCGACCGGCTCGTCGAGCGCCGAATCGAGGACGGCGAGGTCTGCAGCGAATCCGGCGGGGGCGCGTCCGACGGTCCGCGCACTCGTCGTGACCTTCAGCGCCGTGGTCGCGAGCACGGAGCCGACCTCACGCAGTCGCTCCCAGAGGTCGTGATCCTCTCCGGTGGCGAGCGGGTTCCATCCGCCGGCCGTGCGGAACGCGTCGGCTCGGAATCCCAGATTGGCACCGTGAACGTGCGGATGGTTCACGCCGTCGCCGTGCGAGTAGGAGCGGTTGAACGAATCCACCAGGGCAAGATTTCCCCACGGATCCCTCTTCAGTTCCACGATGCCCGCGACGCCCACGATGCCGGTCGTTGCAAGATCGACTTGCACCGTCAGCCAGTCCGGACTGACACAGGTGTCGGCGTCGGTGTTCGCGATCCACACACCCTCCAGATCTGTCTCGGAGTCGACCAACGCGCACTCGGTGCCCAACTGCCGCGCCGCTCCTGCGGTCCCCATCTGGGAGTCGAGAACGACATCTCCGTCGTCACCGCGCAACGCGTCGAGCGCTCGGGCGATCGTGCGGTCGGTGCAGCGGTCGGCGACCACGACGATCGTGCACGACACGTCGGCCGAGAGTCGGCGCCGAGCGGCCCGGATGCTGTCGAGACAGTCCACGATCGTGTCCTCCTCGTCCCTGGCGGGAACGACGACGACGACACGGTTGATCGGAGCGACAGGGGCATCGAGAGAAGCAGTCGATATCGGACGACAGGACGGGAGCATGGGCCCTCAGTACCCGAACGCAGCGAGTTCTATCCCCCACCTCGACCCATCGAGGCCGATGAACATTCGACGCATGCATGGCTCGATGACGCTCGGGGTACGTCCGCCACCATGGAGAACGATCTCGGACTTCGAGACATTGCACGCGTGATCGCCCCGGACGCGGAGATCGCGACCACGTCCAACCCGGAACCAGTGCTTCGCGCCTACAACGTGGTCGGGGTCTTCAACGAGGAGCAGGACTCCCGCGATGCCGTGCTGGCACTCGAGAGCATCGACGCCGACGACGCCGCGATCGGACTCGTGACCCTCGGACACGTCGAGCATCCGACCGGCATCCAGCCCGAGGATCGTCGGATCACGGGCGAAACACTCCGCCGAGCCGGCATCGGGGCGGCCATCGGCGCAGTCATCTCCGCACTGGTGATCGGACTCGGCGCCCTCGCGTTCTCGACCTCCACGGTGGCGATCGGCGGAGCGATCGGCGGCGCACTGTTCGGAGCGTTCATCGGCGGCCTCTGGGGTGCCTTCGTCAAGTTCGGTGGGAGCGACGCCTACCGGCAGTCGTTCGGCCCGGACGACCGTGCCACCACACTCGTCTCGCTGCACACCGACAGTCGCGATCACGCACAGGAGGCGCGGAGCCTGATGGGACTGATCGCCGGCACCACGCCGACGATGGTGCGCCGGGACGAACAGCGCGTCTGGGCCGAGGATTGACAGGGGACTCATGAACGACCATCCAGCAGGCCGACAAGCGGGCGACGGTCCGCCGTCGATCCCGAATCGCACGCTGCACTATGTGACGCTGGTGGTTCTGGCACTCATCGTCGTGGCGCTGATCGCCGTGATGCGTTGAGGCTCGCCGCCAGCCCGGGCTGACGAATTCCTCGTTCGCGACCTCGTTCCGCGTCAGGATTCAGCGCCGCGTCAACACGTTCCGTTCCTCCGCGAGATGGGCGATCGTGGCGGTCAGACCCTCGCTGAGGAACGCCACCAACGCGAGCGGACCCGCCAGTTCGACATCGCGCGCCATGGAACGTCTGATGGACGCGAAGGCACGTCCCGACTCGTGTTGCATCGACGCACGCCACCCATCCGGGATCATGCTCTCCACGAGCCCGATCACACCGCGCAACAGCCACCCGAGTCCGGGGATCGGCAACAGCCGGCGTCCCAGCAGCAGCGACACCGACCCGGCGACGACGCGGTCGGTGAACACGGTGTAGCGATCCTCGAGCACCACCTCTTGCACCCGGTCCCACTTCGTGTTCCGGCTCCGCACCAGACCCGTGATCGAGATCGCTTCGTCCGAGACCGTCACCGTGAAACGGCTCCCGATCAGGTCGAGGACCCGTCGTGTCCGCCCGTCCGCGAGCACCCCGTCGGGTTCGGCATCGATCCATCGGCCGAGGAGTGGTCCGAGGCCCGCCGTGAACGGCTCCGCAAGGGGGAAGTCGGGTGCAGGATCGAGCTTGCTGAGCAGTCGGGGAAGCCGAGCCTGGTCAGGATCTCTCCCGACCATCGTCGTCGCGTCGCCACCGAACGGATCGTCGAGTTCGTCGAGTTCCGGATCGTCCGTGTCGACGAGGGGCTCGAGATCCTCACCGTCCGGGTCGTCGTCACCCCAGATCCCGCGGAAGAGATCCTCGCCTTCGTGCACCGCGGAACCGACGCTTCGCGCCACCCAACCTGCGACTCGGTCCAACCCCGTCATTCGAACTCGGCCTCGAACCGGGAGCGTGCTTCGGGTCCGTCGAATCCCACGACGCACCAGTACGAATCCTGACCCGCTCGTCGGAGTCCTTCGGCACGGTGATTCCCGTCCTCGAGCACCAGGTGATCGTCCTGCCAGGTCGCGACGAACGGCGGCGGAACCCAGCCATCGTCGACCGACTCCTCCATCGCCTCGACCGTCTCCTCGTCGTCGTCGGTGAGGCGATCGAGCGTGGGTTGATCCGGGGGGCCGGCCAGTCGGTGCAGCCGGTCGAACGGCAATCGGACCGGTCCCGTCCAGTCGTCGTACTCGCCGCTCAATTCCTTGCCGAGCTCGGCGTTGTCGCTTCCGTCACTGGCGAGGAATCGAGCGACCCAGTCGTCGAGTCGGCCCGCCTCCGATGCCGAACGTGCACTCTCGACGGTGAACTCCTGATCAGACATGGAGGGCTCGTACCCCGCCGGCCGCCGATGTACTCATCGAACGCCGAGACCGATTCACAGGGCCGGCGAACGTGCTCGCCTGCCCCGACCCCGGATTCGTACCCGTTCGTCACCTCAACCAGATCGGATCGCGGGATCGAGATGGCGAGTGTCGTTGTACGAGCGCAGGGTCCACTGCTCGCCGGATTCGTCGAACTCCCACTCCGTCAACCCGGTGTGGGACGGCACGATCCGGGCGATGTGCGCGCCGGTCGGTACCTCGAGCCGAAGTCGAAGCGACGCCATGATCACGCCGGCGTGACAGACGGCCATCACGGTCTGGTGTTCGTGCTCGGACGCGAGGCGATGCATGGTGTCGTCGACTCGTTCGTGAAAGCTGTTCCAGCTGTCGCCGCCCGGGGCGAAGGCCCGGTCGGGTTCGGCGATCATGTCGAACGACCCGAAGCGGCTCGGGTAGTCCTCCCAGTCGACTCCGTCGGCTTCGCCGGTGTGTACCTCACACAGCGCACAATCCTGCGGGACTGCACCGAGTCCCAACGCAGGAGCGATGGCGCGCGCCGTTTCGATCGCACGCGGGATCTCACTCGTCACGATCGCGTCCACGTCGAGGCGCTTGGTCGCCGCGAGATGGCTGCTGAGTGCGTCGGCCTGGGACCGACCGAGATCGGTGAGGCCCCGGCAGCCGGTCGGACCACCGATCGGGCCGTGGAAGCCGGCAAATGCATCACCGTGGCGGACGAGGATCAGGCGCATGCCGCGAGCGTAAGTGCCGGCACGGTCGGCGACGACTCTGGTCGCCGATCAGTCGGTGGCGTCGTGCTGGGCCTTGACCTCGTTGCGCGCCGTGGTGATGTCCGCGAGTTGGCTCTGGACGGTCGTGCGCAGATCGGCGGAGATGTCCTCGGACAGCGCCTTGTCGTACGTCTCCACGGCGTGATCTTCACCCTGGACCGCAGCACCGAGCACTCCGTCAGGGTCCGAGCCGGAGATCGCATCCTTCAGCGACATCCAACCGCGGTGCACCGCAGCGGCGAACGAGCCGTCCTCGTCGATGTCGTCGCCGTAAGCCGCAGCCATCGCCTCGAGGTCTGCCGAGAACTGCTGGCGCTGTTGCGCATGGCGGTCGAACATCGCCGCCAGGTCGGGGCGATCGAGCGACCTCAGCTTGTCGGCACCCTCGGCGAATCCCTTCCTTCCGTCTTCGAGAACCTCGATGAGCTTCTTGGTGACCATGGCATCCTTGGACATGATTGGTACTCCTGTATCTGTTGCTGGTTTGTGTCGATGGTGGGGGACGTCACCGGTCGCGACGTCACGACAACGGTTGCGGTCCCGGCTCGGGCACATTCGGGTCCGGGTCGGGAACGGGCTGTGGAACCACGGGCTGCGGCGTCGGATCCGGATCGGGAATCGTCGGCGTGTGGGTCGGGTCGGGTTCCGGAATGATCGGCTCCGGTTGCGGCAGATCGGTCATGGTGGAGGGGTACCCCGGACCCCGGATGTCCATGCACCGAATTCCGATCGGTCGGTGCGATTGATCCGTGCCCAGACGGGTACCGCCCCTGGGTGAGTCTGGATCCCGAACTTCTCGCCGCCATCGGCCCTCGTGTCCGTCTGTCACCGTTCTTCGACCGGACGGCGGCGGCCGGTCTGCACTCGGTCACGTGCTACAACCACATGTGGCTCCCGATGAGCTACGGCGATCCAGATGCCGAGTACGAACGACTGACCACCGGTGTCTCGATGTGGGACGTGGCAGCGCAGCGCCACATCCAGGTCGCGGGTGCCGACGCGGACGCCGTCGCGCAGCTGGTCACCGTCGTCGACACCTCCGCCGTCGGTGTGGGGTCCGCCGCCTACGCACCGATGGTCGACCACGACGGGCGACTGGTGAACGATCCGGTACTGCTCCACGTCGGCGAGCGGGAGTGGCGATTCTCCGTCGCCGACAGCGACATCCGGCTCTGGGTCGACGCCACTGCGCGAGCGCACGCGCTCGACTGCATGGTGACCGAGCTGGACACCGCGACCCTCGCGATCCAGGGCCCGAAAGCCATGGAAGTGATGGACGCACTGGGCCTCGGATCGGCAAGCGACCTCGAATCCTTCGAGTTCCGTTCGATGCGGCTCGACGAACTGGACCTCCGGGTGTGTCGGTCGGGTTGGAGTACACAGGGCGGCTTCGAGATCTTCCTGGACGACCCGACCGGCGCCGAGAGGCTCTGGGACCTGGTGGCCGATGCGGGCGAGCATGTCGGCATCGGTCCGGGTGCGCCGAATCCGTCCGAACGGATCGAGAACTTCCTGCTCTCGTACGGCACCGATACGGGATACGACGCCGATCCGTACGAACTCGGCCTCGACGACGTCGTGGATCTGAGCTGTGGAGACTTCGTGGGTCGAGCCGCTCTCGAAGAGATCGCGTCGCACGCTCCGGCACGTCGCTTGCGGGGTCTGCTCCTCGACGGCGCGAAGATCGGTCCGCTCGCGCGACCGCTGGTCGTCGAGTCGAGTGGCGAATCGGTCGGCCGGCTGCGCGCCGCCGCATGGTCTCCACGATTCGAGCGGAACCTCGGGATCGCGCTCATCTCGGCGGCGATCGACGTCGGGGGCACGATCGAGGTCGTCGGACACGACGACGTCGAGCAGGGAGTGGTCGTCGACCTCCCGTTCGACGACGGCAACGGCACGGAGTGGCCGTCGCAGTGACGGCTTGTCCGAAGGCGATGGTGTTCGGACCGTGCGGCGGTGTTCGACCGGACGGCGGCTGCGAGGTGGATGGGCGTACCTGCCCGTTCGTCGGTCGACCTGCACCGACGTGGAACCACCGGCCGCACGAGCCCCGTCCACCGCACCTGCCCGACATGATCGTCGACATCCGACCCGACCCGGCGGCACGAGATTTCGACGGGTCGATCGATGTCCTGCTCGAAGCCGGGCTCGCTGGACTGATCGGCGACCACGTCGACGACCCGGTCGGCACGTCGACCCCCGACGTCGTCCGCTCCGTCGTCGATCGCGGCCTGCCGGTCGTGGCGACCGTCGCCTGTCGGAACCGATCGGTCGGTCAGTGCCGTCAGTCGGTGGAACGACTGATCGACGCAGGCGCGACGGGCATCCTCTGTGTCACCGGTGACCACCCGGCAGCGCGCTTCGGGCCGAACGCCTCTGCGACATTCGCCCTGGACAGCACCCGCCTCTCGTCGGTCGCGCGTTCGGTCGGCGCCTACGTCGTGGTTGCGGAGAGTCCGTCCAGCCCGCCGCGCCACGGACGGGCGCGGCGCACCCTCGAGAAGCAGCGAGCCGGCGCCGACCTGGTCATCCTGAACCATTGCGGAGGGGTCGCCGACCTCGAGCGTTTCGCGATCGACCTCGAGGACGAGGGAACGACGATGCCGATCGCCGCGCCGGTGCCGGTCGTCAGCGATCTCCCATCGCTCCGCGCACTGACCGCGTTTCCCGGCCTCGAACTCGCACCCGAGCTGATCCGTGACTTCTGCGCCGCGAGCGACCCGGGAACGGCGGGAATCGAATCAGCGATCTCCCTGGGTCGTCGACTTCGGAGGAGTGGACGATTCGCCCACCTGAACCTGTCGGGTCGGGCGACGAAGCGGGGTCATCTCGAACGCTGCCGCATCATGGCCCGCGTCGCCGAGGGGATTCGTCAGTCATGATCGCCGGCTGGGTCTGGTCGTCGTGGAGCGACGTCGGCACGGTGATCGTGTCGGCGGTCGTGATGATGGCGGCCGTCATCACGATCATCCGAGTCGTCGGCTTGCGATCGCTTTCGAAGATGTCGAGTTTCGACTTCGCGGTCACCGTTGCGATCGGCTCGATCACGGCATCGACGGTCGCATCGTCCACGCCGCTCGCGAACGGAGCCGTCGCCGTCGCGTCGTTGTTGGCCGTCCAAGCGGTGATCGCCGTGCTCCGTCGGCGCGCATCGTTCGACCGAGTCGTCGACAACACTCCGGTGTTGCTGATGCGGGACGGGATGATGATCGATGAGGCGATGTCGCGTTGTCGGGTCACCGAAGCCGACGTCATCGCCAAACTGCGCGAGGCGAATGCGCTCGAACTGTCGTCCGTCCGTGCGGTCGTGCTCGAGACGACTGGCGACATCAGCGTGCTCCACGGAGAAGGCCCTCTCGATCCATTGCTGCTCCGGGACGTCCGGGATCTCCGCTGACTCATCCCACTCGGGACCGGACGGACGGCTGCCCGGTTCGAGGACCGGTTTCGGCCGGAGCGGGTCGGGTATGTGTTCCGAATGAGACGATTCGTGAACATCGCCGTGGCATCCATCGTGACCGTGGGCCTGATCGGATGTGCCTCGGATGAGCCCGACGACGTGAATCCTGACGGGGTCGACGAAGTCGACGACGACAGTGGTTTCGACCCCGAGGTTCCCGACGGCGTCGGAACCGAGACCGATGAAGGCCGCAATCAGGGATTCGAGGAGGACGAACCGAGCGGCAACGTCGACGGTGTCGGCGGCGACTCCGACGGTTGATCATCTCCCGGCCCGACGGAGCGTCGTCGTGGATCAACTCCAGTCGAAGGCGTGGCGAGTGGTCTGGCGATACGTCTCACCGGGCCGGAGAACTGCGGAGCCGAATTCCGGGCGGTTCGGCGTGTCGGGCAACACCTCGGCCTCGAGACACAGAGCCGAGCCCGGCGGATCGATGTGGTCGGCGGTGTAGAGCTGGATTCCCGGCTGATCCGTGGTCACCGTCATTCTGCGGCCCGAGCTCGGGTCGCTCAGCGTGGCGGCGACCTCCCTCCCGTCGAGCACGAAACAGTGGTCGAACCCACGGCCCGTCTCCGGGTCGAGATGGCGTCCGATCGCGTCAGCGCGGCGGAAGTCGAAGCGTGTGCCGCCCACGGGCGCCAGTTCCCCAGTCGGGATCCGGTCCGCATCGATCGAGACGTAGCGCGACGATGACAGTTGGAGTTCGTGGCCACCGACGTGTCCACCTCCGGCGAGGTTCCAGTACGCGTGGTTCGTCAGCGCCACGACGGTGGGCGCATCGGTCGTCGCTGCGTAGTCGAAGGAGATCGACGTCGAGTCGAGGATGTACTTGATTCGAACCTCGAGGCGACCGGGAAAGCCCTGGTCGCCGGCCGCGCTGATGAGCGCGAGTTCGACCGTGGCGCTGTCGTGGTCGGACGACGTCGTCGCGTCCCAGACGGACCGATCGAACCCGATCGGACCGCCGTGCAACTGGTTGACACCTTCGTTCGGCATCAGCCGATGGACCATGCCGTCGAGTTCGAACCGGGATCCGGCGATCCGGTTCGCGTACCGACCGATCGTCGCACCGCCGCACCCGCGTCGGTAGGAGGGGACGTCGTCGGCGATCAACTCCCCCTGCGATCGGATGACGTTGGAGCGTTCTCCGCCACGATCCGGCACGTCGAGGCGCACCAGCGTTGCCCCGTAGGTCCAGACCTCCGCGCGGAGGTCGCCTGCAGACAGTTCGATGGCCTCGACGCTCGTCGGCGCCTGGCCCGCGTGTCCGCGCGATGTTCCGACCGCGCGGGTTTCCACCGCTGCCATCAGACCGACTCGGTGGGCTCGGGACTCTCCGACGCATCGCTCGGAAGCACGACGCCGCCACGATCGCGCTGCTCGTCGGGGTGACCGCCGACGAAATCGAAGGCCCACGTCAACCGGTCGCCGAACCGCTTGTCGTAGCGCTCCGACCGGCGCCTGGCCCGCTCGCGTTTGTGATCCGAGTAGAACCGATTCGCCCAGTGCGAGTTCGGGCGCGCGAGTCGCAGGGAGCTGAACAACGCGAGCATCGGAACGAACGCACCCAACACCGCGATTCGATACTTCCGCTTGGCGACGCAGACCACGATGCACAGCAGGTGCCAGCCGAAGACGACGACGGTGGTGACGATCGTGATCGCGAGGGTTTCTCCCTCGTCGACCTGGAACGGATTGGCCGACACGATCGCCAGACCCAGGCACGCGGCGGCCAGCGCGACGATCTCGACCGAAACCCGACCTTCCTCGCTCCAGTAGACGTCGTCGAGACGGAGGAGGAGCGCGAACTCGTCGAGGACGAGCGATGTGCCGGCGCCGACCAGCAACGCCGCGATCGCCGTCCCCCACGGGTCTCCATCGGTCGAGATGCCGGCGAACGCGCCCACGATCAGGATCAGCACGCCGGGCACCGCGTGGTGGACGTGAATTCCCGACGACGAGATCCGGTCGCGGAACGGTCCGCGTCCTGAGCGAATCATCCGGGTGATCAGGCGGGTGATCAGGAAGGTCACCACGAACGCGAGCAGTGCCAGGAACAACGGGAGTCGGCCCCGGTCGATCACTTCGCGTTCGAACCAGGTCCACACGAGGCCGAAAGATACTCCAGGTCCGCAGCGCGACCAGTTCCTCGAATTCACCCGAAACCTCGAGGTACCCCGCCTCTATCGTGGGCGCAATGACGGCAACGATCAGCGCCACCGGCCTGGTGAAGCGCTACGGCGAGGTCACCGCGCTCGACGGGTTGGACCTCTCGGTTCCCGAAGGCACCGTGCTCGGCCTGCTCGGACCGAACGGCGCGGGCAAGACCACGGCGGTGTCGATCCTCACGACCCTGCTCGAGCCCGACGAGGGCCAGGCCACGATCGCCGGGGTCGACCTGCGGACCCGGCCGGACGAGGTGCGCAGACGGATCGGGCTGTCGGGTCAGTACGCCGCGGTCGACGAGGTGCTCACCGGCTACGAGAACCTCGACATGATCGGTCGGCTCTACCACCTCGGCAAGGCGCGTTCGAAGACCCGCTCCCGCGAACTGCTCGAACGCTTCGACCTCGTCGATGCGGGCGACCGTCCGGTGAAGACCTACTCGGGCGGCATGCGCCGTCGACTCGACCTGGCCGGAGCGCTCGTCGCCGAACCGCCGGTGCTCTTCCTCGACGAACCGACGACCGGGCTCGACCCACGCAGCCGCATCGACCTCTGGGCCGTGATCCGGGAACTGGTCGCGAAGGGCTCCACGCTGCTGCTCACCACGCAGTACATGGAAGAGGCCGACCAACTCGCCGACGAGATCGTCGTGATCGATCACGGCACGGCCATCGCCCGCGGCACCTCCGATCAGCTGAAATCGCAGGTGGGCGGCGACCGCATCGATGTCTCGATCGACGATGCCGACCAACTGGGCCGAGCACGAGCGGTGCTCGAACGGGTCGCCGTCGGCGACGTCGAAGTCGACGCACCGGTCCGACGTCTCCTGGCACCGATCTCCGGAGGCGCCGGCACACTCACCACCGCACTGCGCGCGCTCGACGACGCCGGGATCGCCATCAGCGACGTCGGGCTGCGTCGTCCGACGCTCGACGACGTGTTCCTCACTCTGACCGGCCGGCGCGCCGAGCACGAGGAAACTTCCGAAGACGACGCCGGTCGGGAATCAGATCCGCGCGAAAGCACCAGCTCGGGAGCACCATCGTGAACGCCGTCACCGCCGTCTTCGCCGACACCTCCGTCATCGCGAAGCGAAATGTCATCAAGATCGTCCGCGTGCCCGAAGTGATGGTCTTCGTGCTGATGTCGCCGATCATGTTCGTGCTGCTCTTCGGCTACGTGTTCGGCAATGCGATCGCGGTCGAAGGAACGAGCTACCGGGAGTTCCTCATCGCGGGCATCTTCGCCCAATCGGTGATGTTCGGTGCCACGTTCACGGGCGCCGGGATCGCCGAGGACATGCAGAAGGGGATCATGGATCGCTTCAGGTCGCTGCCGATGTCCCGCTCGGCTGTCCTCGCCGGCCGCACGATCAGCGACGTGGTCTACAACCTGCTCTCGCTGATCATCATGGCGATCACCGGGCTCGCCGTCGGGTGGCGGATCCGCGGCTCGTTCCTCGAGGCGATCCTCGGGTTCGTCCTGCTCCTGGTGTTCGCCTACGCGGTGTCGTGGGTGATGGCGTACATCGCACTGCTCGTGCCGAGCGTCGAGGTGATCAACAACGCCTCGTTCATGGTGATCTTCCCGCTGACGTTCATCGCCAACACGTTCGTTCCCGCCGAGGACCTTCCCGGACCCTTGAAGACGTTCGCCGAGTGGAACCCGGTGTCGTCGGTGACGCAAGCGGCGCGCGAATTGTTCGGCAACATCCCACCCGGGGTGCCCGCGCCCGACGTGTGGTCGCTCCAGCACCCGATCATCTACACGATGATCTGGGTCGTGATCACGATTGCCGTGTTCGCACCGTTGTCGGTCAACCGCTACAAGCGCGCCAACCGCCGCTGATCACGCCGTCACGGTCGTGCCGTTGCCGGCGGTGTCGTCGGAATCGATCGTGTCGGCGAGCTTGTCGCCCGCAGTGTCGACCACTCCGGCGACGCGTCCGGTGACCTTGTCGGACACCTTCGACGCGTTGTCGGCAACCGCGCTCCCGACCTTCGACTGCGTGACCGTGCTCGCAGCGTCCCCGGCGAGACCGCCGACCTTCGACCGCTGCTCGTCGGTCATGTTCGACGCGAGGTATCCCCCGACGGCGACTCCGGCAATGAATCCAATGAGAAGTTTCATACGTCAGTTCTACCCCGATTCGATCGGGTCAATCCCCGGAGTCGGAGGTTCTGGAGATCAGACGTTCTTGGGAAGCTCGGAGAACGGCCGGACCTTGTCGTCGTTCGGTTCCTTCGGGAGGCCGAGCGCGCGTTCGCCGATGATGTTGCGCTGGATCTGATC
>NZ_BAOL01000184.1 GCF_000350145.1 Ilumatobacter nonamiensis YM16-303 | reverse complement strand
TGTCCGTCGGTGCCAGGCACCAACGGACATCTCTACGAGCTCAGGCGTTCGAGCATCGCTTTCATCTGCGCGTGGACGAGGTTGATCGCCTGGAGTGGACGGATCATCACGCGGAACTCGATGATCATTCCGTCGTCGTCGCACGTGATGATGTCGACGCCGTTGACGTACTTGCCCTCGACCTGCGTCTCGAACTCGAGCATCGCCGCATGCCCCTGGCAGATCTCCTTCGTGTAGCCGAAGCCCCCGGACGAATCCGAGCCGTCGGACGAGTCGGTGTCGGTGTCGGTGTCGCCGCCGAGCGTGCCACCCGCCGCGGTGAGGTACAGCTTCGTGATGTCACGGCCCTCCTGCGGCGTGAACACGATCGGGCTCAGGAACACGACGTCGGGATGCAGGATCGCGTCGAGACCACCATCCAGCTGACCCCGCATGTGCTGGTGCCAGCGTTCGATGCAGGCGTGGATCGGGTCGGTGCTGAAGTCAGCGTCGGTCGTCGTCATCCGACGAGTCTGGCAAACCGGGTGCCGGTCGGCGTCAACGAGAGCCCTGGCCGTCGTCGACCTTGATCACCGTTCCGGTCACCGCATCGGACGCCGGTGAGCACAGGTACAGCAACGTCGAGTCGAGCTGGGCCGGGTCGCCGAGCCGCTTGCGGGGCAACATCTCGCTGAAGTCGCCCACACGTTCGACCATGCCGTCCATCATCTCGCTGTGGAACGCACCCGGCATGATGCCGTTGACGTTGATGCGATTGCGTGACCATTCGACCGCCAGCGCCTCGCTCATCCGCGCGATGCCTGCCTTCGTGATCGAGTACAGCGCCGCCCCGTGGCCGTCGTAGTGCGCGCCCGTCATGCTCGAGATGTTGATCTGGCGACCGGGGAGCTTCGCGTCGATCAGACGGCGAGCGACCTCACAGGAGAGCACGTACGGCCCGCGGAGGTTCGTGTCGATCACCCGGTCGATCAGGTCGATCGACATCTTGTGGGCCCGCTGTGCGTCGGGGATTCCCGCGTTGTTGACCAGAATGGTGACCGTGCCGAACGCCGCTTCGGCTGCGTCCACGCCCGCAAGGATGCTTGCGGTGTCGGTCATGTCGATCTCGACGCCGACGGCGGCGCCTCCCGCGCTCTCGATCTCGGCCACGACTTCGTCGAGCCGTTCGCGCCGTCGGCCTGCCGCGATCACCTGTGCGCCGGCTGCGGCCAGCACCCGAGCGAAGCGTCGGCCGAGCCCGGACGTCGCCCCCGTCACGAGGGCGACCTGGCCTTCGAGGTCGTTCGAGACGTTCGGCAGCGGGTACGGATCGGCGGTGGCGTTCATCGCTCTGCACCATATGCGAGCGGACCAGCACGTCGGCAACCCGGCCCGCGTATGGTGTTCCGATGCCCACGCATCCCGTTCACCCACCCGAGTGGATCGACAGCGCACCGATCGTCGTCGAGGAGTCGATCGGAATCGATGCGCCGCCGGAAGCGGTGTGGGCGGAGATCACCGATCATGCGTCGTGGCCCGAGTGGTTCGAGGCCCTCGACCAGGTGGAGCCGGGATCGACGGCCACCGGCGTCGGAGGCACTCGGCGGGTGACCGCTCAACGACTCCCACTCGACGAGGAGTTCACGGTGTGGGACGAGAACGAACACTTTGCGTTCGCGATCACCGAATCCAAACTGCCGATCCTGGGTGCGTTGGCAGAATCGGTTCGGCTCGAGTCGGTCGACGACGGCGCTTCCTGCCGGGTGACCTACCGCCAGGGTGTGCAGGGGCGCACCGGGTTCGGCTGGGCGATGAAACTGCTGTGGTCCCGAGCCGCAGCCGGCCTCCCTCCCGCACTCGAGGCGCTGAAGACCCGCGTCGAGTCGAAGACCTCCTCGTAGCGACCGCTCAGTAGATCGACGGTTCTCCGGCGGCGGGTTCCGACGGTGACCGGCCAGCGGCCAGCGCGCGGTCGAGGCCATCGGCCATCGCCAGGAGATCCGCTGTCGCGGTGACCATCCGGAAACCCTGCTCCAGTCGCTTGGCGACGAGCTGCGGATTGGCGTGGATTCCCGCCACGACGCCGCGGCGGTTGCAGGCTTCGACGATCGCTGCCAGTGCGGTGTTGAACGACTCGTCGTCGTGGTCCCCCCGTGGTGGCAGCCCGAGCGTGAGACTGAGATCCGCCGGGCCGACGTAGACGGCATCGATGCCGTCGACGTCGAGGATGTCGTCGAGGTTCTCCACGGCCTCTGCGGTCTCGATCATCGGGATGCACGCCACTCGGTCGTTGGCGGTGGCCTGGTAGTCCGGCCCGTTGACCTGACCGGCCCGAATCGGTCCGTAGCTGCGTGCACCGTCGGGCGCGTACCGACACGCCTCGACGGCTCGCCGCGCCTGTTCGACGGTGTTCACCATCGGAATGATCACGCCCATCGCACCGGCGTCGAGGACACGACCGATGATTCCCTGCTCGTTCCACGGAACGCGACAGGTGATCGTGGCCGGCGACGACTGGAGCGCCCGCATCATCTCGACGACGCGTGAGTAGTCGGCGAGACCGTGCTGCATGTCGATGTTCACGTAGTCGAATCCAGCGGCGCCGACGACCTCGGCCGCAGCGGGCGAGTCGCCCGACAGCCACGCCCCGAGCGCCGCGTCGCCGCGCTCCCACGTGTCCGTCAGCAGGGTCACGCAAGCACGTCCTTGCTGATGATCGTCTTCATGATCTCGGAGGTCCCGCCGTAGATCGAGGTGATGCGAGCATCCACGTACGCCGAAGCGATCGGATACTCGGTCATGTAGCCGTATCCACCGAACAGTTGCAGGCACCGATCGGTCGTGCGGTTCTGGACCTCACTCCCCCACAGCTTGGCCTTCGCCGCGTCCGCGGGTGAGAGCTCACGCGCGTTCAGTCTCACGACGCACTGATCGATGAACGGCTGGGTCACGTCGAGTTCGGTCGCGATCTCGGCGAGGACGAACTTCGTGTTCTGGAACGATGAGATCGGCTTGCCGAACGCCGTGCGCTCCTTGACGTACTCGATCGTCCACTCGAGCGCGGCGCGAGCTGCAGCGACGCCGTAAAGACCGATCGACAGCCGCTCCTGCGCGAGGTTGAAGCTGAGGTACTCGAACCCGCGCCCGATCTCCCCCAGCACGTTGGTCGCGGGAACGCGAACGTCGTCGAAGAACAACTCGGACGTGTCCGCGGAATGTTGGCCGATCTTGTCGAGGTTGCGGCCGCGCTCGAATCCCGGCATCCCGCGCTCGACCACGAGCAACGACATCGAGCCTGCGCTGTCGGCGGCGTCACCGGTCTTGCATGCCACGATCACGAGATCCGAGTTGATGCCGTTCGTGATGAAGGTCTTCGCTCCGTTGACGACCCACTCGTCGCCGTCACGTACCGCCGTCGTGGCGATCGACTGGAGATCCGACCCGGTACCGGGCTCGGTCATCGCGATCGCCGTGATCAGCTCGCCGGACGCGATTCCGGGGAGCCACCGTTGACGCTGCTCGTCGGTGCAGTACTCGATGAAGTACGGCGTCGTGATGTCGTTGTGCAGCATCATCCCGAGCGCCCCACCACCGAGGTTCAGGCGCGCGACCTCTTCGTTGAGGACGGCATTGAAGCGGAAGTCACGCACGCCACCGCCGCCGAACTCCTCGGGAACCGCCATGCCGATGAACCCGTGCTTGCCGGCTTCGAGGTACGCGCTTCGATCCATGATCCCGGCGCGTTCCCATTCGGCCACGTGCGGGCTGAGCTCCTGCTGGGCGAACGCACGGAAGCTGTCGCGGAAGAGTTCGTGGTCGGACTCGTAGATCGTCATGCCCTCATTCTCGCATCCGGAGTGTCCATCGGTACCAAGCACCGATGGACATTTCGGTACGTTCGCTCGGGTGATCATCTACGGCGTCGTGAACTCCAGCCCCGATTCGCTCGCCCTCGACTCGATCGCGACGACTCCCGACGAGGCCGTTGCACGAGCACAACAGCTGCTCGCCGACGGCGCCGACGCGATCGATCTCGGCGGCCAGGGATCGACCGACTTCGCGGACGTCGTGGACTGGACCGAGGAATGGGAGCGCGTGGAGCACCTGATCCCGGCGCTCGCCGGCCTGGGCGTGGATGTGTCGATCGACTCGTGGCGACCCGAGGTGGTGCGCCGTGCGCTCGACGCCGGTGCCACGGTGATCAACGCCGCCGACGGCATGCAGACCGACGAGATGTGGCAGGTGGCGAGCGACTTCGCGGTGCCGATCGTCGTCCCCTTCCTGTCGGGTCCGAACCCGCGTGCGATGGACCTCGTGTCCGCGAATCCCGTCCAGGTGATGATCGAGTTCTTCGAGGCCCGGCTCGCCGATGCCGACCGCCACGGGTTGCGGTCGCGCTGCATCATCGACCCGGGGACCGGATTCGCCCCGCCGAACTGGCCATGGGAACAGCGCTTCGAGTACCAGAAGATCGTGTACTCGAACCTCGACGAACTCCGTCGGTTCGGCCTCCCGATCTACATCGCACTGCCGTGGAAGGAGACGGCACAGCACGACGAACTGCTCGACATCGTCGTGCGTCAACGCCCCGAGTACGGTCGCGCGCACTACCCCGCGAAGATCCGCCGCTTCCAAGCCGCCGCCGGCATCTGATTCGCTCCCGCCGGTGCCGGACCCCGGAGGTAGCCGTCAGGTGTAGTGGCGGTCGGGTGGTGGGATCGCAGGGCCGCCGTCGGGGACCAGGGCAACGCGGGGTCCGTCGGGGACGATGGAGTCTCGATCGACGGCGAACCAGCGGCCCGCGAGATTGTCCAGGCGCTGCCATCCGTCGTCCGAGTCGGAGTGCGCTCGTTCGAGGGCGTGGATGATCCCACCGTGTGACACGACGAGCAGCGTTCGCCCTGGGTGCCGATCGACGAGCAGGCGCAGTGCGCGGGACGACCGGTCGACGATCGACTCGTCCGATTCATAGCCGCTCGGGCGCCGTCCGTCCGCAAGGTACCCGGGGTACCGCGCCTCGATCTCACCGCGGGTCAGCCCTTCCCACTCCCCCGCCGAACGTTCCGACAGGCCTGACTCCGCGGGCAGGAGGTCGAGGCCCAGTCGGGTCGCGATGATCGATCCGGTGCTGCGGGCGCGTCGGAGGTCCGACGAAGCGACCGCATCGAAGCCTCCGAGCTCGAGCGCAGCCTCGACGGCACGCTCCGCTTGGGTCTCGCCACGTCGACTGAGCGGCGGGTCCGCCTGTCCCTGCCAGCGACGCACCGCGTTCCAGGTCGATTCACCGTGGCGGACCACGAGTACTCGAGGGTCGCTCACGGGGTACGGGCCGTGGCGCCACCCAACGACGCCACAGCGGGTCGCGACGTCAGGTTCAGCGGCACGGCGGAGCCGTCGGCACGTTCCAACACCTGCTCGGATTCGGTCGAG
>NZ_BAOL01000185.1 GCF_000350145.1 Ilumatobacter nonamiensis YM16-303 | reverse complement strand
CGGCAGGCAACTCGCCGAGGCCGGGTACGTGGTGCCGCACTGGCCCGCTCCGTGGGGTCTCGACGCCGATCCGATCGAGCAGCTGGTGATCGACGACGAGTTGCACCGGGCCGAGGTCCGTCGTCCGAGCAATGCGATCGGGATCGGGTGGGCGGCACCGACGATCCTGCTCGCCGGTACCCCCGAACAGAAGGAGCGGTACCTCCCGAAGATCTTCTCGGGTGAGGAGTTCTGGTCGCAGCTGTTCTCCGAGACCGAGGCCGGATCCGACCTCGCGAACCTGGCGACCCGCGCCGAGCGGGATGGCGACGAGTACGTGATCAACGGCTCGAAGATCTGGTCGAGCGGCGCGCACCATTCGCAGTTCGGCATCCTGATCGCGCGGACCGACCCCGATCAGCCGAAGCACAAGGGCATCTCGTACTTCATCATGCCGATGGACTCCGAGGGCCTGTCGATGTCGCCGATCGTCGACATGACCACCGCCCATTCGTTCAACCAGGTGTTCTTCGACAACGTCCGGATCCCCGTGGCGAACCGGGTCGGAGCCGAGGGCGACGGCTGGCGATTGGCCAAGGTGACGCTGTCCAACGAGCGGGTGTCGCTGTCGTCGGCGGGTTCGATGTGGGGCTCGGGTCCCTCGGCCGAGCTGCTGTTCGATCTGATCAGGGAGAACGGCGGTATCGATGATCCCGTGCTCCGGCAACGTGCGGTCGATGTCCACATCGAGGCCGAACTGCTCCGACTCAACCGGTTCCGCAGCTTGAGTGCCACGCTCCAGGGCAAGACCCCGGGACCGGAGGCCTCGATCCAGAAGATCATGGCCGACGACCACGGTCAGCACGTGCTGTCCCTGGCCAAGGATCTGGCGGGAGCGTCCGGAATGCTCGAAGGGTCAGGCCCGCCCGGCCGTGTTCCGGCGGCGATGAAGAGCACGCCCACCGAGAACAACTTCGCCGACGACGACGCGCCCGAGGTCGACCCGATCTGGCACTACGGCTACCTGTTCCACCCGGCGCTGACACTGGGAGGCGGCACGTTCGCCGTCCAGCGCAACATCGTCGCCGAACACGTGCTCGGCCTGCCTCGTGAGCCGAATGTCGAGCGCGGGATGACGTGGTCGGAGGCCCGCAGGCCGGCGGTCTGAGTCGGGCGACTCGCGGGCACTACGTTGGTCGATCGTGCAGACCACGAACGACGAGCGCTCCGGGCGGGCATTGGGAATCGACATCGGTGGAACCGGGATGAAGGCGGCCATCGTCGACCTCGCGACCGGCGACCTGCTGAGTGACCGCTTTCGGATCGACACGCCGCACCCGGCACGGCCCGAGGCGATGGCCGACGTCGTGGTGGAGTTGGTCCGCCATCTCGAGTGGGAGGGGTCCGTCGGCTGCGCCTTTCCGGCGGTCGTGCGCAACGGCCACGTCGAGTCCGCCGCGAACATCGACAAGTCGTGGCTCGACGTCGACGCCGACGCACTGTTCACCGACGCGCTCGGCGTCGAGGTCCACATGATCAACGACGCCGACGCGGCCGGTCTCGCCGAGGTCCGCTACGGGGTCGCTGCCGGCCGGAAGGGTGTCGTCATGATGCTCACGTTCGGGACCGGGATCGGATCCGGGCTGTTCATCGACGGCATGCTCGTCCCGAACACCGAACTCGGTCACCTCGAACTCGACGGACACGACGCGGAGAGCAAGGCGGCGGCGAGCGCACGCAAGCGCCACGACTGGTCGTGGCACCACTGGACGAAGAAGGTCCAGCACTACCTCGAGCACGTCGAGAAGCTGTTCAGCCCGGACCTGTTCGTCGTCGGTGGAGGGGTCAGCAAGAAGCCGGAGAAATGGCTCGACCACATCGAGATCGACACCGAGATCGTCGTCGCCTCGATGGCGAACAACGCCGGCATCGTCGGCGCCGCCCTCGTCGCCCCGTAATCCTTCGCATCTCGTGAACAGTTCTGGCGCTCCGTGCGCGAAC
>NZ_BAOL01000186.1 GCF_000350145.1 Ilumatobacter nonamiensis YM16-303 | reverse complement strand
CGAATCCGCGTCCGTCGTCACTTTCGGTCACACAGATCGTCGGACGCGGTGCTGATGTGACGGGTGGTCGGGCCCCTCGACAGGTTGGGCGCGTCGGGGCGGCGCCGTAGCATTGTGGGGTTCCCTGGAGCGGGTCGGTGACCCGTCCACGGATGCTGCGGCAACGCAGTCGAATCCAACCGGTCCGACGTGACCGCAGAGAGAGGCCCGAAATGGCGACCTACAGTCCGAAACAGAGTGAGATCCAAGCCCAGCGTGAGTGGCACGTCGTCGACGCCGAAGGCCTCGTCCTCGGCCGCATGTGCACCGAGGTCGCCCGCGTCCTCAAAGGCAAGCACAAGCCGATCTACGCCCCGCACATCGACACCGGCGATCACGTCATCGTGATCAACGCCGACAAGATCGTCATGACCGCCGGCAAGGCCGACCGCACGATCCGCTACCGCCACTCGGGCTACCCGGGCGGCATCAAGTCGGAGTCGTACGCCAAGCTGCACGCACGCAAGCCGGAAGAGGCTGTCCGTCAGTCGATCCGCGGCATGCTGCCGAAGGGCCCGCTCGGTCGCCAGCAGCTCACCAAGCTCAAGGTCTACGCCGGTGCCGAGCACCCGCACACCTCGCAGCAGCCCACCCCCATGGCCATCGACCACGCGAAGGCCCGCTGAGCGGTCCTGCATCTGCACTGACGAACGATTGACGAGAACGAGAATCACATGACTGCACCGCTCACCCAGACCACCGGCCGCCGCAAGCGCGCCGTCGCCCGCGCCTCGCTGCGACCCGGCACCGGCGTGTTCACCATCAACGGCAAGCCGCTCGAGGCGTACTTCCCGACCGACGCATCGCAGATGGTCGTCGCCGAACCGTTGAACGTGACCGACACCCGCGAGTCCTACGACGTCACCGCCACGATCCACGGTGGTGGAGCAAGCGGCCAGGCCGGCGCACTGCGCATGGCGATCGCCCGCTCGCTGGTCGACCTCGACCCCGAGACCCGCAACACCCTGAAGACCTCTGGCCTCCTCACGCGTGATCCGCGAAAGAAGGAGAGCAAGAAGTACGGCCTCAAGAAGGCCCGTAAGGCTCCTCAGTTCACCAAGCGCTGATCCACCCGATCAGTCTCCCGACCGACCGCTCGTCCGTGGCGCGCTCTCCGAAGAACCTCACCTGATGAAGTTCGGCACCGATGGTGTCCGCGGAGTCGCCCACGACGAGTTGACCACCGAGTTCGCCGCCCGTCTCGCACGGGCGGCGTCTCGCGTTCTGGGCGCCGGAGCATCCTCGACGGTCGTCATCGGCGGCGACACCCGTGAATCCACGCCCGCGTTCGACGCCGCGCTGACCGACGGCTTCGCCGCGGAGGGAGTCGACGTGATCCGGCTGGGTGTCGTCCCCACCCCGCTGGTGGCGTTCGAGGCACAGCGCACGGGAGCGATGGGCGCGATGGTGTCCGCCTCGCACAACCCGTTCGACGACAACGGCATCAAGCTCTTCGCTCCCGGTGGCACCAAGCTGTCCGACCAGGTCGAGTCGCGGATCGAGCAGGAACTGGATGCCCTCGCAGACCGTGGGGTGCCCCCGATCGGCGTCGAAGCCCGCGCCACGACGATCGTCGAGATCGATGGGACCACCGGGTATGTCGACCATGTCCTGCGGGTGCTCGAGGGCCGACGACTCGACGGGCTGCGCATCGTGCTCGACGCTGCGAACGGTGCGGCATCGGTAGTGGGCCCGGCGGCGCTCCGGGCCGCGGGTGCCGAGGTGATCGTCGTGTCCGATGCGCCGGACGGCCGCAACATCAACGCCGGCTGTGGCGCGACCTTCCCGCAGTTCGTCGCCGCGGCTGTCGTCGAGCACGGTGCCGACGTCGGCATCGCGCTCGATGGCGATGCCGATCGGTTGATCGCCGTGGACCACCGGGGCAACGTCGTCGACGGCGATCACATCATCGCCATCTGCGCGGTCGACATGCAGCGTCGTGGGCTGTTGGCCGAGGAGACCGTCGTCGTGACCGTGATGACCAACCTCGGGTTCAGGATCGCGATGGACGCGGCCGGGATCGAGGTCGTCGAGACCGCGGTCGGCGATCGGTACGTGCTCGAGGCGCTCGCTGCGGGTGCGTTCTCGCTCGGCGGCGAGCAGAGCGGTCACGTGATCTTCACCGACCACGCCACCACGGGCGATGGCCTGCTCACGGCGCTCGCCCTGCTCGACGTGGTTCAACGCAGCGAACGACCGCTCGCCGAGATCGCGGCCGATGCGATGACGTCGCTCCCGCAGGTGCTCGTCAACGTGCGTGTCGCGACCCGCGTGCCCGATGTGGCCGAGCAGTTGGCCGACGACGTGGCTCGCGTCGAGGCCGAACTCGGCTCGTCCGGTCGGGTGCTGCTCCGGGCGAGCGGCACCGAGCCGTTGATCCGAGTGATGGTCGAAGCCCCGACGGCCGAACGTGCCCAGTCGGCCGCCGATGACCTCGCCGACATCGCCCGTACCCGTTTCACCTAGAGATGCGCGTGGGTGCCGGGCCCCGACGCGCATTCTGCGGGGTCACGTCGGTTCGTCGTCGGCGATCCGACCGGACGTGTCAGAGCCCCGTCGCAGGCGGAGCACCGAGCGATTGCCAGTGGGCGTTGAGCGCCTTCTGCACCTTGACGTACCAGACGATGGGTCCGGCGATGGGCAGCAGGAACCACAGTCCGGTGACCGCGCTGACCGGGGACTGCTTGCCGGCTCGCTGGTACATCGTCTCGATCTCGCCGGGCATCAGGAACATCGTCACCAGCCCGATCAGGAGCGTGATGAAGAGATAGGCGACGCCCCCGAGTCCGGTGCGGTTGTGGTTCTTCAGTTCCTCACCGTTCTGGAACGACCAGACGAGGGTCCAGATCCCGCAGGTCACGATCGACACCAGGATCACGAGTCCGACCGACCGGGGCTTTCCGGGAGGACCGAGCGGAGCGAACGCCACGGGAGGCGGCGCCACCGGTGGTGCCATCGCGGGCGGGGGTGAAGGCGGAGCCGCGGGCGGCGCGGGGGTTTCCGGTGTCGGGACTGACGGTCCGTCGGGGTCGCTCATTCGGCCGACCGTACCGCGCTGACCGGCCTCGGGTCGGTGACTATCGTGGAACCGTGGGCACGAGTCAGGACGTCCAACTCACATGGCAACCGTTGTCTCCCGTTCCCACCGCATGGTCAGCCGAACGCTGCTCGGGCTCGTCGCCGCGTCCCTCGTGGGTGCGGCGTGTGGATCCGGCGGCTCGTCGGAGCCATCAGCTGCGACGAGCGAGTCCGTCGAGAGCGGAGCTCCGGACTCCGGACCGATGACCGACCCCGAGGTCTCGCCTCCGTCCGAGTCCGTCGACGACGACTCTGCCGAGTCGTCCGTTCCGGATTCCACTCCGAGCAGTGGCGACGCCGAACTGAGTCCGACGCAGCAAGCGCTCGCGGACGTTGCGGTCGCCGATCTGGTCGAGCGCCGCGCCGTCGACGCGTCGGCGATCTCCGTGGTCGAGGTCGAGGAGGTCACGTGGAGCGACTCGTCGCTCGGCTGCCCGCAGAAGGGGATGCAGTACCTCCAGGTGATCACACCGGGGGTCCGGGTGGTGTTGGAGGCCGACGGGGCGCCCGCGTTCTACCACGGAACATCGGCCGCCGACCTCACGTACTGCGCGGCGCCGCAGCCGCCGGTCCCGAACTGAGACCGGCGGCCGCGACGGGGAGATCACCCGCCGGCGCCGGGATCCCCGACGAAGTCGTCGATCTTCTCGGCGAGCGTCGTCGGGGCCGGGTCCACGTCGTCCGGCTCGCTGGGAGTCGGCTCGTCCGGTTCCGTGTCGACCGGCTCGGTGTCCACCGGCTCGGCCGGCTCGGTGTCCACCGGCTCGGTGGAAGCGGGCTCCTCCGGCGCAGGGGCGGGCGCGGGTTCGGGCTCGACGTCGGGTGCCACCGGCTCGCCACCGGTCTGGATCTCGACCAGCGTGAGGCCGAGGAGACCGGAGCCGTCGGAGTGCGACACCGCTCCCAGGTATTCCGTGGCCGGGTCGAGACCGTCCCATCCGGCGGTCACGATCTCCGTGGCTCCGATCGTCGCCGACGCGGGTGCCGCCTCGATCGTGAGCGCACCTGTTCCGGGCGTCGCCGGAACATCCCACGTCCGGAGGTTGAACTCGACGTCGCCGCCCGCGGTCTGCCATCCGTGCACGTACATCGTCCAGTTGTCGTCCGGCGGCAATGGCACCTCGATCAACTCGGCGGTCCCTCCGGCGGTGGACGCGGCAACGATCTCCCCGGCGGAGTTCACCAGGTACAGATCGAGGTCGACGTTCGGGTTCGGCACGGTCAGATCGTCCACGTCGAGAGCCAAGCGGACGAACGCCGATCCGGAGGTCGTGACCGGAATGGCCACGGTGCCTGCGGGGTCTGCCGGGTCGAACGTCTGATCAGGGTCCTGGGAGACGGTGTCGGTGACGACGAGTGCCGGAACCGGTCCGTGAGCCGCGGCGGTGTAGGCACCCTCGTAGCCGAACTGAACGGGGATGTCGACCGTTCCGCTGACACCTTCACCCTGCACGGAATCGGGTGCCGTGAAGAGTTCGGCGCGAGCCGCGATCGGACTGCGGACCTCGAAGCTCCCGCTCTTCCAGGTGAGTGAACCGAACGCCCAGTCACCGATGGGAGCGCTGACGTTCGTGATCGTGACATCGAACGTTGCCGACTGGCCGGGAGCGAGACGGAGCCTGTTGGTCGAGACGCCCACCTCGAATCCCGGAGGAGCCTCGATCTGCGGACGGAATGTGCGCGTCGTGTCGGCAACCGAGGTCACGGTGCGTTGCACCGTGATCGAACCGACGATGGCGCCGGCACCGATCGATGCGAGATTCAGGTCCGTCGCCGCCGTCGATTCGCCGGCTCCCTCGAGTTGACCGCAGGTCGATGCCGGATCGATGAACACCGAGTCATCGGTTCCACACAGGAAGGCGAAGTAGTCGAACAGACCGGCGTCGTAGACGAGTCCGGGGTTGAACAACGATCCCTTCTTCGCCGCTTTGCCCGACGGGTCGACGTGACCGGCACCCATGTCGAACGGGTCGGCCGGTGTGGTGGCGTTCTCCTTGGTCACGTTTTGGCGCGCCGAGGTCATGATCGCCGATTTGGCCATTGCTGCGGTCCAGTCAGGGTGCGCCTCGCGGAGCAGCGCGAACAGTCCGGCCACGTGCGGGCTCGACATCGACGTGCCCGAGATCGACTGGAACAACTCACCGCTGGAACCAGCACCGGGGAACGGCGTGTGGCCGGCGAGGATGTTGACACCGGGTGCGGTCACATCGGGTTTGATGAGGTCAGCCGAGATCGGGTGCTCACCACGCGACGAGAAGTCGGCCATGACCGAGCCCTGGGTCGGGTTGGCCGTCCCGGCGGTGAGCGACGCCCGTGCTTGTGCACCGGCCGCGGCCGCGTAGGCCTTGATCGCCGATCCGGTGGTGAAGTTGACGTGGGTCGACGGGACGAAGTGGAGGTCGGTGACGAGCGCCTGGGCGTCGTCGATGTTGAAGAGGATCATCCCGGCCCCGCCTGCGTTGGACACCGCCAGGCTCTTGTCGACCCGCGCGAACCCGCCGCGCTCGCAGATCACGATCTTTCCGGTGACGTCTTCTCCGAACGGAACCGCCGGGTCGCACAAGGCGTTGCCCAGCGCCGCCGCATCGACCAGGGGCAAGGTTCCGCCGGTCCCCGGGGTGATGCTCACGCCGGTGGCGATCTGTCCGTTGCCGAGTCGCACCACGTTGTTGAACGTGCGGTCGGTCGTGCTCGCACCGACGGAGGTGATCCACGGAACGGTGGCGGGACCGCCGACCGTCGCTGCTCCCGGGCCGGAGTTGCCGGCCGAGGTGGCGACCCAGACGTTCGCGTCGGCGGCGAACAGGAAGGCGATGTCGGCGGGATCGGTCAGCGAGGCGCCGCCACCGATCGAGTAGTTGATGACGTCGACGCCGTCCGCGACCGCTGTGTCGATCGCTCCTGCGAGGTCGGAGGTGAAGCAGCCGAGTGAACCGCAGACGCTGTACGCGATGACGCGGGCACGAGGGGCGACCCCGCTCACGATGCCGCGGTCGATTCCGAAGATCTCGGCGGCGACATCTGCGTTGCCCGCGGCGGTGGACGCGGTGTGTGTCCCGTGGCCGTCGTAGTCGCGAGCGGTGGCGAAGGTCTCCGGTCCGATGTTCGCCTTGTAGGCGATCCGCATGTCGCGCGCGCCGAGCAGCTTGTCGTTGCACGCGAACGGGGCGTCGTCGGGGTTGTACGCGGTGTCCCCGAATTCGCAGGGGACCTCGCCGAAGCCGTCGAGCGTCGGGTACGAGCCATCGTCGGCGAAAGACGGATGTTCCGGCCAGATCCCCGTGTCGATCACTCCGACGACCACATCGTCACCGAGGTAGCCCGTGTCCCACGCACCCTTCTTGTCGTCGAGGCCGAGGAACTCCGGTGAGACCTCGGTCTCGAGCTGTTGCAGATCGTTCGGGACGACCTTGGCGACCTCGGGGAGACGATCGAGTGCGGCGATCTCGGGAGCGGTGAGATCTGCCTCGAAGCCGTTCAACACGTAGGTGAAGTTCTCGCCGACCGCCGAGTTGTCGATGCCGGCCTCCCGGATCACCTCGGCCTGTTCGACCTCGAGGAAGTCCACGTACTCCTCGACTGCCTGCGTCGTCGCATCGAGCTTCTCGCCGTCGTCCACCGCCGTCGCCGCGAGTCCGGGTTCGTCACCCTCGTACGCGACAACCGGATCCGTGCCGAGGAGAACGACGTACGACTCGGCGTCGGCAGGTTGAGCGTCGACAGCTCCGCCGCCCGCGACGGCGAGGCCGATCAGTCCGGGAATCGTGGTCAGGAACAGGAGATCGCGCCAACGTCGGCGTCTCTCGGAGTTCGGACGTCGTCGAGAGGACGGACGCGGAAGTGCGGAGGAACCAGGGTGTGTCGTAGGCGCGTGGGGCATGTCATCTCGCTTGTTCAGGTGACCCGCTGCCGCTCGCTGCGGCGAAAGTAGTCGCTCGATCGGTCGAGCGCCACCCTCAGTGTGGTCCTCACCCGTTTGGGTGAGGCGCGGCCTCACGCGCCGAGTCCGCGTCGACCATCGCCGGCGCAGGAGCCGTGGGGTCGGATGTCGGTGGGGACCTGGCACCGATGGACATTGGCGGGTGGATAGCGTGGATGGCCATGTGCGGCATCATCGGCGTTCTGAGCCGTCCTGCGACCCGACCGACGCCTCGGGCCGAGAACCTGTTGGGCGGCCTCGATGCGGCGATCGAATCGATCCCGGACGTTCCCGCCGTGGCCGACGCGACCCGTTCGGTCGACACGGCGCTCCGCGGCGTGCCCGGAGTGCTCGCGCTGAGCGGACAGAGCGATCTGATCGCCGCGCTGACCAGTCGCCTCGACCGTCTCGACGCGTTCCGCGCCGAGCGCGAAACCGAACTGGACCAGAACCCAGGGCAGTTGTCGGCCGACGAACTCGAGACCGCCAACGCGCAACTGTTCGAGCTCGCCGACGCGGTGTGGGCCATCCGCAACGACCGTTTCCGCACCGCGCGCGAGGTCACCGCGCTCGCCGGACGTGACGCAACTCCCTCCGCGCTCGCCGCGTACCTCGTCGTTCAACAGGCCTTCTCGTCGATCGACCGTCTCGAGGTCCGCGGGCGTGACTCTGCGGGGATCCACCTCTACGTGTGGGGTCACGACATCGATCCGGACTCGCTCGCCGCCCTGGTCGCCGGCCGCGGTGAGGACCCGCTGTTCGAGAACGGCTCCGTCGTGTCGACGGTTGACGGGGACGACCGCTCCGTGCTCTCGTTCGTCTACAAGGAAGCGGCCGAGATCGGCGAACTCGGTGACAACACGGCGGCTCTTCGAGCGACGCTCGCGGCCGACGGTCTCCTGCGACGGGCGGTGTCGTCACCGAGCGCCAGGGTGGCGCTGCTCGGTCACACCCGCTGGGCCAGCGTCGGCATCATCAGCGAGCCGAACACCCACCCCCTGAACTCGGTCGAGGTCGAGCGTTCCGGCGAGGAACAGGCGCACGCGCCGTACGTGGTCGCCGCGCTGAACGGCGACGTCGACAACCACGGAGACCTGCGCGCCGAGCACGGTCTGCGGATCGCCGGACCGATCACCACCGATGCGAAGGTCATCCCGGCGATCGTCTCCCGGCACCTGGCCGACGGCGTCAAGACGGTCGACGCGTTCCGCCGAACGGTGTCGACCTTCGAGGGCTCGGTCGCGATCGGCGCGGTGAGCGCGGCCGACCCGTCGACGATGCTGTTCGCATTGCGGGGGAGTGGGCAGGGGCTCTACGTCGGTCTGGCCGACGACTGTTTCGTGGTGGCCAGCGAGCCCTACGGCGTGGTCGAGGAGACCGCACGATACGTGCGGATGGACGGAGAGCAGGGCGGCGAGATCGTCGCGATCCACGCCGACGATGCCGGGATGCTGGCCGGGATCGACCGCTACAAGTACGACGGGACCGAGCTGCCCGTCACGACCGACGACGTCGTCACCGCCGAGGTCACGACGCGCGACATCGACCGTGGCGACGCGCCGCACTATCTCCTGAAGGAGATCTCGGAGTCGCCGTCGAGCTTCGCGAAGACGCTCCGCGGCAAGATCGCGACCGACGCGGACGGCGGCCTTCGCGCCGTCGTCGGTGACCGCGCCCTGCCACCCGAGATCGCAGCCAGACTCGCCGACGGCACGATCACCCGTTTCCGAGTGATCGGTCAGGGAACCGCGGCGGTGGCAGGTCAGAGCACGGCCGAGGTCCTCGAGGAGCTGCTCGATTCGTCACTCGACGTCGATGCGATCACGGCGACCGAACTGTCCGGGTTCCATCTCCGACGCGACATGAGCGACACGCTCGCGATCGCCGTCAGCCAGTCCGGCACCACGACCGACACGAACCGCACCGTCGACCTGATCCGTTCGCGCGGCGGTCACGTCATCGGCATCGTCAACCGCCGCGGTTCCGATCTCACCGACAAGGCCGACGGGGTGATGTACACCTCCGATGGTCGCGACGTGGAGATGAGCGTCGCGTCGACGAAGGCGTTCTACTCCCAGGTCGCGGCCGGAGCGTTGCTCGGCTGTGCGATCGCCGAGGCGACCGGCCTGGGCGACCCGAAGCGGCGAACCCAACTCCTCGCCTCGCTCCGTGCGATGCCCGACGCGATGCGCACCACGCTGTCGCTCCGCGGGGTGATCGCGGACGCAGCCCGTCGCCTCGCCCCGCCGAAGCGGTACTGGGCGGTCGTGGGCAACGGCCCGAACAAGGTCGCCGCCGAAGAGGTGCGGATCAAGCTGAGCGAGCTCTGCTACAAGTCGATGGCTTGTGACTCGACCGAGGACAAGAAGCACATCGACCTGTCGTCCGAGCCGTTGATCCTCGTCTGCGCGGCAGGCCTCGAAGGTTCGACCGCCGACGACGTGGCGAAGGAAGTGGCGATCTTCAAGGCGCACAAGGCGACGCCGATCGTGTTCGCCACCGAGGGTGAGACGCGGTTCCATGCCGACGCCGTCATCGAGGTGCCCCAGGTCGATCCCACACTTGGCTTCATCCTGTCGGCGATGGTCGGCCATCTGTTCGGCTACGAAGCGGCGCTCGCGATCGATGCGTCGGCGCACCCGTTGCGCACGGCGCGCGAGGTGATCGAAGAGCTGGTCGGCGATCAGATGTCGGGCGACGAGGCGCTGCGTCGTCTGAGCCGTGACCTGGACACCGTCAACTCCCGGTTCCACGACGGCCTGCGCGCCGGCGTCTACAACGGTCACCTCGAGGCAGCCACCGCGGTGCGACTCAGCGGGATGTTTCGCGACCTCGCGGACGAGCGACCGGTCGAGGCCTATCAGCGCTCGTCGGGCAAGGTCGCCACGCCCTCGTCGTTGATCGACGACCTGGTCGCTGCACTCACGCACGCGATCGACGAGCTCACCCGTCCGGTCGACACGATCAAGCACCAGGCCAAGACCGTCACCGTCGGGATCTCCCGCAGCGACGAGGGGATCATGGATCGCCCGCTCGTCCAAGCGGTACTCGATGCCGGCGCCGGCCGCGACGTGCTCAGCTACCGCACGCTCAAGATCCTCGCCGACCTCGACCCCGCGATCGCCGACGTCCGGGGTTTCACGCGGTACGGAATCGATCCGGAGAACGAGACGGTCACGATCATCGACCGCGGCGGGGTGTCATGGGATCTGCAGAGTCGCGTCGACGGCGTGACCGCGCTGCGCGGCACCAAGCACCGGGTGGCGTCCGAGCGCGAGGTGCTCGTCGGCAAGGGGCGGCGCGACGGCCGCACGTTGATTTTCGTCCCGGAGGTGAAGGGTGGCGAGACCACCGGGCTGACCCTGCTCCACGTCGAGTTCCACGACATCTGTCCGACCGACGTGATCCGCGGTGTTCTGCAGGGCTACGACCGTCGCTACGACCGCCTCGTCGACACGGTGACCGAGACCGAGGGCTCGTTCGACGAGTCGTTGCTCGGTGAGATCCCCGTCGAGCAGTTGTTGATCGGCCCGGTCATCGACACCGCCGAACTCTTCCGGGCCTGAGTCCGACAAAGGTGACATCGTGATCATCGGGATCGGCATCGACCTGGTCGACATCGAGCGGTTCCGCACCTCGCTCGCGCGGACGCCGTCGATGCGGACGCGGCTGTTCACCGCGACCGAGTTGGCCTACGTCGCTCCGAAGTCCGATCCGGTGCCATCGCTGGCGGCGCGTTTCGCGGCGCGCGAAGCGGTGATGAAGACGCTCGGACTCGGCCTCGGCGCGTTCGGGTTCCACGACGTGTGGGTGGAACGGGCCGAGTCGGGCGAGCCGTCGCTGCGGGTGACGTCCCGCGCGCTCGAGCTCGCCGACGCGGCGGGCGTCAGCCGCTGGCACCTGAGCCTCACCCACTCCGACACGACCGCCGCCGCCTACGTCATCGCCGAGTGAGCACGTCCGCTCTCCGGGCAATTGGTGCGACGGGGGTCACGCTGCGATCATGGCGACCATGATCGAGGAGTACACCGAAGCCTGGAACGAACTGACGGCACCTGGCGGTCCGTTCGCGATGACGGAAATCGAGGTCCGCGGCGTGCCGATGCGGGTCTTCGACTCGGCCCCGCCCTCGATGCGCATGGTCTGGGAACTCGCTGCCGGTCACGGTGACGCGGACTACGTGGTGTACGAGGACGAACGCTTCACGTACGCCGAGGCCGACGCGATCATCAAGTCGCTCGCGCAGCACCTCGTCGACGACCTCGGTGTTCGGCAGGGCGACCGCGTGGCGGTTGCGATGCGCAACTACCCCGAGTGGGTGTTCTCGTACTGGGCGATCGTCTCGATCGGCGCGGCGTGCGTCGGGATGAACGCGTGGTGGACGACCGACGAGATGGAATTCGGGCTCTCCGACTCCCGGCCCAAGGTGTTGATCTGTGACCGTGAGCGAGTCGAGCGGATCGTCCCGGTCCTCGACGACATCCGCGGTGGCGAGGATCCGTTGCCGCTCCACCTCATCACGGTCCGCTACGACGGTGAACTGCCCGACGACGCCGAACGCTGGGACGACGCGATCGACCCGACCACGGCACCCGCGAACCTCCCGCCGGCCGACATCGATCCCGATGACGACGCCTGCATCTTCTACACCTCGGGGACCACGGGCTTTCCGAAGGGCGCCCAGCTCACCCACCGCGGATCGGTGCACAACCTGCTCGACCTCGCGTTCATGGCGGCCGTCGGTGCGGCCGCGGCGGCGAAGGTGACTGCTGCGTCCGGTGAGGAGCCAGACGCCGCGCCCGCCGCACCGGCGCAGAACGTGTTCATGGCTCCGACTCCGCTGTTCCATGTCACGGCGAACAACTGCTTGCTCCACCCCGCCACGATCTCGGGCTCGAAGATCGTGTTCATGTACAAGTGGGACGCAGGACGGGCGCTCGAGTTGATCGAACGCGAGGGAGTCACGAACTTCTCGGGTGTCCCGACGATGAGTCGCGAACTGCTGATGCACCCCGACTGGTCGACCCGTGACACCTCGACCATCGCCGGAATGGGCGGTGGTGGGGCGCCGGTGCAGCCCGACCTCGTCGACAAGATCGACAAATCGCTGAAGGGCGGCGCACCGAGCACCGGCTACGGGCTGACCGAGACGCACGGGATCGTCACGGCGAACTCGGGTGCGCTCTACACCTCCAAGCCCTCGTCGTGTGGCCGCGTGGTCCCGGTGCTCGACGCCAAGCTGATCGACGACCTCGGTGACGAGGTCACGGAGCCGGGTGGCCGGGGCGAACTCTGCGTGCGTGGCTCGATCGTGATCAAGGGCTACCTCAATCGCCCGGATGCGACAGCCGAATCGATTCCCGAGGGCTGGTTCCGGACCGGTGACATCGCCACGATCGACGATGACGGGTTCGTGTTCATCGTCGACCGCGCCAAGGACATGGTGCTGCGCGGCGGTGAGAACGTGTACTGCTCCGAGGTCGAGGCCGCGGTCTACGAACATCCCGATGTGGCCGAGGCCGCCGTGTTCGGCGTGCCGGACGATCGCCTGGGCGAGATCGTCGGCGTGGCGATCGTCCGGACGCCCGACGCCACCCTGGACGAAGCCGGTCTCGGAGCGTTCCTCGATGGCCGTCTCGCGAAGTTCAAGATTCCCGAGCGGGTCTGGTTCATGGACGAGGCGCTGCCGCGCAACGCCAACGGCAAGTTCGTGAAGCGCGAGTTGCGCGACAGCCTCATCGGCGCCTGACGCGACGATCCGTGTGCCGGGGCTGGTCTGACACAATCAGTCGCGGGGTGGCAGACTCGGATCCATGATCCCGGTGGTGACGCCCGACGAGATGCGGGCAATCGACGCCGCCGCGCCGGAGCCCGTCGAGGTGCTGATCCATCGCGCCGGGGGAGCGGTCTTCCGGGCCGCCCTCGACCTGCTCGGCGGAACGTACGGCCGGCGAGTGAACGTGATCGCTGGGGCAGGGAACAACGGCGCTGACGGCCGCGACGCTGCCGAACGACTGCAGGCGCGGGGCGTGCGCGTCCGCGTCTTCGACGTGAAGGCATGCCCCGAGGAGCTGCCGCCGGCCGACCTCGTGATCGACGCCGCGTTCGGCACCGGGTTCCGGGCCGAAGCGGCACGACCGTGGACCGCTCCCGGGATCGGCGACGCTCCGGTCCTGGCGGTCGACATCCCGAGCGGCGTCGACTCGCTCTCCGGAGAGGCGGGACCCGCCGTGCTCCGTGCCGATCGAACCGTCACCTTCCAAGCGCTCAAACCCGGGCTCGTGTTCGGAGACGGCGCGGCGCTCGCGGGCGAGGTCGAGGTCGTCGACATCGGGCTCGACACCGGCGCGATCCGGTGTCACCTCGTCGAGGCAACGGACGTCGCGTCGTGGTGGCCGACTCGGCCCTCCAACAGCCACAAGTGGAAGAGCGCGGTCAAGGTGATCGCCGGGAGTCCCGGGATGCCTGGCGCCGCAGAGTTGTGCACGGCCGCTGCCGCACGCGGTGGAGCCGGGCTCGTCTCTCTCTCCGCGCCGGGCTGCCGTCCGCACACGCGCAGCGAAGTCGTCCAGCGTGAGATCCCGGTGGGCGGGTTCGGTGAGGCCGCACTCGACGACATCGGCCGATTCGGTGCCCTCGTGATCGGTCCGGGTCTCGGGCGCGGCGACGACACGTTGACGGCGACTCGTGAGTGCATCGGCGACGCCCCGGTTCCCGTCGTCGTCGATGGTGACGCACTGTTCGCCGTCGCGCGGAGCCGTGACGGTGCCGAGCCGCTCCTGCGTCGGCGCCAACTCTCCACGGTGCTCACCCCGCACGACGGTGAGTTCGCCCAGCTGACCGGCCAGCGGCCCTCCGTCGATCGCATCGCATCCGCCCGCGCCGCCGCGGACGAGTTCGATTCGACCGTGCTGTTGAAAGGTCCGACCACGGTCATCGCCTCACCGCCGCCATCCCACTTCGAGGCGGACGGCTACGAGGCGCTGGGCTGGGGTGATGACGGCGCGCCCGGCGGCGTCCTCCTCGTCGACCGTGGTGACCAACGCCTCGCCACCGCCGGGTCCGGTGACGTGCTGTCCGGACTGATCGGTGCCGCGCTCGCCGCGGGTGCCCCACCGGATCGGGCCGCGGCAGCGGCGGCGT